>NZ_KZ454938.1:2577615-2912173 GCF_002797325.1 Bacillus sp. FJAT-45037 | reverse complement strand
TATAGACCAAACGTAATGGCGAGTAGAAAGGCAGCATAGGGAATGACGCCGTAGTATAAAGTCATAATTGATACCCCAATTAACGCAAGGATAATGGAAGTGCCTTGCCACTTGTTAAAGCGTTCTCCAAGAAAAATCATCGCAAGTAACACATTAATAAGAGGATTGATATAATAGCCGAGACTAGCCTCAACCATACGTTCGCTCGTTACAGCCCAAATAAAAACAAACCAATTCATTGAGATAAAGATCGAGGCGAAAATCATGCCAGTTACTTGTTTTTTGTTTGAAAATAACCGACGAATTTCTTGAATAAAATGCCCTAACTGCTGGCGGACAGCTAAGATTATTAGCATGAAAACAAGCGACCAAATAATACGGTAAGCAAGCACCTCACCTGGACTAATGTGTTCAAGTTGTTTCCAATAGAGTGGAAGAAATCCCCACAGTAAATAAGCAAATATAGCAGCGAGAACGCCAATTCGTTGTTCCGATTGGTTCATCAATTCACAGCCTTTCATACAAAGTAGTAGGCCTGATATGGTTGTCAGGCCTACACAGTGGATTATTTTCTATTAGCGATATGCTTTAACGGTCCAACATATTGATTTAAACGGAACGAATGTTGAATCGCTATATTAACAAAATCTTTTGCTGTATGGATGGCATTTTTAACAGAGCTTCCTTTTGCTAGTTCTGCCGTAATGGCAGCGGCAAATGTACAACCTGCTCCATGAGTGAAGGTTGTATCGATTTTATCCGATTCTAAAAGAGTGAACTCTTCGCCATCAAAATAGACGTCAACAGCTTTGTCATGAGCTAGTTTACTTCCGCCTTTAACAACCACATGTTTTGCTCCGAGCTTATAAATCGCTGCAGCTGCTTCTTTCATTTCTTCAATGGTTGTAATCGTACCAAGACCGCTTAATTGAGCAGCTTCGAATAAATTTGGGGTAACGACCAAGGCTTTTGGAACAAGGACATCCCGTAAACATGCGTCCGTCTCTGGATTTAGAGCCTCATCTGCTCCTTTACACACCATCACGGGGTCAACAACCAAGTTTGTTACATTGTATTGATCGACTTTTTTAGCAACGAGTTCAATGATCTCTGTTGATCCAAGCATACCTGTTTTAGCGGCCTCAACACCGATTCCGGCTAAGATCGTTTCCAGTTGTTTTTCAAGATGATCGACATTCTGAGGGAAGACCTCATGATTCCAGTGGTTATGAGGATCTTGAGCGACGACTACCGTTAAGGCGTTCATCCCATAAACCCCTAATTCTTGAAAGGTTTTGAGGTCAGCTTGTAGACCGGCTCCCCCACTTGTATCTGAACCTGCAATAGTTAATGTTTTCTTCATTGTCATAGATGTGACACTCCTTTTCTAATAAACCAATCATGCGCATAAGTTCCCCTATTATACTTGATTACACTAAAGAGTAAAACTAGATGTTTCATCTGAAGTTTTAAACCAACTTGCTACGGATTGACAAACGGAAAGAAAGAAATGGAGAATGTAAGGCATTGAAGCCAGGACTCCCAATAATAGAGGCCTGGCTTATGTTTACTTTAAATAATGTTGTTCAAGTTGCTCTGTTAACACCTTAGCAATTTCCTTCATGCCAAACAGATTAGCCTTGCGTTCGGCATCAGGGTTGTAATTCGTATTCGTATTCACGTCATACGTGTAAAGCGCCCCTTCATGATCACGAATAAATTCAATGCCTGCAAAATGAATGTCGTTGGCTAGTAAGAATGCTTCGTATTTATAAATGATTGGATCATCGAAATCTTTCAAAATTGTAAACTTATCGCGTCGGTCATTGGTCGTCGGGCAGAAGGTGTCGCCGATTTGGCACGCATCTGCAGGGCATAATTCAAATCCTTCTGACGTATCAACTTGTACGGCATAGAAGAAACGACCACCGATAAATTCACAGCGGGTAATCGTGGAATCGGGCGCCTTCACATATTGTTGCAGAAGGGTAATTCCGTCAATCGGCTCTTCAAATGTAGGGCCGTTGACATAGTGACTAAGAGCGTCTAGGTTTTCAAACAGTTGTACGCCAAGCCCTTTCCCAGCACGGTTATGTTTTGTAATGAATGGAGCTCCCACAAATGCTTTTGCCGCTTCAAGTAAATGCTCTTTGCCGACTGCAGCGAGTGTTTTGGGGGTTTCGATGCCAAATGATTCGAGCGATGTATATTGTGCGACTTTGCTGACTTCAAGTTTTAATGCACGGCTCGTATTTAAAACAACTCGACCATGGGCTTCTAACCAATCAAGAACGGCCCCAGTAAATTCTGCTGCAAATCGATGCTCACGTGTGTGCGAGGAAGCGCTCATTCGGTTATAGAAAATGCCTTCTGGTGGCTCTTTTGATAAATCAATTTTTCCTTGATCAAGATGCCATGTTTCAAAAGGGTGCTCCAATTTTTCTAGTTCCTGACGAAGTGGTTCTGTCCATTCATCATTTTCATGGATCACATAAATTTTTGCTGTCATAGTGAGCTTCTCTCCTTAATCCTTATTAAACAGATATGTTATATGAATTATAACTTAAAGTCAGCTTCAGTGAAAAGTTTCTGCTTTTAAAAAAGATTTTGGATAGCGAAGGAGTTGCACGTCTTACGTCACTACGATACGATAACGCGTAGAAGATGAATTAACGAATGGCGTTATGGCCGTCAAAGGAGACATTAGACGATGAGTAATCGCGATCAAGAATTAAAAAAACTAGCATATGAAGAAGTAGAAAAACATAAAGAAGCGGTTCAAAATGACCGATTTAGATTAGGCTATCATTTGATGCCACCAGTAGGATTACTTAATGACCCAAATGGCTTTATTCAATTTAACGGGGAATATCACTTGTTTTATCAATGGAATCCGTTTCATACAGGACATGGGACAAAATTTTGGGGGCATTATACATCAAAGGACTTAGTGAATTGGGAGCACCACGATATCGCCTTGGCACCAAGTGATTGGTTTGATAAGAATGGTTGTTATTCAGGAAGTGCGATTGAGCATGATGGGAAGATGTATTTGTTTTATACCGGAAATGTGAAAGATGAAAATAACGAGCGTGAAAGTTACCAAGTACTGGTTGAATCGAAAGATGGCTATTCATTTGAGAAAAAAGGTGTCGTCGTTGAATTACCTGATGAGTATACCGCTCATTTCCGCGACCCTAAAGTGTGGAAGCGTGGAGACGATTTTTATATGGTTGTAGGAGCGCAAAGCAAAGAGTTAACAGGGAAAGTAGCGCTCATGCGTTCAAAAGATTTGTATACTTGGGAGCATCTCGGAGCGATCGCGGGAGCACATATGGGATCGATTGAAGATTTCGGTTATATGTGGGAATGTCCCGATCTATTCGAGCTTGATGGCGAAGATGTATTCATTTTCTCTCCACAAGGGATTGAACCAGAAGGGATGCTTTACAACAATATTTACCAAGCTGGATACTTTGTTGGGAAGATGGATTACGAGAACGTTCGGTATAATCACGGAGAATTTGTTGAAATGGATCGAGGGTTTGAATTTTATGCCCCTCAAACAACAGAAGATGAAAAAGGACGTCGCATTCTCTTTGGTTGGCTAGGTATGCCTGAAGAGCGGGAAGAAGACCATCCGACGATTGAGCATAAATGGATTCACGCCATGACGATCCCGCGTGAACTCCGCTTAACAGAAGGCAAGTTGTATCAATTGCCGGTTGAGGAATTGAAGCAATTGCGTCAAAAAGAAGTAAACTATGATCAAGTGCAACTAGACTCGACTTCTCAAGCGTTTGCAGGAATTGAAGGAGAGCGCTTAGAGCTAGAGCTTGAAACACTGGGCAATCCAACAAGCGATCTGACCATTGAGTTGCGTAATCATGCTTCGATTATTTATTCACCAGAAAAGAAACAATTCACGTTAACGCGTGTTAGTTTCGTCGATGGCAAGACAATAGAAGAACGTCATTGTTATCTTGACGCGCTTCAAAATCTTCGTGTGTTTTTAGATTCATCGACGATTGAAGTATTTATTAATGACGGGGCAGAGGTGTTTACCGCGCGCATCTACCCTGAAGCCGATGAGCTAGGTATTTCATTCAAATCGGAAAAACCTACATCTGTTCAACTAAAAGCTTGGATGTTATACTAAGAAAACATAAAAAAACAAAGTCTGCACCTGCTCTTGTCAGGGGAGTGTGTAGACTTTTTTCTTTGAGATCAAGGCATAATTATACGGTCGGATGATTGATCAATCATTTCGCCGATAGACCACTAAGAGAAAGGTACGGTTAAAATGAAAGACAATACAAACTCGGTTTCTTATCAGAAGGAAAAGAGAACATTCGAAGCCAAGCACTACTTATTATTTATTATTCCGTCACTTATAGGGATTTTGCTATTTATGACACCTATTGTGATCGATGGAGCCATCACTATTCCTGTGGCATTCTTAGCGGGTATGGTCGAAGGGGCTTTAGCAGATGTGTTGCCCTTGCTGATGGCGATTTTACTGACCGTATCAATTCTGATAAACCTATTCGTTGTGGCGAAGAAGCCGTCATTTGTTCAAAAGAGTGAGATTGCTCGGGCTTTATTTGATGTCGGTTGGACATGGACAATCATTCGTACAATCGGTGTTCTGTTTCTTATCTTGACGTTGGTAGAAACGGGACCAGCTTTTATTTGGTCCGATGATACAGGTGGGTTGCTTGTTTATGAGCTCATTCCGATTCTCTTTGCCGTCTTTTTATTTGCGGGATTCTTCTTACCATTGCTTATGAACTTTGGATTAATGGAACTCGTTGGTTCGGTTCTTAACCGGATTATGCGTCCACTTTTTACATTGCCTGGGCGCTCGTCAATCGATTGTATGGCATCATGGATGGGAGATGGAACGATTGGTGTTCTATTGACCAATAAACAATATGAAGATGGGTATTATACGAAACGAGAAGCTGCTGTCATTGGGACAACTTTCTCTGTTGTATCGATTACCTTTAGTATTGTTATCTTAACGTATATGGATCTTGATCATTTGTTCTTACAATATTATGGAACGATTGTCATTGCTGGTTTTGTGGCAGCGGTTATCTTACCACGAATTCCACCACTATCGAGAAAGGCAGACACGTATTTTACGGATAAGAAAGCAGACATAGAAGAAAAACAAAGCTTCAAAGCATCGTTTCAAACAGGGCTACATCAAGCGCTTGTTCGAGCGACAACGAATAATGGAGTGTTGACAAACTTAAAAGGTGGCGTCAAAAACGTTCTAGACATGTGGATTGGCGTCATTCCAGTTGTTATGGCTATTGGAACCGTTGCTCTTGTTGTGGCTGAATACACACCGCTTTTCCAATGGTTAGGGGCACCATTTATTCCGCTCCTTACATTGATGCAAGTTCCAGAAGCAGCGGCTGCCGCTCAAACAATAGTTATTGGATTTGCTGATATGTTCTTACCAGCGATTATCGGAAGTAGCATTGAAAGTGAATTCACTCGTTTTGTCATTGCTTGTGTGTCCGTCACGCAGTTAATTTATATGTCAGAGATTGGTGGATTACTGCTTGCATCGAAGCTTCCGGTTAAGTTCATCGATCTTGTGATTATTTTTATCGAGCGTACATTGATAACTTTACCGGTTGTCGTATTAATGGCTCATCTTATTTTTTGATTTAAGTAAAAGGATTGTCAGTTGGCAATCCTTTTACCTATGAGCGAAAAAGAATACAGGTGGTGGGAGCATGGAAAAAGAAGTTGTTATGATTACAGGTGCTAGCAGTGGATTAGGAGCGGCCCTCGCCAAGCAATACATGAGCATCGGTGCACATGTTTGTTTAGTGGGGAGATCACGTGAAACTTTACGAACAACCATCGAAAATGACTCAAAGCATTATTCTATATACGAAGGTGACATCACTGACAAATCAGATGTGACCCGTATCGTTTTTCAGATTGAGGACGAGGTAGGTAAGGTTGATATGCTTATCAATAATGCAGGGGTGGGGTTCTTTGGTTTAGCTGAGGACTTGTCTGAACCAGATCTTAGTACGATGATTGATGTTAATGTCAAAGGGACAATCTATTGCACACAGGCCATTTTACCTGAGATGAAAAAGCGTAATAAAGGAACGATCGTTAATATTATTTCAACTGCTGGACGACTTGGGAAGGCGAATGAATCGGGGTATGTAGCAAGTAAATTTGCTGTGCGTGGGTTCACAGAAAGCCTTCAAGCAGAATTAGCTCACACGATGATTCGAGTGAGTGGAGTTTATATGGGTGGAATGAACACGCCATTTTGGGAAGGGATTTTGCCTGTGGAAAAGCGTGAGTTGATGATGCAACCAGAAGACGTTGCTGAAATTATCGTCCACAACCTTCAAGAAAGACGTCATGTTTCGGTTGAGGAAATCGTTATTAAAAACAAAAAGCCTAATAAGTGAACGAAAGTATTTGACTGATTTGGTCGGTGCGGTTACAATGTAAGCGAAAACAACATACGTGGGATTGTTACTGATCAAGCAGGCAAGACCTAAAATGAATGAAAGGGAGACGTCTACCCAAAATCCGTCCTCTTTGTTCATTTTAGGTCTTTTTTTGCATGTATGGATAATGATTCTATTTCTACAAACTTTATAGACAAGATCAATTAGGGAGGAAATAAAAATGGATACAAAAAAAGTAGCCCAAGAGCTCGTCGAGTTACTTGGAGGTGCTGATAATGTGATCAGTGCTACACATTGTGCAACAAGACTTCGGATTGTCCTAAATGATGATGATAAACCGAATAAAGAACAAATCGAAGAGCTCGAAGGTGTAAAAGGGGTTTTTAAAGCATCAGGTCAATATCAAGTTATTTTTGGGACAGGCCTTGTCAATAAGGTCTATGCTGAGTTTGCGCAGATAACAGGTGTCGGCTCTAAAGATACAGATGGCGGAGAGAGACAAGTCGATCATGCAGAAGCGGCAAAGAAGAAAATGAATCCATTTGCTCGTATTGCTAGAACATTATCGAACATTTTCGTTCCGATCATTCCAGCGATCGTTGCAAGTGGTTTGTTAATGGGTCTACTTGGGATGATGCAAGCATTTGAATGGGTACCAGCTGATAGTCCGTGGATTTTATTTTTAGACATGTTTTCTAGTGCAGCCTTTATCATTTTACCGATCTTGATTGGTTTTAGTGCGGCGAAAGAATTTGGCGCGAATCCTTACCTTGGTGCGGTTCTGGGTGGAATTATGACTCACCCATCTCTTTTGAATCCTTGGACACTAGCTGATGCCGAACCTGAAACGATTCAGTTTATCGGAATGAATGTAGATTTACTTGGTTATCAAGGAACGGTTATTCCTATCCTTCTTGTCGTCTACATAATGAGTAAGATCGAACGAAACGTACGTAAGGTTGTTCCGAATGCGATCGACCTACTAGTTACGCCGTTTGTGACAGTTATTTTAACAGGATTTATTGCGATGCTGTTCATCGGACCGCTTGGAACAATGATCGGAAGCGGTTTAACATGGGGTCTTGACTTCATTTATAGCACAGCAGGAATTTTTGCCGGGTTAATTTTTGGTGGGTTGTACTCAACGATTGTTATTACAGGGGTTCATCATAGCTTCCACGCGATTGAGGCAGCCCTTATTGCAGACTTTGGCGTCAACTTTTTGCTACCGATTTGGGCAATGGCCAATGTTGCACAAGGCGGAGCGGGTTTGGCGGTCTTCTTCTTGACAAAAAACCCGAAAATAAAAGAGATTGCTATTCCAGCATCCTTCTCAGCTTTCCTAGGTATTACTGAGCCAGTTATTTTCGGTGTTAACCTTCGCTTCATGCGTCCGTTTATCGGAGCAGCAATTGGTGGCGCCTTAGGTGGAGCTTATGTGGTGTTCACCAATGTAGTCACAAATGCATATGGATTAACAGGAATTCCGATGTTTGCCATCGCAGCACCATTTGGTACATCGAACATCATTAACTATGCAATCGGTATTCTCATTGCAGCAGGTGGAGCGTTCGTAGCAACATGGATTCTCGGCTTAAAAGAAGATGAACCAAAGAAATAATAAGATAAGTCGAGGTTGGGACTTAACTAAAGTATTTAACTCAGGATACGAACAAAGCGCTAATTTAGCGGATGAAATATACGTAGACTTCTGGCGGGTATTAGCATAGGTGAGACACTGAAGTGCGAAGCACGAAGGGGCTCACCAGCTTCCTCGCGAGTGCGAAGTATATTTCAGGAGCGGTTTACATAAGCCGCAACCATAATGTTCGGAATTCCATAAGTTGAAATACTTTTGTCCCAGCCTCGGCTTTTTTAGTTGTGATGATAGTTAACAGTTTGTTTTTCTTTCCTTAAAGAAGAAGCAAAAGAAGTAAGCTTAAGAATCCCGTTTCCTTCCGCTCTTCTATCTACATCTAAAGAGACGGTCCGTTTAATCAATTGAGCATACATCTCAACTTCTGTAAGAGGTCGCTCAAATTCCTTTTCACATTTCTCAATTAATAAAGCGCAAGCCCCCGCTACATGAGGAGTGGCCATCGAGGTTCCGGATAGGGTGGCATAACCGTTGTCTAGGTACGTGGAGAGAATCCCCTCTCCTGGAGCAACAAGATCAATCGCACAATTGGTGTTACTGAACCTTGATATCTGTTCATCAAGTGTGACCGAGCCAACTTGGACGACTTCGGGATAAGCACCAGGGTAGGCGTACTCGTCGGTTGTGTGATCGCCATCCCCTTCATTGCCTGCTGCGCAAATCACCATAATATTCTCAGCAACAGCTTCTTTAATCGCTCGGTGAAGCACCGGTGTATCAATTCGCCCTCCAAGTGACATCGATATGACCCGGGCTCGTTCACCGTTTGGGCCTCTCCATTTAATTGCATAGCGAATGCCAGCAATGACCCAACTCGTCTCCCCGTAACCTTTTCCGCTTAATACTTTCACGACAAGAAGCTTAGACATGGGGGCTACACCAATCACACCTTCTCCATTTTCAGCTGCGGCAATCGTGCCACATACATGCGTTCCGTGTCCGCTATAATCATCAAATTTAGTCGGATCTCCTTCGTCATCTGAGGTGAAATTATAGCCATCAATGATTTGATTTTTGAATTCAAGATGATGACGATCACAACCTGTATCAAGAACAGCGACAACGGACTCACTCCCTTTAAATCCTTGCTCCCAGATTGACGGGGCTTCAATTAATGTAATGCCAGGGGGCACAACTTTTGTATCGTTTAATACTTCATCAACTGTATACGGAATGAGGCGAACTTTACTCAAATGAATCCCTCCTCTTTCTGTGATAAATAGTGGGTGACATAGATCCCTATTTTCCTCACGTTCACTCATGAAGAAAAAAACTTGTATATATCTATCTCTCTCGTATTATAATGAACACGTAGGCAACATATTTGATAGGCGATTTCCTCAAGGAAATCGTCTTCTTTTCTTTGGTTTTTTTCTGATTTCTTTTAAATGTTTTATTCCTAACATGACGGTAGAGAAGCAACTGGCAGCAAGAACGAGTAATGTCAACAACTGCTCTAGTAACTCCAACACCTCAATCACCCCCCGAAAAAAGTTTTAAAAAAAAGAGCCCTACACAGTGAACGGACGACTGGTAGGACTCATTATTTAAGAGTCTGCTAAGGTGTATAGAAACGCAAGGATAAATAGGGAATATATGTCACTGTCATTATATCACCCGCAGTAAAACTTCCACAATAGAAGACTGAATAATCAGTCAATATGTACTGGTTCTTCTTATTTTTCGACACTAGTGTCATGATGCTATTCACCTAGAAAGGCAGGAGCACGAAGTAAGGGAGAGCTATGTCCCTCATGTTATACTTTGGACATATTTGTTTCGTGCAGGAGGTTAAGATCAATGAGTCGAATACAGAATGATTGGAATGAGTTGCTTCAAGGACAGTTTGAACAACCGTATTTTCAAGATCTTGAAACGTTTCTCGAACAAGAATATCAATCTGGAACGGTGTATCCTAAGAAAGATGACCTTTTTCAAGCCTTAGAATTAACTTCATATGCTGAAACAAAAGTCGTTATTCTTGGTCAAGATCCATATCATGGTCCAGATCAAGCGCATGGCTTAAGTTTTTCTGTCAGGCCCGAGGTTAAAATTCCACCATCTTTAAAGAACATCTTTAAAGAACTTCAAGAAGATCTAGGCTGTAGACCACCTGATAACGGCTATCTTGTTCCGTGGGCAAGCCAAGGAGTACTGCTCTTGAACACGGTGTTAACGGTTCGAAAGGGACAAGCTGCTTCTCATAAAGGCAAGGGATGGGAGCTACTAACAAATTATATAATTGATGTATTGAATGAGCGAGATGAGCCTGTCATTTTTGTTCTCTGGGGAAAGCATGCCCAAGTGAAACAAGACCGAATAACAAATGAGCGGCATCCAATCATTATTTCACCACACCCGAGTCCCTTTTCAGCGAGGCGTGGATTTTTTGGGAGTCGACCATTCTCAACGATTAACAAGCTTTTAACCGACCGTGATGAAGAACCGATAGATTGGCAACTACCGAATAAATAGTCGATTATATAGGATTGATCAGAAGAAAGGGGTATTAAAATGAATGTGAAAACAGCTCATACAACCTTACATAATGGTGTGAAAATGCCATGGCTAGGTCTTGGAGTGTACAAGGCGGAAAATGGTTCAGAAATCAAAGAAGCGATTAGAGCTGCACTGAAAGTAGGCTACCGAAGCATTGACACAGCCGCGTTCTACTTTAATGAAGAAGGCGTCGGTGAAGCGATACGAGCAAGTGATATACCCCGTGAGGATATTTTTGTGACGACAAAAGTGTGGAATGATGACCAAGGCTATGAAAAGACACTACAAGCATTTGAAACAAGCATGGGGAAGCTTGGTCTTGATGTATTGGACCTTTACTTAGTTCACTGGCCTGTGACAGGGAAGTTTACCGAAACATGGCGTGCATTAGAAACGTTATATAAGGCAGGAAAAGTTCGCGCCATTGGTGTCAGCAACTTTCAGATCTCCCATTTAGAAGAGTTGATGGAGTCTGTTGAAATCAAACCAATGGTCAATCAAATTGAGCTTCATCCCTATTTAACGCAAAAAGAGCTTCGTGCTTATTGTATGAATCATGGTATTCAAGTCGAGGCGTGGCGCCCGTTAACGAAAGGCGATATTTTCTCAAATAAAACGGTTCAACAAATTGCTAAGGTGCACAATAAGACAGCTGCTCAAATTCTCCTCAGATGGAATATCGAGCATAGAGTCGTCACCATTCCTAAATCTGTGACGCCAACACGAATCGAAGAAAACAGTCAGATCTTTGACTTCGAATTAACGAACGAAGAGGTCAGTGCACTTGATGCGTTAAATGAAGAGAAACGATACGGTCCAGATCCAGATACATTTGTTTAGATATTTAGAATGGCTGGTACAAGATAGAAATTAAGCATTGTTCCGGCAGGTGCGAAAGAGATGACATCAACAGCTACGGCCTTGCAAATTGAACCAACAATGGTCGCGACTCTACAAATGACCAGGGTCCTTGTTTTATTTATGTTATTACCTTTTCTGATTAAATGGTTTACCGTTCGACCAATGTAAAGGCGACTGTTTCATTATGAAACAGTCGCCTTTTTGTATGTATTTAGTTAAGAATGTAAAGTTTGTAAATGGTATTTTTAACTATCGAAATTATCTTTCTTTTAAGGTGTTTTGAGAAAGGTAGATAGATCAATGGTTCGTACGATAAATGTCCAAAAAAAGTTTATCTATTTTTGGATGTAGTTATAAGATTTTAACATCTCATAAATTAAATAAAATGTCAACAATCTTTATTGTATTTTAATGTTTCCCCCAAAGAGGGTTAACAATGCACTGGTAGGATGATGGTGTAGAGGCGAGAGGGAAACGAATTACTGTGTGTCTCGTTTTAAGAGGAGGTTTCGACATGGATATTCATATAAAGGAACTGACAATGAAGTTCAATGACGTTGTCGCTGTGAATAAATTATCAACAACGATTCGCGACGGAGAGCTTGTTTCATTACTTGGGCCAAGTGGTTGCGGAAAGAGTACGACACTTATGCTCCTCTCAGGGCTGTATAAGCCAACAGCGGGTCAAATTATTTTTGGGGATCGCGACGTAACAAAAATCGAAGCTGAAAAGCGTGAAATTGGGATGGTCTTTCAAAACTATGCCTTATACCCACATTTAACGGTATTAAAAAACATTATGTTCCCTTTGAAAATGATGAAAGTCAATAAAAAAGAAGCTGAAGAACGTGCGATGGATATGGCGAAGCTTGTGCAGATTGATCACCTTGCTCATAGGAAACCAGGACAATTATCTGGAGGCCAGCAGCAGCGTGTAGCGATTGCACGTGCACTCGTTAAAAAGCCAAAGCTCCTATTACTAGACGAGCCTTTATCAAACTTAGATGCTAGATTACGTTTAGAAATGAGAGAAGAGATTCGTCGAATACAACAAGAGGTAGGCATTACGGCTGTATTTGTTACACATGACCAAGAAGAAGCGTTAAGTATTTCAGATCGAGTAATGCTGATGTCAGGTGGAATCCTGCAGCAAGATGCGTCTCCTCAAGGGATCTATCATGAGCCAGTAACATCGTTTGTAGCAAAATTTATTGGTAATCCTCCTATTAATCTAATGACGGCAACGAGTCATGAAGGGATGAGAGCTCGTATTGATGGGTATGAATCATCTATTAAACTACCAGGCCAACCTAAGAGCCTTCCTACAAACATCGAATTAGGGATGCGTCCGGAAGACTTCTATGTGACAGATCAAGAGCATGCGTTAGTAAGTGGTGAAGTGACGTACTATGAAACAGTAGGTCGAGATACGATGATTCGTGTTCAGTGTGGTGGACAAGACTTACGAGCATTAATAGATCCAGAGGCAGAGATTAAGGTGGGAGATCTCATTCATTTAAATGTTCGTAGAAACCGCATTTATGTATTTGATCAAGAGACAGGGAAGGTTTGTCAGTAGTTTTCTTTGAGAGGAGGAAGTAGGTTGTGGAGATGAGACCAACAAAGAAGAGTACATTCAAAGCATTCTTGTACCTTCTTCCGGCCCTAATTATTTTAGGGACCTTTAATATCTACCCCATTATTCGTTCGTTTTTAATGAGTTTCTATACAGATTATGATTTCTTTAATGATGAAGTATTTGCCTATGGATTTGATAATTTTGTCTATCTCTGGAATGATCCGGCCTTTCATCGCTCGGTATGGAACACGATTATATTCGTGTTAGGTGTTGTGCCAGCATCAATTGCGATTTCACTAGTGATTGCGATGCTATTAAGTAGCAAAATTAAGTTTCGTAGTTTATTTCGAACCATCTACTTTTTACCATTCGTCACATCTGTCGTAGCCGTAGCAATTGTATGGAGATGGATCTTTCATTCAGACTACGGATTAATGAATTATTTCTTAGGATTTGTTGGTATTGATCCAATCAGGTGGCTAACAGATCCGACCTACGCGATGCCAGCTCTAATCATCTTAAGTATTTGGAAAGGGCTAGGCTTTAACATCATTATCTTCCTAGCAGGCTTACAAAACATTGATCGACAATATTATCTAGCCGCAAAGGTCGACGGGGCATCGAAGTGGGAACAGTTTAAGACGATCACCTTACCGCTACTTTCACCAACGATGTTCTTTGTATCGATTATCTCAATAATAAATTCATTCAAAGTGTTTGATGAGATCTTCGCTTTATTTGGTGGCCAGCCTGGTCCGGGCGGAAGCACGTTAACAGTTGTTTACTACGTCTATCAGAAGTTTTATGAGGAATGGCAGTTCGGAATTGCATCCGCTGCGGCATATATTTTGTTTATGATTATTTTCTTGTTTACATTAGTTCAGCTGTATATTGGCAAGAAGAAAGTACATTACAACTAAGAGGGGAGGCGATGTTCGGTTATGGAAAGACAGGTTCTATCAAAGAGTACGATCTATATCATGCTTAGCCTCGGTGGATTCTTTATGCTCTTGCCCTTTATCTGGATGATCAGTACCGCATTAAAACCGCCAAACGAAGTCATGGCGATGCCTCCTGTATGGATTCCTTCAGAATTCAGGTGGGGAAACTTCGGACAAGCTCTGCAAATGGCTCCTTTTGGAAGATATTTCATTAATAGTGTGATTGTAACGGTCATCAGTACAATTGGTGAGTTAATTACAACGATTTTAGCTGCTTATGCGTTCTCACGTATGCGTTTTTACGGAAAAGAGATTGTGTTTGCTGTATTGCTTGGAACGATGATGGTTCCAGGAGAAGTGCTGTTAATTCCTAACTTTGTCACAGTAGCGAATCTTGGATGGATTGATTCCTACCAGGCGCTCATTGTACCGTGGATTGCAAGTATTTTCTCGATCTTTTTGCTTCGTCAATATTTCTTAGGAATTCCTGAATCTTTATCTTATGCGGCAAAAATTGATGGCTGTAGTGATTTCAAGTTTCTATGGTACATCATGGTACCTATTGCAAAACCAGCTCTAGTGACAATTGCTTTATTGAAAATTATTGGTAGTTGGAATGCATTCTTATGGCCGCTCATAGTGACAAACTCTACAGAGATGCGCACATTACCAGTTGGCTTGACGTCATTTACAACAGAAGCAGGAACGATTTATGAGCTATTTATGGCTGCTTCAACGATTGTTATTTTGCCGATGTTAATTCTCTTCTTCATCATGCAAAAACACATCATCCAAGGTGTGGCTCGTTCTGGTGTCAAAGGCTAATCCAAAGTGATAATGCGCCCTTTATTGGGGTTCATCATATAATGAAAATTTCTAAACAAACAAAGGGAGTGTATGACAAATGAAGAAGTGGTTACTTGGTTTAGGTATTTCTGTTGCGTTAGTTGGTTGTGGAAACAATGGTGCGGAAAATGTAAGCACAGGTGGAGATTCATCAACAGATGATGAGCCTGCAAACGATGAAGGTAGCACAGTTGCAGTTGAATTAGATTCAGAAGTAGAAATTGATTTCTGGCATGCGATGAATGGACCACATGAAGAAGCGGTTAATGCAATCATTGAAGAATTCAACGATAGTCATGAGTTCATCACAGTGAAGCCGGTTGGTCAAGGTTCTTATAACGACTTACAACAAACGATCATGGCATCAGCTCGAGCGAACAATTTACCTGTGATCTCGCAAGTAACAACGAATGTCATCCCTGATTATGTAGAAAATAATTTTGTGCAATCATTAGATCCTTATGTATACGATGAGGAAATTGGGTTTTCAGAAGATGAACTAAACGATGTGATTGATATTTTCCGTGAGTCAAGCTCATGGAATGGTGAGTATGTAACGGTACCATTTAGTAAGAGTACTCGCATTCTTTACTATAACCAAGATGTATTAGATGAGTATGGCTTTGATGTACCTGAAAGCTGGGACGATATTAAGGAAATCTCTGAAGCGGTGAAAGCCGACGGTATGGTTGGTATGGGCTTTGAAAATGCATATGAAATGGAATTTGAAGCATTACTTCTTCAAATGGGTGGAGAGTATATTGACGAGGGAGCAATGGAAGCTCACATGGGGTCTGAAGAAGGTGTTCAAGCCATGACATTCATTAAAGATATGATTGATAATGGTCTTGCTCGTACAGCTGGTGAAGATCAATACATGTCTAACCCGTTCGGTCGTGGTGATGTGGCGCTATACATCGGTTCTTCCGCAGGTCTTCCGCACGTAGCAGCAGCTGCAGATGGGAACATTGAGTGGGGGACAACAGTCCTTCCGACACATGAAGAAAAAGAAGCGGTAGGATTTGCAGGAAACGACATTATTATGTTTGACCAAGCAACAGATGAAGAGAAGGCAGCGGCATGGGAGTTTATGAAGCATATCACAAGCACCGATGTAACAGCTAACTGGGCAATGGATACAGGCTATCTACCCGTTCGTTATTCTTCATACGATCTAGATGAGTATCAAGCATTCATCGAAGAGCAACCTAAGTATGCAGCTGCTGGTGAGCAGTTTGACGCTGGATTCTTCACTGGGCGTGTACCAGGTGGAAATACAATTCGTAACATCGTCATTGAAGAATTAGAAGAGATTCTTCTAGATCGTAAGACAGTAGAAGAAGGCCTACAAAGCGCACAAGATCGCGCCAATGCAGAGCTTAGCAACAACTAATTATTCTAAAATTATGAGGTGTCTGTTATGTTAAAAACGACCGTGCAGTTCTTTGGTGGACTAGATACGATCGGTGGAAATATTGTTGAGATCACTTACGGAAACAGTCGTGTGATTTCAGATTTTGGATTAACGTACAATCCTCAAGCCAATTTATTGACACATATTACTAACTCACGTGCAGCGAAGATTATTTCTGATTCACTACGATTAGGTTTAATCCCTGCAATCCCTGGCTTTTACAATAAGGAGGACCTGCTGTGTGCAGGTCCAGCCTTGAAAGACTTACCAGCTCGTGAGGAAACAAATCTCGAAACAATTGTCTGTATCTCTCACTTGCATCTAGATCATATGGGTGCAATGGGACTCATACCGGTCCAGACGCCTGTCTACCTATCTGAAAAAGGGCTACAGTTGTATCGCGAGCTTGAAGTAATTGGAGAGTCTGTGATCGGGCCAGAACGAGAGCTTTCGTCGATTGCTGAGAATGAAACGATCAAAGTTGGAGAGATTACAATCACGGCGATTCCTGTCGATCATGATTGCTACGGATCATCTTCTTTCCTAGTGAAAACTCCTGATGCAACAATTGTGATCTCTGGTGATATTCGTAAGCACGGACAGGACCCGGAGAAAAATGAGCGTTGGATTGAAAAAGTTCAAAAAGAGAATCCAGACCTTCTTCTCATGGAGGGAACGACAGTTAAAGATTCAGAATCGGCTTCTCCAGAAAACGTAGTGACAGAAGGTTATATCTCGACATTGATGAATGATGAGTTAAAAGGCAAAGACAGTCAATTAGCTATCTTTAATATCTACCACCGCAATCTCGACCGTTTACAGAACATGATTTTAGCGGGGGAGAAGTCTAGTCGAAAGACTGTATTTGAAGTAGAAACTGCCTATTTAATAAGCAAGCTAATTGATTTTGACAAAACGATCTATGCGTATATGCCAGAGAGCTTGCTAGCAAAACAGCAAGAAAACAGTCTGCCCCCTTGGCAAACAGAGTTGCTTGAACGCGTACAGGCTGTAACGGCAGAAGATATGATAAAAGAACCTGGAAAGTATTTAGTGCAAAATAGCTTCCATAACATCTTAGAATTGTATGAGCTGCCGTTAGAGGGCGCGACTTATTTCCACGCAAATGGTGTTCCTCTCGGGCCATTCGATCCTTTATATGATCAATTGCTAACGTTTTTAGCAGATCAAGGTGTGTCATTTAATAACATCAATGTATCAGGCCACGCGTACCCTGATGACTTAAGGTATTATATTGATCAAGTAAAACCGAAAAACCTCATCCCCTGGCATAGTTTAGCGCCAAAATATGTACTTCCATCAAATGAGGATGCTATCAACGTACTTCTCCCTCAATATGGTGTTCGTTATGAAGTGGTAAACGGAACGCTTATTTCTATTAAATAGCAAAAGAACGCAGCGAAGTGGCTGCGTTCTTTTCTTCGTTATTGCATCATTTGTTGATTAGATTGTGGTGGTTGCTGTGGTACTTGTGTATTCGGCATTTGTGGTGGCTCAGTTGTTTGTGCATAGGCTTGTGTCATCATTTGCATGTCTTGTTGTTTTAATTGAGGGACTTGATAGTAGCCATGTTTGTTTTGATATAAGAATATTTCATAGGACATCTCAATTAAGTTGGGTACAGTATCGGCTAAAATTCTGCGTAATACTGGGTTGGTTATCTCGCAAGACGTCAAAGTCATGGTTGAAGCAGTTGTTTTCATGAGTCCAAGCATATGAGCAGATAAGCCAGCTTCCTTTACTTCAGAGATGGAGCGGTTTGGCTTTTTAGGTTGAGTCGGTTGAACACCAAAGACAACGTCATTGCTTTGGGACATATGATACACATCTGTGGATTCACAAGCCGGCTTTGCTCCTGTAGAGAAGGCATCAACGATTAAGTTGTATTGGCTTTCAATAAATTCATACTGATGATCGAGCATCTCAATCAATTCTTGATCTTTCATGAAAGACCGAAACATCATATATTGATCCATGACATTAATTAATTGAGCAATAATCTCATGGGCATCAAACACCTCGTGCCCCCCGTGGCTCATGTTATGGGGCAATTGATTCGATGGAATGTTCCCAGCTTGATTTTGTGCAGATTGTTGCATGTTATTTGGAATCATTGTCAAACCTCCTTACTTGATTAGAGAACTTAAAATCCCCCTTCATTACTCTCTCTCTGTTTCACTTTTTCATACTAACTTTATTATTAAGAAACGCTTATAAGTAATGAGGTAAAGCGCTTTCAACGAATAATACTTTATCAAATATCATGTCAGCTTATCTTACACAACTGTAGATTCTGAAAATTCAGAACGTATAATGAGACTTAACAACAGATGTTAGCTTACATGACGACAAGTAAGCGACCGCTTAGAACATACGCAGCATAAGGGAGCATCTGAAAAAAGAAAAAAGGGGAGTGGGTACGATGGAGGAAATGTTTTTGATGAATAACGTATGGATTATGATCTGTGCAGTGCTTGTTATGTTAATGCAAGGTGGGTTTATCCTGCTTGAGGCCGGTTCAACACGAATGAAGAACGCAGGACACATCGCAGGTAAAACTATCTTCACAATCGGAATTGCATCACTTGTCTTCTGGGCAGTAGGATATGGCTTTATTTACGGGGAAGGGAATGCATTTATCGGTCTAAGTGATTTCTTCTTTGGTGACTATACGACGATGTTTGATGGATTAGCTGGTTCGGTTGATTTCTTCTTCCAATTAGCCTTTGCAGCGATTGCCTTGACGATTGCCTTTGGTGGATTTGCTGAACGTGCAAAATTATCAGCTTACATTGTATTTGCAGTTCTTTTCTCAGCCTTTGTGTATCCGGTTGTTGCACACTGGATTTGGGGTGGCGGATGGTTAGCAGAACTTGGTAAGCAAGATTTTGCAGGATCTACGGTTGTTCACTTAACAGGGGCCATGGCGGCACTTGCTGCAACGATTCTTTTAAAGCCTCGCCTTGGGAAATTTAATAAAGATGGATCTGTGAACGATTTAGCTGGACATAACCAAGTATATACGGCATTAGGTGTCTTAATCTTATGGGTAGGTTGGTTTGGATTTAATGCAGGTAGTACATTAGAAGTCGACGGTGCATTCTTTGGTTATGTCGCGTTAAATACTCAACTTGCAGCATCAGCTGGTGCAGTTGCAGCCCTATTCATTACGTGGGCAATGCTTGGTAAATCAGATGTGCCAACGATTTTAAACGGTGCATTAGCAGGCCTTGTTGCCATCACTGCTTCGTGTGCGTTTGTTGCCCCTTGGGCGGCAGTTGTTATCGGGATTATTGGTGGACTCATTGTATTCTTCAGCATGAAAATGTTTGATAAAGCAAAAATTGATGATCCTATTTTCGCCCTATCTGTTCATGGTGTAGCAGGGGTTTGGGGAACGATCTCAACAGGATTCTTTGCAACACCACAGTTAGCAGCGTTAAATGGAGGAAGTGCTGGTTTATTCTATGGCGGTGGTTTTTCTCAACTTGGTGTCCAAACATTAAGCGTCATCGCATGTGGAGCCTTTGCTTTTATTGCATCGTACCTTTTACTTCTGGTTACAAAAGCTCTTGTTGGAGGTTTACGTGTATCTGAAGAAGAAGAAATTCTTGGTCTAGATATGAGTGAACACGGAAGCTACGGCTATCCTGAGAGCATGCCAGAATCGCAAGAGAAGACAGGAGCATAAATGTTGAGTAACAACATGAACCTACGACAAGTCGATGAACGGGTGAAGAGATTGCGCGAGAAGTCTTTAATCGAGCAAGACCCACATGACCTTCAGTTGTTACATGATCAACTAATTGATGGGGCGGTTCATAAAGCATTAGAGAGTGTAGAAAGTGAGTGGGGATCGCCTCCTACTCACTTTGCTTTCTTTGTCATGGGTAGTGCGGGTCGTCATGAACAATCTTATTGGAGTGATCAAGATCATGGCTTACTATATGAGGAAGATGATCCAGAATATCAAGCCTATTTTCTAGAGTTAGGCAAAGCGATCGTCCATGAATTAGAACGTATCGGATACAGCCAATGTGACGGTGATGTGATGGCTTCTAATGATCGATGGTGTAAATCTGTCGCTTCATGGAAACGTCAATTAAGTGAATGGGTAGAAGACGACACTTGGGAATCGCTTCGTTATTTGTTGACGGTTGCGGATGCTAGGTGCTTTTATGGCGAAACCTCATTTGTTGGAAACTTGAAGCATCAGTTGTTTCAGCTCGTTGAGGAATATCCGCCTCTCATCCACCGCCTATTTGAAAATACTGGGCGAGTGAAAAAAGGAATTGGGTTGTTTGGGCAGCTGTTACCCGAGACAAAAGGCGTCCACCAAGGGAAACTTGATTTAAAACAAACTGTGCTATTTCCCTATGTAAATGGTCTTCGTTTAATGGCGCTTAAAGAGGGGATTGTAGCATCTTCTACAATGGAACGGATGAAAACCTTACCTGCTTCTTATGCTCATATTAAAGGTCACCAACAGTCTCTTGCTTCCTTACTGACTTATCGTTTGCGTTGGCAACGTGGACAGAAAGAATATGACGGGATTCACTTTGTAAAAGTTGATGAGTTGTCTGCTTTAGAGAAGAAGCGATTAAAGGAATGGATTCGTGAAGGGCATGAACTCTATCAATACATTGAAGACATCATGGTAAAGGGTCGATCGTTATGAACTTGAATCACATGGTGCAATTTGTCAAACAGTTATCAACTCGGTTAAGCCCAGGAATGTATGCATCGACACAACCACAATCTCAAGCAGGTAATCTGGCGAAATTACGGCAGATCCAACGAGAGCTAAAAAATGATGACGCACTAGATCAGCCGATTCATTCGTTGCCTTTTGTGATTTTCGATCTTGAAACGACGGGATTTTCCCCCGATAAAGGCGATGAGATTCTCTCGATTGGTGCTGTGAAGATGCAGGGGGCAACGATCTTAGAAGAAGAGATTTTTTATTCGACGGTTCAATGTCGGATGGAACCTTCAGAGGAAATCCTTACATTAACAGGACTTACTTCAGAGGAACTTTCTGACTCGAGGCCACTAGAAGACGTGTTACTTAATTTCTACGAATTTATCGGCGGCGACACATTAATTGCTCATCACGCAATCCATGAAAAGCGATTCATGTCGCATATGACGTGGAAGATGATGAGAATGCCGTTTGCTCATCGAATAATCGACACGACTTTTTTAACAAGAGTTGTCGCAAATAAAGAGCAACTCGTCACCTTAGAAGATTGCTGCAACTTCTACAACATTCCTATTACAACACGCCATCATGCTCTACATGATTCGTTGATGACAGCGAGACTTTGGCAAGAGTGCTTACTACGCGTACAAGAACTCGGCTTTACGACACTTCGCGACATCTATGTGCATTTAGCGACGTTAAAAAAATAGTGAGACCATCATAAAAAAAGGAGGGGAGGGAGTGGATTCATCTGTATCTAGAAAACAAGCCTGCTTTCCTATTCGTGTTGTGATGGATATGACGAATTTAACGGCGAGACAAATCCGATATTACGAAGAGCAAGGTCTCATCAAACCAGCAAGAAATGATGGCAACCAGCGGATGTTTTCTATGGAAGATATTGATCGATTTCGATTAATAAGGTCTTACATTGATCAAGGAATTAATATTGCAGGAATTAAGACGATATTGGCAACCGTTGATCAGGACTCGAGACCTTGATCTGGTTGTCTTTTTTTTCGTTGGGTGTGATATTATGTAAGGGAGAAAAGAGAGGTGTTATTTATGAACATTTCAGGAACACAAATTGTTGGTCAAATGGAAAAGCAATTAACCAAACTACGTCAAGCGGTAGCAAGCGGAGATGCAGCAGCTGTTCGCGAATATACAGCTGTCATTGAATCGCATTGCGAGCTTATCAAAGGCGGGGCGACGCAACAAGCAGTAGAGCAAGTCAAGCCCGTTCGAGCTATGCCGAGTATGCCAGTGACAAGCCCTAGCTCTCAAGCAGTTGAGGTAAGACCACTATCGAACCCATCCTTCCAAAACGATCCAACACCTAAAAAAGAAGACAACTTACTAGACTTTTAAACGAATCTACCCCGATATGTTGGGGTAGATTCGTTTTTTTAGAAGTCCGCGTTTCTTTTATTCCGGTTTCCACTCGACTAAGACGGCATAATGAAGCGATTCATGGTCGTCCAAGTAATTTGGAAGAGGATGGAGAGGTGAAAGCCCTTGTTTCAACATGAAAGAGAGAACAAGGTCATGAAGTTGTCCCCTGTTTACTTGCTCAATATAGGTCTCAATATCCATCGTTGAGGCATGCTCATGGTAATTCGGAATTCGGCACCCTGCTAAAAACCGATCCAGCTCAAGTTGTTTCACCGTTGCCTTTCTCGCTTCATAGAGAGCTTGTGCAACGCCTCTTCCACGATAACTCGGTCGTACACACACATCAATCCCATACAAGCTATCCCCGCTAGAGACATGACTCCCTTTAATAAAGCCATGGTCGCTGACTTCTTCCCACGTATGAGGTTCTCCAGTATGTTTTACAAGGAGAGAGGTAGCAGAACCGACAATGACTCCATCGATCTCTGCGAGAAGTGCCCCTTCAGGAAATGTTTCCACATGCGAGGCAATCTGTTCTTTACTCCACCACAAGTCTGCTGGAAAAGGAGGAGGGAAAGCTTCTTTCTGAACATCCAATAACCCTTCATAGTCTGCTAATGTGTAGCGACGTACAGTAAGTTGGCTCATAAAGTAACCTCCTGTTTTGATTCATTTTTTTCTAGTGTATCTGATCTGCTCGATACTTTCACTCATGTTAATAGATCATTACAAAAGACTTTTTAAAAGAATTTATAAAAAGAGTGATCCATCTTTAATCTCCTTACGTTAGCTCATTGAGACTACAAAACACAAAGGGAGTGAGAAACATGAGTTTTAAAAAGAAGATGAAGAAACTATTAATCCCAGTCCTTAGCTTGTCACTAGTCGTACCTACTTTTGCACAGGCCCATGATCACCAACCAATGATCTCGACTCCGGCATCAGATTTGAGAGCTGACTTAGATTACTTACTATCCGAGCACTTTGCTTTGGCTGTGACTGCGATGACAAAGGCATATGATGAAGCAGACGATTGGGAGGCAGCAGAAGCTGCACTTGATCAAAATGCACAAGACATGACACCTGCCATTGCATCAATCTATGGGGAAGACGGAGCAGCAGAGTTTGAGAGAATTTTTAGAGGACATAATGATTACACTGATGATATTGTTCAAGCAACAAAAGATCAAGATATGGAAGCACGGGCAGCAGCAGAGGAAGAAGTAGAAGAATTTGTCGTTGAATTCTCAACATTCCTTGGTGCTGCGACAGAAGGAAATCTTCCTCAAGAAGCAGCAGAAGATGCGATTCGTCTTCATGAAGCTCAAGTATTAAATACATTTGATTACTATGTAGCTGGGGAGTACGAAAATGCGTACCAAACATTCCGTGAAGGGTATGCTCATATGTACGACATCAGTAAAGCATTATCTGGTGCAATCGTCGCTCAAATGCCTGAAATGTTTGATGGCTCAACCGTTGATGCTCCTGCTTCTGAATTACGCTCTATATTAAATATGTTAGCTTCAGAACACTTTGCTTTAGCAGCGATCGGAATGCAAAAAGGATATGATCAAGCTCCTGATTATGATTTTGTTAGCTGGGCTGAAGATATGAACACTGCAGATTTTAAAGCAGCAATGGCTTCTATCTACGGAGATGAAGGTGCTGCGCAATTTGAACAAGTATGGCAAGCAGATCACATTGATGCACAAGCCAATCTTGTAAGTGCAACACTAGCAAATGATGAAGATGCAGCTTATACAGCACGTGCCCAACTCTACGATTTTGCAGAGAGCTTTGGAGCATTTTTAAGTGTGGCAACAGAAGGGAATTTACCTGAAGCTGACGCTGTAGCAGCAATCAGTGCCCATGAAGACCTAGTAGTAAAAACATTTGATGAGTATGTGGCTGGTGACTTCAATGCATCATACGAAACATTCCGTGAAGGCTTTGCGTTTATGTTTGGTGTAGGCGAAGCGTTAGGTGGAGCCATTGTTAACCAAATGCCGGATCAATTCCACGCTGAAATGATGCCAGAGAAGATGCCAAAAACAGGAATGGGCGGAGCAAGTGAGCAGAGTGGACTTTCTGCTGCAAGCTACGCATTATTCGGAGCACTTCTATTGTTAACATCCGTGTTTATGATCCGCCGCAAGGTTGCAACAAACGAATAATTATAGCTTAGGGTGAGGAAGAAGAGTAGGGTGGTTCTACTCTTTTTTTCCCTATCAATTTAGAAAGGGAGGCGGTGATAATGCTCAAGCAAAGGGCCATGTTGATAGTAGGATTCGGTTGTATGATGCTCGCTCTTTATCAACTATATTGGTGGAGCAATACGAGTAATGCTACGACATCGATCGAGCCACAAAACCAAATTCAAGCACAGGAAATTGATGAAATGGTGATAGAAGAACCGCTCGATCGTGTATTAGATGGAGAGTTTACCGTGTTAGATTTTGATCAATTTGAACAAGAGAAAGCAGAAGTGGAGATACAAGGGATCCAGCCTAGTCGAATTCAAATCCCATCAATTGAAGTTGATGCGAGGACAGAAGAGGTAGGTGTGCTAGACAATGGTGAAATGGGTGTTCCTGAAGAGATTGATCAAGTTGGATGGTTTGAGCCAGGCACGAAACCAGGGAACGTAGGGAATGCCGTGATGGCAGGCCATGTTGACAGCCGTACAGGCCCAGCCATTTTCTTTCGTCTAGATGAGTTAGAAGAAGGCGATGAAGTAATTGTTTCAAGTGATAGCGATGAGACGTATACATTTGTAGTGACAGGTAAAGAAAGTTATCCCTATGATTCGGCGCCGATTGCAGAGATTTTTGGCCGGAGTGATACAAGGAACCTGAATTTAATTACATGTACAGGGACCTTTAATCGCTCAGTCGGAACGCATGAGGAAAGGTTAGTCGTATTTACAGAGTTGAAAGAGGATGAAACCATACCTGAACCGCCTCCTGCTCCATCAAATGTAGCACTCAACGGACTCCTGCTCTCATGGCATGCTGTGCGAGATCAAGCTGTGGTTGGGTATCGTGTGTATCAAAGTGAAAATGGTGAAACATTCGATCATGTCGCAAGTATTTCAGCTCATGAAAGAAAGAGCTACCTTCTTGAAATGGACCAATTCACAGAGCTTTATGTTACTTCTGTTGATAGAGATGGTTCTGAATCGGAACGTTCAGAGTTGATAAAAAATAGATAAATGAAGATTGCTCCTATCGACCTTGAGGTAGGGGTCTCTTTCTTTTTTTGTTTAAAGTGGGTCATTATGCTATTCTAAAATGAATTATACATAGCATGAAAATGATAATTGGAAGAGGCGAGAATAATGGCTAAATTATTTATTTTACTCGGAAGCATTGTGATGGGACTATCTGTAGCAATTGGAGCATTTGGCGCACACGGACTTGAACCAAGATTATCTGAGCGAATGATGAAGAATTTCCAAACTGGTGTTCAATATCATATGATTCACGGAATTGGGCTCTTATTTGTAGGAGTTATTGCCTTAAAATTAACGAATTCTAGTCTATTAAATGGAGCTGGATGGAGCTTTTTAATCGGTATTATTCTATTCTCTGGAAGTCTTTACGCGATGGCCTTAACAGGCGTAACCAAGCTTGGGGCGATCACTCCTCTTGGTGGTTTGGCATTTATTATCGGTTGGGTACTTGTAGGCTTAGCAGTTGTACGAGGGTTATAAAAGACGAAAAGCGCCGCTGCTATGAACGCAGAGGCGCTTATTTTCATCATCAACGCGGGGAATATTGAGCAAGTGGTGCTCCTTGCCCTACTTGCAATCCGTTAAATGGATATTCATATTCAATCGGCTCATCAAAGGTTACATAATCTAGATTGACCATTAAGAGCAGGTAATACATGCCTGTTTCCGGATCACTAATGACGATATGGTCACGACCAGCTTCCTCCACTCTACCTATGAAGATCTTAGCGTTCCACTCTTCATTATTTTCAAAGGTCATGTAAAACGTACCAATCTTTCCGCGGTTTAAACGAAGGATGTTTTCAATAAATGATTGCTCGATTGGTAGCATGCCGCCGCCCATTTGCTGTTGTTGAATAAACCCGGGAATTTGATAGTTTTGTGCAGAGAAAAACTGACCTTGACCTTGTTGGCCTTGTTGAGCTGGCTGTTGTTGCATTTGTGCTCCTTGCATTGGTTGGTTATAAGCTTGTTGTGTACCCATCGCCTGATTTTTATCATCCTGTTGCTGTGGGAATTGCTGATTCCAATTTTGATGCACTATTCATCGCCCCTTTTTCTAGTCTAATTATGTTATTTTTCCATATTCTTACTGATGTACGTTGTATTTTCGTCTATTCATAAAGTTTCTGAAGCGGATGCGCGCAAAGTATGGACGCTTTCGAGCGAAATGGTTGCTTTTTCGCGCAAGGTTGAGCCATTTTCGCGCAAATCTATGGGCTTTCCGCGCAAATGCAGCAATAAAATGGAAAAAAAGTAACCGCCCTCCATTTCATACGCCACTAAACGAGCCCTTCCGCTTTTTTTGTCTAATATGTGTTGTAGACTTCTTCGCATTCGGATGCTAGTGGTGTGTAAAAGCAGTGTGCTTTGTAGCGGCCGGAATTCCATTGGCCCCACCATTGTGCCGGGCATGGTCCGTCTGGTCTGAAGAACCATAGTGCAAATTCAGCTGGGTACGCGCGTTCTCCGTTGACGGCTCGTCGTGCTAATCGTTTGTCTCGTTCTCTTGAATGTTGATAAAAGTAGCTTTTTTGGACCGCTTCAAATCCGCCTGGTGACTGAAAGGCCATTTGTGGAACAGATGTGACGTTACTGAAATCTAGACACCCTACGCGTACGCGGTTCACCATGACATTTCCAGCCATCATCATTCCTTGTTCACCTTCGCCTTCAGCTTCGGCGCGCATTAGTCGAGCAAGGATGTCGATATCATTTGAGTTCGTTTTAATGACTGCGATTTTTCCCACCTCCATTCAAAGTTGATGTATGCCATCTTGTTGTGAGGTTCCCACTTCGAGGAGCGTTTTGCCACGCCTCAAGTTATAAAGGGCAGTAAGGTTGGCGAAAGCATAACTGTTACTTGACTATATGAAAGGGGGAGACGGCTTATTCCAAATTGATAGAAAAAGAGGAAGTGCTCAATAAAAAACACATCGAATGTGCATTAACGGGTTTACTTCAGAGGTGCAAACAAGCCATTCACAAGCAAAAACACAAGTGATTTCTACTATGAAATCACTTGTGTTTTTTGTTGATATATCAATGTTTTATCACTAAATAGACATGAAATCACAAAGTCATTCACACAGGTGGAAATAAATATTTCCTTCTTGTGATTTCGCTGCGATTTATCATGTGAATGTCATTGTAAAAAAGAAGAAATTGGATATTTGTGTTAAAATAAATGAAAGGAATAAACAGACTTTGCGAATTAATGCACTTAAAGTAACGAGCAGAAGAGTTTAAGTAGATTGTTTTATATTGTTAAAGAAATAAGAGAGGTGGATATTTATTGAAAAACCTTATATTGCTTATTCTTTGTTTATCTTTGATTACAGGTTGCGCTAATTTTGAAAGAGGAAAAGAAATTAGACTCATGGGTCAAATGAAACCTGATGAAGAAAATCACTATCATCTATATTCTTTTTGGAGTGCATTACCTTCTGAAAACTGGGAAGAAACAGAAACAAATGAGGACCTTAGAAGAGAATTTGAAACTTACTTTTCATTTAATGTTCCAGTAGGAAAGTTACATTTATATTCATATCTCTTCCCTGATTCCAGTAAGTTTGATGATTATGTTGAAGTTTTGGGAATAAATGAGTTCCCGACATTTGTTATTTTAGATAATGAAGGGGTTGTATTAAAGACAAACGATGCAAATGAACTAATAGCGTTTATAGATGACTTGCCTGATATCTTTTCTGAAGAATCGTAGTTTATTGTGCTAACGGATGCGTTATTTCAACAAGCAAATATGATTGTTAAAGGCACGAAGAACAAATTCTTCGTGCCTTTTTCACTGTGATTTGGGTTGTGAAAGTTGTGTGCTTTAACATGTGATTTTATCTGTATTTTTCCTTTTTGCACCTCACAAGTAAACCCGTTAAATGTGCATTCGATGTGTTTTCTCGTACTTTATTTTACTCAGCTAATGGTACACGATGTTTCGGCTGTGATTGTAGAACGTTTTTCTTTGTCGTTTGTTGACTCCGTTTGGCTATTTCACCTTTGAAGTAGCTGATGACTCGAGCAGTCACAGCAATTGAGACAATGGAGGCGAGGCCCCGAACAAGTCCGACTGTGTAAAAGCTAGTCATCACGACAGCGAAATCGAAGACGAATGTTGTCTTACCGGGGTCGAAATTCCAGCGCTTTTGCAAGAACAGAGCAAGGATGTTGGCTCCCCCTAAAGAAGATCCGTTCATAAAGAGAAGTGAAAGCCCAATTCCAATTACGAGTCCACCGACGATCGCACCAATCCAGATTGGTATAGAGAATGCGGGAAGGAAATAATCAATCCCTGTAACAAGAGACAACAAGCTAACAGAAATAATCGTTGTAAATGTGAAATTCCAACCCATTCGTACCATAGAAAATATATAAAATGGAATATTAATTAAGAAGAATGTTAAACCAAAAGGAAGACTAAAGAGATACGCAACACTTAGTGAAAGTCCAGCAGTTCCGCCCGTAACAATATTGGCATGTTTTAAAAGAATCACACCAAAGCTTGTGATGACAATTGCTAGAAAGATCATCGACCATTTTTTCATACGCTTCACACCCTCACAAAAATTTAAAAGACCGCACAGTATACTAACTATAATTTTAATCTGTATTTAGGTCTTTTTGCATAGTATAATGAATGAAAAATATTGATTTCTCATTCGAAGTGAAGGGTTTTTATCCATTTTTAAATCAAAATGAAAAGGTGTGAGCGTATGGACCGAATAGATAGCAGATTATTAGAATTGATCCAAGAAAATTCACGGACAACTATTAGTGAGCTTTCCAAGGAATTAGCGTTAAGTCGGCCTAGTGTGTCAGAGAGACTGCAGAGGTTGCATGAAAAAGGAGTGATCGAGGAGTACACAGCTAGAATTTCATTACCAGCCGTCGGACGTGAGATCTTACTGATCATTTTAGTTAGTGGCTTAAAGGTGCCTTTGCAAGAATTTGAAGAGTTGGTCAAAAAAGAAGAGAAAATCATTGAATGTCATAGGGTGACAGGGGAAGTGAGTTATTTTTTAAAGGCGGCCGTTCCCTCGATGAATAGCATGAGGATCTTAATTGATTCTCTGATCCCGTTTGGAAATATTAATACGTCAACAGTCATTGGTTCACCTGTTCCATACCGTGCTGTCCTGCCACTTCGAGAAGAAACATAAACAAGCTGGCTTCCGCGGAAGTCAGAGAACGATGGAAGAGGAACCTTTGTCCAATATGTGAGTTGATACTTTTAAGGAATTCCGCTTGCTCAACTTTTTCAAATCCCTCGGCAATGATTTTGTAGGTGATGTTATGACCTAAGTTACTGATCGCCGCTTTATTCGGTTTGGTTAAAGGATGTTGAATAAAAGAGCGGTTACTTTTAAGTAATGGGGATGGAACTTTGTATCATTAGAACTGATATTATTAATCATGTAAATTGTTAGATATAAGTAAAAAAAGACTGACTTTGAGTGAATCTCAAAGTCAGTCTTATCAAATTTTTAAACGTGGAAAAAGCCCGGTAGGTTTTCTTGTGTCAGAATGTTTCCGACATAGAATGAACCGAATTCTCCGAAACGTGCAGACACTTCATCAAAACGCATTTCATAGACGAGTTTTTTAAATTGAAGAACGTCATCAGCAAATAATGTGACGCCCCATTCCCAATCATCAAAACCAACCGATCCTGTAATGACTTGCTTAACTTTTCCTGCATAACTGCGACCGATCATTCCGTGGCTACGCATCATCGCACGACGGTCTTCCATTGATGCCATGTACCAGTTATCATCGCCTTCCCGACGCTTGTCCATTGGATAGAAGCAAATATGCTTTGCTTTAGGAAGCTCTGGATACAGGCGAGCACGTACATGAGGGTTTTCGTATGGATCTTCGTCGCTCTCACCAGCCATGTAGTTACTAAGCTCGACAACCGAGACATAAGAGTAAGTTGGAATGGTAAACTCAGCAAAACGTGTTTTATTGAAGGCATTTTCAATCTCGTTTATTTCTTCCATCGTTGGGCGAAGTAACATGAACATCATGTCTGCTTTTTGGCCAACGACTGTGTAGACTGCATGGCTTCCGTTGCCCGCTTTTTCAGCTACACCCCATTTTTCTAGCATCGTCATAAATTCATTGACGATTTGTTGGCGTTCTTCAGAAGATAATGTTTTCCATGCTGGCCAGTTGATTGTACGGAAATCATGTAGACAATACCAACCATCAAGTGTTTTAGCAGCTTCATTCATTTTAGAACACTCCTTTACATCTGTATGTATAGTTAATTTTTATGAACGTTCATCACTCGTTACTATACCATAAACGATACTAATCCAAAAATAACAAAGGCCAAAGTATAGATCACTTTGGCCCGAAATGTCATCCTCTGTTCACAAACTGCATTACAGCTTGCTTGTGTTCCTTTGTTGCACCAGCAATCCGTTGTGTTTCAACTTCTGTTTCAAGTACGTCAGCTAAGCTTTGGCTAAAGCCCTCGCGGAAATTTTTCTTCATTAGACCGAACGCAACAAGGGATACCGATTTTAAATGTTCAACCAATTTCTCTGGTGTACCTACTTGGTTAATCAAGTTAATACGTTCGGCTTCCTCTGCGGAAATGATCTCTCCTAGTGCTAGCTCCGTTGCCTTACCTAGACCAACGAGGCGAGGGAGGAAATAAGATGCACCAGCATCAGGTACTAGACCAATTTTCATGAAGCCTAACCCAAGCTTTGCTTCTCTTGCTGCGACACGATAATCACATGCGAGTGCAATGCTCAGTCCAGCACCGACAGCGATTCCATTGATGTGCGCCACAATCGGCTTTTTAATGTTCATCATTTGTAAGATTAGCTTATTGTAGGTTTCGCGTAGGTAATACCCGTAATCAAGCGAGCCAACTTCTTCAGTGGCGATGCTCTTTAAGTCAGCTCCTGCGCTAAACGCGCCATCCGATCCTTCAAGAACTATGACCTTTACGGACTCATCACGATTAGCTTCATCAAATGCACGATATAGAGCTGCATGCATATCGGTGTCTAGCGCATTTTTTACATGTGGGCGATTCAACGTAATGGTTGCCACTTGATCTAATACATTGTACAAAACGATTTCTTGACTCATTTCCTCACGCTCCTTGTTTTCTTGTAGTTATCGATCTCAGTAATATCGACGGTTCGTATTGAATTTCGACACATACTTGAAATATCCTTTGTAAATCCTAAGAAGGTTGAAAGCGTTTCACCCTAGATGTAGTAAGCAAATGGGCTCTGAACGCTTGATGTGTATGAGTTTTTAAAAAATTTACACTTTAATAACATTGAGACAAGCGGTTCCTTTTTATAGATAACAGGAGTATCCTTGTTGTATATATCAATGTTCGAGCATGAAGAGGGAGGAATAAATCGTGAGTGATTTATTTAAAGAAATTACCGAGAAAGTTGAAAAACACCAACCGACAATCGTTTTACCTGAAGGAACGGATGAGCGTGTCTTAGAAGCAGCGGCAAAATTAGCAGCGGATAAAGTCGTAAAACCAGTTCTTATTGGAAATAAAGAAGAGATCAAAGCGAAAGCAAGCGAACAAGGAATTACACTAGGAGAAGGTGTAGTCATTCTTGATCCGCATAATTATGAGGGAATGGACGAGATGGTTCAATCCTTTGTTGAACGTCGTAAAGGAAAAGAAACAGAAGAGAGCGCACGAGAGAAACTTGTTGATGTGAACTACTTCGGGACAATGCTTGTTCATATGGGGAAAGCAGACGGTCTTGTGAGTGGTGCTGCTCACTCTACAGGAGATACAGTACGTCCGGCACTTCAAATCATCAAAACACAACCAGGCATTAAGCGTACATCTGGTGTGTTCGTTATGGTAAAAGAAGAGCAAAAGTTCGTATTCGGAGATTGCGCAATCAACATTGCACCAAACAGTGAAGAGTTAGCAGAAATCGCTATTGCGACAGCTGAAACAGCAAAAGTATTTGGTCTTGATCCGAAGGTTGCGATGCTAAGCTTCTCAACAAAAGGTTCAGCTTCTTCAATCGAAACGAAAAAAGTATCAGAAGCAACGAAGCTCGCTCAAGAGGCACGTCCTGATTTAGTGATTGATGGAGAGTTCCAATTTGATGCAGCTTTTGTACCTGCTGTCGCTCAAAAGAAAGCACCAGACTCCCCACTTCAAGGACAAGCAAATGTATTCATCTTCCCAAGTCTTGAATCAGGAAACTTAGGATACAAAATTGCCCAACGCCTAGGTGGTTACGACGCAATCGGACCAATCCTACAAGGGTTAAACAAACCAGTCAACGACCTATCACGCGGCTGTAACGCAGCAGATGTGTACAAGCTATCACTCATCACAGCCATGCAAGCCATCAACCAACAAGCGTAAAGAGAAAGAAAAGCGGAAGGGCTCGCTAAGCGGCGATGAAATAGAGGGTGATTACCTCTTTTTCCATTTTCTTGCTGCGTTTGCGCGAAAAGCGGCTCTATATGCGCGGAAATGATTTGATCTTGCGCGGAACAACCGGTAGTTCGCGCGGAAATGTAGACGATTCGCGCGAAACTCCCTCATATAGCGATTCAGCAAAAAAACATCCAAGCGATTTTGGTCGCTTGGATGTTTTTTATTTATTCTTCGAGAGCTTCGATCACTTTTAAAGCAGTACTTTCACTCGACATTGGGTTTTGCCCCGTAATGAGGTTCCCGTCTCGAACGGAGAACGCCGTCCATTTATCACCTGAAACAAATTCTCCGCCACGCTCGCGCAGTGTTTCTTCAAGCATGAATGGCATTTGCTCTTCAAGTTGCATTTCTTTTTCTTCTTCATCTGTAAAGCCATTTACTTTTTTGCCTTTGACAAGCGGCGTACCGTCTTTGTACGTCACATTGACTAAACCGGCTGGTCCGTGGCAAACAGCGGCGATAATTTTGTTTTCTTCCGCTAAGGTTTGGATCACTGATAGCAATATTTCATTGTCTGGGAAATCAAACATTGTCCCATGTCCACCAGGAAGGAAGATAGCATCATATTCACTTGTGAACTCACCGGTGAGCTTTTTTGTGTCATTTAACAGAGCTTTAGCTTCGGTCCATTCGGGTTTATCTGCACCTTCTAGGCTATTTGGATCAAGTGGAACATCGCCACCTGAAATGCTGGTCACATGAACAGTATGTCCTCTCTCTTTAAAAAGGTTATATGGAACGGCAAATTCTTCTAACCATAACCCAGTTTTCTGATTACTCGTAATCGTTGTATGATTGGTCACAACCATTAAAATACGTTTAGACATGAAACATCCTCCTCGTCTATTTTCAAGATGTACATAAATAAGGTTCCCTTACGACAAGTAATCAAACATAAAAAAAACCGATGCTCACATTGTGTGTAGGCATCGGTTATTGCGTTCTGTGACTCGTATATAGTTCTGCTCATAGCGTGACATTTCATCAGCGCTTAATGTAGCATTCGTAAGGCGAGCTCCTTGCTGCTGCATCGTTTGTAGCGTGCGTAGTAAAACATTTTGTACTGTTAATTCCGCGTCGAGTAACTCAGACAAGGAGGCCATCGTTTCAGGTTGAATACGAGGGTACTCAAATTTCACTTGAGCGCCCTGTACGGCTCGGTGATAGAACTCACGAATAACCTCCGCGCGTGTGGAACCACTCCCTGTAAGACAAAGGTAAATTTGTACAGCCACGCCACCACGGATGCGGCGTTGTGATATCCCAGCAAATTTACGACCATCAATACTTAAATCATAACTTCCAGGACAATAGGACCCAACAATTTCATAAGCCTCAATCTTCATCTGATAAGGGGCAAAAATCTCTCTAATTAGGTCGAACATTAAATCGTAGCCCGCATGAATTGAGATGCCTTTATCTTCTTTCATAATGAGTGATAGGTTAAGGACACCCTCATCAAGCACTACCGCTAACCCACCTGAGTTGCGGACAATGACGTTGTAGCCGAACCCTTTTAAATAGTTTATTCCATCATTTATATGTGGGAGACGACTATCTTGAGTACCGAGGACAATCGTGTCATGGTGCACCCAGCTTCTAAGAGTAGAAACTTGATCCGATTGACCGGCTGAAGCACATAATGTGTCGTCATAAGCAAACGATTGAAGGGCATTAAAATTCAGTCCTAGAGTCGAGTGATCCAAAAACCTCCATGTGTTGGTAAATGTTGTAGCTCCTGCGTTTGTCATGGTGGTGATCTCCTTTAAACATACGTAATTATTCATTATTATATCATGGTTGCCTTCCTTCAGTTTTGGTTCCTTCATTTTTTTAGATTGCGGCAATTCAAGAGTGTGATATACTGTTGAATAGTCCGTGTAAAAAACGGACATTATGCAGACAAACAAACTTTCGCGTTGAATAGATTATCTAAAAATAGAAAGGGTTATGATGATGGCAAACGAGTTTCGTATTTGTGACGAATGCCAAGCGACAAACATTAAGACATTGGTGCCACGCTTAAAGAAAGTCGATCCCGCCGCTGAGATCGACGTGCGTTGTCAATCCTACTGTGGACCAGGCCGAAAAAAGTCATTTGTATTCGTAAATAACCGCCCCGTGGCAGCACCTGATGAAGATCAAGTGTTAGAGAAAGTACAGAAAAAGTTGAAAAAATAAACTTCCTGACTTATTCTTTAAGTCAGGATTTGTTTTAAGGAAATGGACAAAAAATGTCGACCATTACTTTTTGGTTCATTTTAGTTTGTGTCAAGGTAATGGTGGGTATAGAAATAGAATGTCAAATTTTCTTAAAAATTAGATTATGCGATGATAGGCAAGATGAAGAGGAGATGGTTTCATATGAGCTTAACAAAAAAGATCTTAATAGCTCTTTTGCTAGGGGTAGGGGTAGGATTAGCCTTTAATGCATGGGCGCCTGGCGCATTCGAAGTAGCAGACGCCTATTTCTTGACACCACTCGGGCAGCTTTTTCTTAAATTAATTACCATGCTTGTTGTTCCTTTAGTATTCTTTTCTATTGTACTTGGTACAGCAGGAATGGGCGACCCGAAAAAGTTAGGTCGGATTGGTGGTAAGACGGTCGGGTATTATTTACTGACTACGACGATTGCTTTAGTAATTGGTTTAACGGTAGCATTTATTATTCAACCAGGTGATCCTGGATTGATGGGTGATGCGACAGAAGAGTTCTCAGCACAAGAACCACCACCTGTTATGGAAACATTACTTAATATCATTCCATCTAACCCTATTGAAGCTTTAGCAGCAGGTGAAATGCTTCAGATTATCGCATTTGCGGTATTGATTGGTCTAGCGATGGCCAAACTGGGGGATAAGACTCGTGGTGTGATGAGGTTAATGGAACAAGGTAATGAGATCATGATGTATCTTGTGACAATTGCAATGAAGCTTGCGCCATACGGAGCATTTGCTTTAATTGCTTCAGCACTCGGTCAACAAGGCTTTGATGTGTTGTCTTCGATGCTGATGTATATGCTAGCAGTTACTTTAGGTCTATTCATACATGCACTGGTCACATATGGAGGCTTTGTTGCATTTTTTGCTAAGCAAAACCCAATTCACTTCTTTAAAAACTTCTTCCCGGCTATGACTGTAGCATTTAGTACGTCAAGTAGTAGTGCTACGTTACCTGTGTCGATGAAAACGGCACAAGAAAAGCTAGGCGTATCAAAGCCTGTTTCAAGCTTTGTGCAACCACTTGGTGCAACGATTAACATGGACGGGACGGCGATTATGCAAGCTGTCGCGACAGTGTTTATCGCACAAGTGTATGCGATCCAGTTATCGACAGGAGATCTACTGACAATCGTACTAACAGCAACATTAGCAAGTATCGGAACAGCCGGTGTACCTGGGGTTGGAATGATCATGCTTGCGATGGTTTTATCTTCAGTTGGTTTACCAGTCGAAGGAATTGCTCTTGTACTAGCGGTTGATCGTATTTTAGATATGCTACGAACAGCTGTCAACATTACGGGTGATGCTTCATGTGCGCTCATTGTCGATCGTACAGAAGAAAAGCACCGTACCGTGAAAAAACAAGCAAGCCAAGCTTTATAAGAATCAAGAAAAGGCGTATGAGACGAATCGTGCTTATACGCTTTCTTGCGTGAGAGAATAATAATTATGCAAACCAAATCCAAACAGTAGGAGTTAAAAAAATGAACAATTATATGATGAAGATTCAATATGACGGTAGCCGTTACAACGGATGGCAAAGACTAGGAAATACAGACAATACGATTCAAGGAAAGATTGAAGCGGTGTTGTCAAAATTATTTGAAACGGAAATTGAGATTGTCGGAAGTGGAAGAACAGATGCAGGGGTCCATGCGCTTGCTCAAGTGGCCAATTTCAAGGCGAAAACAAAAATAGATGACAGAGAGATTGAAAAATACTTGAATCGATTCTTACCTCAAGACATTAGCATTACAGAAATTCGATCGGTGAATGAACGCTACCATGCAAGGTACAATGTGGCGGGTAAGACATACTTATATAAAATTTGGAATGCACCGCATCCACAGCCGTTCATGCGCAAGTATAGTTTGCATATCGAGCAACCGCTGGATGTGAACGAAATGAAAAAAGCAGCGGATCACTTTCTTGGCGAGCACGATTTCACATCTTTTTCGAATGCGAAATCACAGAAAAAGTCCAACGTGCGCACCGTAGATTCCATTGAATGGGATATGGTTGACGGGATGATCCATATTCGAGTGACAGGAGAAGGATTCTTGTACAATATGGTTCGAAAAATGGTTGGGACGATGATTGAAGTTGGTCTTGGTCGAGTAAAAGCTGATGATGTAGCCGATTTTCTTGCTGCAAAAGAGCGTAGTCTTGTTCGTCACATGGCAGAGGCACGCGGGCTATACTTAGAGAAAGTAGAACAAAAAAAGGGATACTAATCTTCATTAAGAACTTGTAAAGAATCCTAGATGAGGCGACAGAATCATGGTCTTTCTGTATAATAGAGGCACTAGAATGAACGGATAGAGAGGGAAATGGCCATGACGACTCCATATTATGGACAACTTGAAGAAGAGAAAGTATTTAAAGATCCTGTGCACCGTTATATTCATGTGCGTGATGAATTAATCTGGGCGCTGATTGGAACGAAGGAATTTCAACGTTTAAGACGAATCCGTCAACTTGGAACGACTTACGTCACATTCCATGGTGCAGAGCATACGCGGTTCAATCACTCACTAGGGGTCTATGAGATCACACGACGCATTGTCGATGTGTTCAAAGGACGCCCTCACTGGGATGAGGATGAACGTCTTCTAAGCCTTAGTGCAGCTTTATTGCATGATGTCGGTCATGGGCCTTTTTCTCATTCATTTGAAAAGGTCTTCGATATGGACCATGAAGAGTGGACACGTGAAATTATTTTAGGGGATACAGAAATTAATGAAGTCCTCTCGAATGTCTCTAAGGACTTTCCTCAAGCTGTGGCCGATGTCATCGAGAAGACGTATTCCAACAAGCTTGTCACAAGCATTATCTCAAGCCAAATTGATGCCGATCGTATGGATTACTTGCAACGGGATGCCTATTATACAGGGGTAAGCTATGGCCACTTTGATATGGAAAGAATTCTTCGTGTGATGCGCCCGATGGAAGATCAAGTTGTGATCAAACAGAGTGGAATGCATGCGGTCGAGGACTATATTATGAGTCGGTACCAGATGTACTGGCAAGTATATTTCCACCCAGTTACGCGCAGTGCGGAAGTGATTTTAACGAAAATCTTTAAGCGTGCAAAGGAGCTTCATCTAAACGGGTATGAGTTTAAGCAAAAGCCTGAACATTTTCATTCTTTTTTTTATGAAAAAGGGAGCTTGAAGGATTATTTACGATTAGATGAGGCGATAACCCTCTATTATTTTCAAATTTGGGAGGAAGAAGAGGATCGCATTTTAAAGGATCTTTGTGTACGATTCAATAACAGACGCCTGTTCAAATATGTCGAATTCAACCCAAATCAACGAATGAATGACTGGCCGGAATTGCAAGAGCTGTTTAAAAAAGCAGATCTCAATCCAGACTACTATTTAGTTGTTGATTCCTCCTCAGACTTGCCTTATGATTTTTATCGTCCTGGAGAAGAAGAGGAACGTTTACCGATTCACCTCGTCTTGCCAAACGGAAAGATCCGTGAGTTATCAAGAGAGTCCGATGTCGTTGAAGCGATATCTGGTAAGAAGCGAACAGATCATAAATTGTACTTTCCGCTCGACTGCTTAGAGGACGTGCGCGAACATAAAGAGATTAAACAGCGGATACTCGAGATTTTACAGAAATAAGGGGGAGTGAAGGTTGTTAAAAGACCACGCAAATGTTATGGCGGTCTTTTTGCAAGCAGGTGAGGTTGTTGGCCGAAAAAAGCTGCAAAAGATTATATACATTGCTAAAAAGATGAACCTCTCCTTTTCTGAGAGATACAAATTCCACATGTTCGGACCGTACTCAGAGGAATTATCGCTTAGAATGGAAGAGCTATGTAATCTTGGCTTTGTTGCTGAAACAAAAGAAGATAAAGGCAATTATTATCAGTATCGCTATGCCCTATCATCTGAGGGTTCGAAGTTTTTAAATATGTATCAATTTGACTTACCAGAAGTGAGACCGTTGTTCGAAAGCTTGAACGAACAAAGCTCACGGTTCTTAGAGCTCGTATCGACACTGTTGTATTTTGACGAACTTGCACGTGATGAGGTCAAGGAAAAAGTTCAAACTCTAAAACGCAAACAAAACTATTCAGATGAAGATTTTGAAAAAGCCTATACCTATATTGAGTCGATCGAAAGTTTGGTTCAGTAGAGTAGATGATATATGTAGGCAGCTCTTAAAAAAGGTCTGAGCCGGGATGCGGCTCAGACCTTTTTTGCTTACTGATCAGACGGACGCTTTCCACCAACACCGAAGTTAGTAGACTTCATCTCATCAATGATGACAGAAATACGTTCTGCAGGTGCTCCTGTTGTTTCCGAGACTGCATCTGTCACCTTCTCTACTAGTGCTCTCTTTTGATCATCTGTACGGCCTTCTAAAAGTTGTACGGTTACGATAGGCATAATAATCGCTCCTTTATGTATGAATACACTCATTTTATCAAACATTTTCAGAACAAACGAGGATTGTGTATAATGAGGGGAGAAAAATAGAACGAGAGCATAAAGTGATTAAGATAGATATGAGAAAGAAAGGATGAGCGAGAATGGATTTATTAAACAATGATAATTTGAAAAAGAAGACAGGTGGCTTCACTATTTTAAGTGGCGACTCGACATCAGGCCATGGTGGCTACGGAGCGGGTGTCATGAACTTAGACAATATTTCACCTATTTTCGTTGACCCAGCAGAGGGAGAAGCTTTTGTAGACATGGGTGCTCTTCATGCCCGTTCTGCGGTAGAAAAGCGCATTAAGTTCTTACCAAACAAAGAAGATGTGCCAAATGGTAAGCTATACTGGCTCGTTTGGGTAGCGATTCAATATAAAGATAGCAAGCCTTACTATGCTGGAGTAGCTGGGTGTGAGATGACGGTTGATACGGAAATTCGTCGAGGCTACAAGAGTTTACCTGAACATGTAAATAGAATGGATAAATCATTAAAAGGTCAGATCATTGTAGAGGGTATGGACGATGTATCAAAAAAGATCCTTGCCAATTTCTTGAAATCTCACAATGAAGAGATGTGGAAACACTCGGACAAAGCGTTACATGAAGCTCTTCTCGGTTTGGGAGAATAATAATATCGATTTGTAAATAGCAAATAGTAAACAAGTTTGAACGATTTTTGAACACTGAACTGCCTACTTGAGCTTTTTGCTTAGAGAGAGTAAACTTGAGGTAGTATAAAAACACATTTATACTAGGACACGAAAAAGCACGGAAGCCACTTGGCTTTCGTGCTTTTTTACATTTACATAAAAAAGAAGTGAATTGTACGAATGTACACTAGATCGGTTCACAGCCAATACTTTAAATCAGCCCTCGATAAATACTTGTTTAAGCTTCATGCAGATAAGGAATACTATTTGTACAAACTATTTAAAGGGGCTGTTTAGGAATGAATCAAGAGGAACTAAAGTCAAAAATTCTTGAAGTGCTAAGCAATCAAAAGGTCGGTACATTGGCTACAGTCAAAGATAATAAGCCGCATTCCCGTTATATGTCGTTTTATAATGAAGATTTCACATTGTTCTCGCCAACAGATAAAGATACGCATAAAGCAGAAGAGATCGAACAAAATCCACATGTACATATCTTGCTCGGTTATGACGGAGAAGGATATGGCGATCAATACGTTGAAATAGAAGGAAAGGCATTAATCCGTGACTCAGCAGATCTCAAAAAGAAGATTTGGAATGAGCAATTTGAAAGATGGTTTGATGGACCAGAAGACCCTTCGTACATTGTGCTAGAGATCAAACCAACGATGATACGCTTAATGAATAGCGGAGAAGAACCGAAAGTGTTAGAGCTATAAATGAATTAAGTCGACCTGCACTGGAATGTCAGTGTAGGTCGACTTGTTTTATTGGCCAAACCATCTAAAAAACTTATCGATTAAGCGTTCGTCTTCGTGCGTGTCTTCATCAATGACTTCGGTTCCGTCTGCTTTTGCGGTTTCTGGACAGGTTTTTGTCGGTTCAGTTCCTTCAACAAAATACGTTAACCGACTTTTTGGGCACGTCTCTGATGCGACATAGCCACTTTGAGGGTTCATTGCTACAGCGACGACGCCGTCTGGCTTAGTGAAGGGGAGTGTCATCTCATCCTTTAAAGCATGTTCGGTGAAATTCGCCCAAATATTTTTCGAGATCTGGCCTTCGGTTCGCTGATCAATCGTTCGTATACGATCATACCCAACCCAAACTCCTGTTACGAGTTGCGGTGTGTAACCAATCATCCAGCTATCTGTAGGAGTCGATCCACTTTTCCCTGCGACTGGACGACTTAATAGATGGGAGACAGAGCCTCCAGTAACCGAGGCGTGGCTTGCTGATAAGTTAGGCTCAAACATACCGGTCATGAGATCGGTCATAATAAAGGCAAGCTTAGGATCGAGAACTTGAACTCGTTCAAAGGGACTTTCATACAATACTTTGCCATTTAAATCGACCACTTTTCGGATGAAGCGTGGTTGAACGTTATAGCCTCCGTTGGCAAAAGGGCTATAGCCTCTGACCATTTCAATTAGATTAACATCCGCCGCACCAAGAGCAAGAGAGGGATGATAATGAAGAGGGCTCTCAATCCCGACTCTCTCTGCTACATCAATTACTTTCTCAGCTCCTAGAACTAGAAGCGTTTTAACAGCGTAAATATTGTCCGAATAAGCAATAGCTTGAAGCAACGTCACAAAATCATTGGCATAGGAATGGTTAAAGTTGCTTGGCGCATACGGCTCTTTATTCCCAATTTCAAAGGATGATTCCTCACTAAGCAGTGTAGAAGCTGCTGTTGAACCATTTTCTAGGGCAGCATAATATAAAAACGCTTTAAAGGTTGAGCCAGACTGTCTGTTTGATTCTGCACGGTTAAAAGGGCTTAGTTGATAATCGCGCCCCCCTATCATTGCTTTCACATCACCTGTTCGAGGGTCCATCGCGACGAGCCCGGTTTGTAAGATGAGTGCTTGCTTTTCTTTCTCTGTTAACCCAGCTTGTAATGCCTCTTTTGGAATAGGTGGCATCGCCTGTTCGACCCATTTTTCAGCTTCTTCTTGCATCGCAGGATCAAGCGTCGTATAGACTCTCAGTCCGCCTGCTTCAATGCGTGAAGGGTCGATCCCCGCTTCCGATACTAGTTGTTTTTCGACGAAGTCTTGAAAGTAAGGCCCTATCTGACGGCTGCTAGCTACCTCTGTTGTTTCATAATTTAGTACCTCACTCTTTGCAGTTGTCGCTTCTGCTCTTGTAATTTTTCCTGTTTCAACCATGGCATCTAAGATAAGTTCTTGGCGAAGTTTAGCCCGGATCTCGTTTGAGAATGGTGAGTAATAACTAGGGCCTTTTGGAATCCCAGCTAACATACTTGCTTCTGCTAACGTTAGGTCGGCTGCGTCTTTATCAAAAAATCTATGGGCGGCAGCTTGAATCCCATAGGCGCCATGACCATAATAAATCGTATTTAAATAGCCTTCTAAAATTTGATCCTTATCGTAATTCATTTCGAGACGCAAAGAATAGATTAATTCATTCCATTTTCTAGCCCATGTTTTCTCAGACGTTAAATATAAGTTCTTGGCGTACTGCTGCGTGATCGTACTAGCCCCTTGAGATCTCTCTCTTGAGCGGATGTTGGCCATGACGGCTCCACCAATACGTACAGGATCAAATCCGATATGTTCATAAAACTTCCGATCTTCAATAGCGATGGTGGCATCAATCACAAGAGGAGAAATTTCATGAATTGGAACAAAGGTCCGATCATTCCCCTGCAAGCTAGCCCCCATTGTTGTATCATCATTCGCCAGATATTCTGTCGTTTGTGCCACACTTAAAGGAGGCGGACCTTGCATTTTAGCATAAGACATCAGTGCGACGGCTCCCCCTGCTGAAGCGACTAAGCCAACTAAGAGCAAGCGAAAAAACAGTCGCAGCAAATTTCTGCGTCTTTTTTGTCTTCGATCGATGATGACTTGCATATGTGTCACCTCATTTAAAGTCAGGATGGATACAGAGTGTCTAGCTCTGTCGTCTTACCATTTTCGTCCTTTTTTATACGTTTTAAACATAGGGCTATTAAGTGGGTTTAAATTTTGCTTGCTTTTTTAATGGTTTCCTATATACTTTCTTTTGTTATACTCTAACGAGGTCTAGATTTTTTGACCAACGCTGGAGGCAATTTGTGTGCGTAGCTTTTCTTATGATGAAATGAGTGAACTTGTGGAAGGATAAATAATACCTTCTGGCTTATCGGTCAATCAGTGTTGTAAAGATGGATACAACGGTTATATAAACGATGAAACAAGACTAATTTAGAGGTGATTGAGATGGAATTATGGTTCACAGAAAAACAAACAGAGCGTTTTGGTATCACAGCAAAAATTAAGCGTACATTACATAGCGAAAAAACAGATTTCCAACAACTTGATGTCGTTGAAACAGAAGAGTTCGGCAATATGCTTATTTTAGATGGCATGGTGATGACTACAGAGAAGGATGAGTTTGTCTATCATGAGATGGTCGCACATGTTCCTTTATTCACACACCCGAACCCAAAACATGTACTAGTTGTCGGTGGTGGCGATGGTGGAGTGATTCGCGAAGTGCTAAAGCACCCGTATGTGGAAAAAGCTACGCTTGTTGAGATCGATGGCAAAGTGATCGAGTACTCAAAAAAATTTTTACCGACTATTGCTGGGGCATTAGATGATGCGCGTGTTGATGTACAAGTCGATGATGGCTTCATGCATATTGCAAAAGCAGAGAGTGAATATGACGTCATCATGGTTGATTCAACAGAGCCAGTAGGACCAGCTGCAAAATTATTTGAAAGAGGATTCTATGAAGGGATTTCAAAAGCGCTTAAAGAAGACGGTATTTTTGTCGCTCAGACTGATAACCCTTGGTTCCATCAAGAGCTTCTTTCACAGGTTCAACGTGATGTTCGTGAAATCTTCCCGATTACACGTCTATACACAGCAAATATCCCAACGTATCCAAGTGGCCTTTGGACGTTCACAATCGGATCAAAGAAACATGATCCATTAGAGGTAAGCGAAGAACGCTTCCATGATATCGAAACAAAATACTACACAAAAGACCTTCACAAAGCATCGTTTGCTCTACCGAAATTTGTGGCTGATCTTGTGAAGTAAGGAGGAGTTCGTATGCGATTTGATGAAGCCTATTCTGGCAAAGTATTTATCATGAGTAACCCAAGTTATGCCGATGCAAAGGCTGTTATTTACGGGATGCCAATGGACTGGACCGTTTCTTTCCGTCCTGGCTCACGTTTTGGTCCGAACCGTATTCGTGAAGCTTCTCTAGGTCTTGAAGAGTATAGCCCTTATATGGACAAGCATCTAGAGGAAGTGAACTATTTTGATGCAGGAGATATCCCGCTTCCATTTGGAAACGCAGCTCGCAGCTTAGACCTTGTTGAAGAGTATGTGGATACATTATTAGCTGATGGAAAGTTTCCACTCGGATTAGGTGGAGAGCATTTACTGTCGTGGCCAATTTTTAAGGCGATGCATAAGAAATATGAAAACATGGCGATCATCCATATAGATGCTCATGCAGATTTACGTGAAGAGTATGAAGGCGAAGTCCTTTCGCACTCGACACCGATTCGTAAAGCATGTGGATTAATTGGTGCCGAAAACGTCTACTCATTCGGTATCCGTTCAGGTATGCGTGAAGAGTTCCAATTCGCAAAAGAATCAGGCATGCACATGTCTAAATTTGAAGTAGCTGAACCATTAAAGAAAATCTTACCAACACTCGCAGGACGCGACGTGTACGTAACGATCGACATCGATGTATTAGACCCATCATGTGCACCAGGAACCGGCACAGCAGAAGCAGGCGGAATCACATCAAAAGAATTATTAGAAGCGATTAAAGCCATCGCCGACTCTGACACCAACATCATCGGAGCCGACCTAGTCGAAGTAGCTCCAGCCTATGACCCAACCGAACAAACCCAAATCACCGCAAGCAAAATGATTAGAGAAATGCTATTAGGTTGGGTAAGGTAAAGAAAAGCGGAGGCGATTGTTCTGGGATGAGGGAAAACTAGGGGGAGCCAAAAGAAGTCGCTTTTTGACTTCGTTGGATGCACCGGTTTTACCCGAAGCCCAAAGAGCCGAAGCTAGCCAAGAAAAGCGGAGGCGATTGTTCTGCAACGTAGCTGAATTTCCAATTTTTTGCTCCGTTTGCGCGGAAACATTCTAAATTTGCGCGAAACACATTCTTCTTGACCCACGTAGCTTCCGAATGAACATATGAACTGACTGTAAGATGAGCGGTAAGGGACAATCGCTCATCTTTTTGTTTCCTTCACATAAAAAATAGAGTGAAATGTCCAATCTACAACTAGTAGTGAAGCTTTTTTAGCCGATTCACTCCAAAATGGACATACAGACGCAACAGAACCTTGCAACTAAGAGGTAAACTCGCTAAACTTGAATAATAGAAGACGAACCGGCCTACGAGCAGCGCATATGTAGGCAATGTACGGATAGAAAGGTGTCTAGCATTATGGATAAACCAACAAAAAGAACATTAAAAATGATCTTTCAAAACCGTATCCAACATGACGATCATACAGAATCTTATGAGTTCACTTCTAAAGGAGAACTCTATCATAAGGGTCGACAAGATTACTTGCGATTTGAAGAGGCTTTAACGAAAACAGAAACCGTTCAAACGACGATCAAGTGGGATGGACATGAGTTAATGTTAATTCGTCAAGGGACGGTTATCATGCGACAAGGATTTGTTTCTGGTAAAGAGACACTTGGTCGATATGTTACGCCAGAAGCATCTTGGGAGACAAAAGCAGACACAGACAAAGTCACCGTCGTGTGGCCAACCCATAATCAACGAGGGAAAATCCACATCAAATACCGATTTACATTACAGGGACAAGATGCGGGCGAACATGAAGTGCGATTGACATTAGAGGAGGACCAGTAAACGATGAACAGTGTTGAACATTTAAAACAAACATTAAAAGAAGAGATCAAAGCAGCTGTGATCGCTGCAGAACTAGCATCAGAAGAGCAGATTCCAGAAGTTGTCCTTGAGGCACCAAAAGACAAGGCGCATGGTGATTATGCGACAAATATGGCGATGCAGTTAGCGCGTGTGGCAAAAAAAGCTCCTCGCCAAATTGCCGAAGAACTAGTGGCGAAGTTAAATAAAGAGGCGGCTTCAATTGTCCAAGTCGATATTGCAGGGCCTGGATTTATTAACTTCTTTATGGACAAGAGTTACTTACGTAAAGTGATTCCGGCTGTGTTAAAAGCAGGAGAGAAGTATGGGGAAACGAACATTGGCAACGGTGAGAAGATTCAGGTGGAGTTTGTCTCAGCAAACCCTACAGGGAGCTTACACTTAGGCCATGCACGCGGAGCAGCTGTTGGAGATGCACTATGTAATGTGTTGGCTAAAGCAGGCTTTAATGTCGAGCGTGAATACTACATTAATGATGCTGGAAATCAAATTAACAACTTAGCGCTATCTCTTGAGGCACGTTATTTCCAAGCATTAGGACATGACAAAGATATGCCTGAAGAAGGATACCGTGGGAAAGATATAATAGAATTTGGGAAAGTCCTTGCAGAAGAACATGGAGATAAGTTTGTAGACGTCACAGCATCAGAACGTCGCGACTTTTTCCGTCAATATGGTCTTCAAAAAGAGCTAGACAAGATCAAAGAAGACTTAAAAGAATTCCGTGTCGAGTTTAATAGTTGGTTCTCAGAAACATCATTATATGAATCAAATAAAGTCATTGAAGTTCTTGACACATTAGAAGAAAAAGGCGAAACATATGAAAATGAGGGAGCAACTTGGTTCCGCTCAACGACTTATGGAGATGACAAGGATCGCGTGTTAATCAAAAATGATGGCACATATACGTACTTGACGCCAGATATTGCCTATCATCAAGATAAAATGCAACGTGGTTTTAACAAACTGATCAACATTTGGGGCGCAGATCACCACGGATATATCCCTCGTATGAGAGCTGCGATTCAAGCACTTGGTTATTCTGCGGAACAATTTGAAGTGCAGATCATTCAAATGGTTAGCTTGTATCAAGGCGGAGAGAAAGTGAAAATGAGTAAGCGTACAGGAAAAGCTGTGACCTTACGTGACCTAATGGAAGAAGTGGGAATTGATGCAGTTCGTTACTTCTTCGCGATGCGTAGTGCGGATTCTCAGTTAGATTTTGATATGGACCTTGCAGTGTCCAAGTCAAACGAAAACCCAGTATTCTACGTTCAATACGCACATGCACGTGTATGCAGCATGCTTCGCCAAGGTGACGAGCAAGGGTTAACGTTCGATCTAGACACAGACCTTTCAGCCGTTTCTACGGAGAAAGAATATGATCTCTTAAAGGCAATTGGTGATTTCCCTGCTGTGGTCGAAGAAGCAGCAGAAAAGCAAATGCCGCACCGAATTACCAACTATGCACATGATCTAGCTTCGGCTCTTCACAGTTTCTATAACGCAGAGCGAGTCATTGATGAAGCGGATAAAGCGAAGAGTCAAGCCCGTCTTGCTTTAATGAAAGCAACACAAATTACGATTCAAAACGCTTTGTCATTAGTTGGCGTTTCAGCACCAGAAAGAATGTAACAGAAGTAGAACTCCCTTTTCCTCTATTGGAAGGGGAGTTCGTTTTTGCTGAGTTGGGAAATCGATTACGTAAAAGGTGTAGTAGAGGAGGGTGAATCCATGGATATGATTATATGGGCATTAATTATTGTATTATTTATTGTCAGTTTCATTGGGTTGCTCTTTCCGATTGTTCCATCTGTTCTAGTCTTGTGGGCTGGTTTTCTCGTCTACTTGTTCTTGATCGACGGAGCAACATTTTCGATCTGGTTTTGGAGTGGCGCTGTTCTTTTTACGGTATTACTCTTTGCAGCGGATTTGATCGCGAGTCAATTTTTTGTTAAGAAGTATGGTGGTTCAAAATGGAGTGAGCGGATGGCTGCCATAGGAGTAATTGTCGGTTCATTTGTTATTCCGCCATTTGGCATTATCGTTGTTCCATTTGTTTTAGTTTTTACTGCCGAACTGATTACGGCCAAAGACGTAAAACAAGCTAGTTTAGTTGCCGTGGCTTCATTTTTTGCTTTTTTGAGTGGGACGCTAGCTAAATCGATTATTCAACTTGTTTTGATTATATGGTTCTTTATTGAAGTTTGGTTCTAAGTGAATAATTACGTATAGAACACACAAAGTAATGATAGAGACATCTCAGAAAGAAGGAATTTTAATGCAAGAAATTATGTTAGCTATACTCGCAGGATTAATTGTTGGGTTTGTATTTGCCCTAATTAAGTTACCCATCCCAGCACCGCCAGCACTCCCAGGCATTATGGGCATCGTTGGCATTTTCTTAGGGTACAAATTATACGAAATTATTTGGCCGCTTATTTCGAAATAAGGAGCGTGTGACATGGCCTATACGAACTATAAAGGAATGAAGATTTATTATGAAGTACGTGGAAAAGGTGTGCCACTAGTCTTTCTTCATCCTCCAGCGATGTCTCACCTCACGTTTCGTTATCAATCGGAATTACAGCAGATCGGTCAATTGATCTTCATTGATTTACCAGGAAACGGACACAGCATATCTGCGACAAAGAAGGCCTTAACCATTGAAGAGGAAGCAGATTGTGTGCACGCCGTCTTAAAAAAGCTCCGTAGAAAACGTGCGATTCTCATAGGGTATTCAAATGGAGGATCTGTTGCACAAGAAGTTGCCTTGAAATATCCAACAATCATTAATGGACTCATTTTAATCGGTGGTTTTCCAGAAGTATCGAGTGTTCTACTAGAACAAGAGTTCAAGCTAGGAATTTGGGCAGCGAGAAAAGGCTGGCTCCCATTAATTAGTAAGGTTTTAGCTGTCGCTCATTTTAAAAATAACGTTCATCAAACAGAAATGAAGCATTTGATCGAAAAGGTTGATCCAAACTGGTTGGCTGATACGTATCAATATGGATATCACTATCATGCAACGAATCGCTTGAATCAGCTTACGATTCCGCTCCTCCTTTTATATGGGCAACGAGACCTATTTATGCATCCATACATGTACGACTTCGCAAAAAAAGTAGAGGATCTAGAGATTGTGTTCGTTGAAGGTGTCGCTCATCAAGTGCCGACAAAACGATATGAGGAATGTAATCACGCGGTCAAAGAATGGTTGCAGCGAAAAGAATTGCTTTTCTCATAGCCTTGAATACGGCTCTTGATCAATCGGGTGAATAAGTCGGCCTCTGTATGTATCAAGAAAGAGCTTCCCGCACGTCGATTCTTTTTTATTAACTAAATGCAGACCTCTTCTCACTATGGTGCGAAACTCTTGCTTTTTTAAAGCCGTGAGCGTGCCATTTAGTTCGATCATCGCGACCAACACTTCTCCCGCATGTTGCCTTATAGTATTTCTCCGTTTTCAATAATCACCGTTGGATTCCCCAGCGAAGAAACTTCGAGCCTTATGATTTTTAACAGAAACGAATTCAATGATATAAATAATTGCAACAAAGACTACAAAGGTAAAAAACACAGTTTATGCCAGGGGGGAGATTGACATCCTAGACGTCGAAGAGTAAGTTTACTCTAGGAATTCCATTATCTCTTCTTCATTTTATGGTGGGAAAAGAAATAGTACATTATAAGAACCAGATCGTTAAAGATGGTTGTTATTTTAATAGGAGTGAATACATTGGGTAAGAAGAAAAAGCAGTTTGCTGTCATTGGTTTAGGACGTTTCGGAGGAAGTGTTTGTAAAGAACTTTATGAACGTGGTCATGAAGTTTTGGCTATTGATAAGGACGGTGACAAAGTGAATGAATATGTTGCCTACTCGACTCATGCGATGCAAGTGGATACGACGGACGAAAATGCGATGAAGCAGATTGGGATTAGTAACTTTGAACACATCGTTGTCGCGATTGGTGATAATATTCAAGCAAGTATTTTAACGACGCTTGTTTTAAAAGAAATGAATGTGCCAATTGTTTGGGTAAAAGCTCAAAATCATTATCATCACAAAGTATTAGAGAAAATTGGAGCCGATCTTGTTGTCCATCCGGAATCTGACATGGGGCGACGAATTGCTCATAATATGGCTTCAGAAAAAATGATTGATTTCATCGATTTATCGGATGAATATAGCATTGTCGAGTTGCGTGCAACGGATAAAGTACATGAGAAGACATTAGTTAAACTAAATGTCCGTGCTAAATACGGAGTAACGATCTTAGCGATGAAGCGTGGAGAAGAGATGAACATCTCACCTATGCCGGATGACTCGATTCATAAAGGAGATATGCTTGTTGTAATGGGACATAAGCTAGACATTAACCGTTTTGAAGATGAAGGGCTGTAACAATATATAGAGGCTAGGACAAAGTGTTTAGCAGAGAATCCAATCAATGAACAAACTTAGTGGATGAAATATACGTAGATCTTCTCGAGGGTGCGAGTATATTTCAGAAGCGGCTTTTTTCCACTACTCATTATTTGGTCAGATTCTTGCTGATTAAAAACTTTCATCCCAGACTCTTTTTTTACAACAACCCGGATATAATCGTAGCCATTTTTTCTCGTCCTCGTTGAAATATGGAGCGCGATTGATACTTCTCGAGTGTCATTCTCTCCGAGGTGTAAATATCGTGCTCTAGTTCATTAAGCACCGCTTGAATGATCTCTTCGTGGTAGATTAGGCAATTAATTTCATGGTTAATATGAAAACTACGTTTATCGAAATTGGCTGTACCGATATCAGCCATTTGTGAGTCGATGACAATTGCTTTGGCATGAAAGAAACCCCGGTAATATTGATAAATGTCGACGCCTGCGGTTAATAAGTCATCAAAATACGGGTATGCAGCCTCTTTGACAAGTGGATGATCCGCTTTTTTCGGTAGAATTAATCGGACATCCACGCCTCTTCGGGCAGCTTCAATTAACGCTTGTTGTAGTGGTTTTCCAGGAATGTAGTAAGGAGTCCCGATCGTAATCGTTTTTTGTGCTTTTTCAATTAAAGAAATGAACGTCTCTTCTAAATAACTACCGTCTGTCGGTAAGGTACGTAAAGAATGCGGCCCTTTTCTTAAAGAAGGATAGAGCGCTTCCTCTTTTACATACTTTTGTTTCGCTGTTTGCCAGTCTTCCAAAAACTGTTCTTGTAAATCTTGTACTCCATCTCCATCTAACCGTAAGTGATAATCCCGCCAAGGCCCAAATTTGGGGTCGCGTCCTAAGTATTCATCCCCGACATTATACCCACCAATGTAGCCAACACGCCCATCTGTGATAACCAGTTTCCTATGATTACGACGATTGAGAGTGAAAAAGATATAAGGCAAGCTAGGTGGATGAGTGAAGGCGAAACGGACACCACTCTTTCGTAATTTCTTCTTTGTTTTTCTTGATAAACCGCAGCCAAACCGATCGACGAGTAAACGGACAGTAACGCCTTCTCTAGCCTTATCCATCAGCATATTGAGTGTTTTCTTGCCAATATGGTCTTCTTTGAAAATGAAAAAAAGAAGATGGATGTGATGATTGGCTTGTTTAATATCGGCATGAAGATTTCCAAAAAAATCATCTCCATTGCCAAGAAACATCACATCACTAAATCTTGTTACTTGTGTATGGCGTGTTGCGTTGTATTTTTGGCTTTTTAAGCCGAGTACAAAGTCAATTCGAAGCCAAATAATGATAAACAAGACGATAACAATGGTTATTAGGGGACCGCTCATTCAATCCCTCCTTTCTATTATACAAATCTTTTTTTTTAGCATACCCAAATGACGAACTGAATATCGATAAACAGGCAACAGTATGTAGAAAAATAAGCGAAAAAAATTTAATTAATTTATCGACTGAATGCTCATTCAATTAAAAAGTGTGCTATAATGTCCGTAATAATTACTATTTTCTAAACATTCAAATTAGACGTAGCAGCTTATGAGGAGTCAGAAGAACTAGCTAGGTCAAAAAGGGGGACACCACCAATGGAAGCGTTAACATGGGTGAATCTTGTTGCTTTTCTACTTGTGACAGGCTATGCGCTTTATTTATTTGCAAGATTGGTATTCACACGTGTTGAGTACATTAAACTTGGGAAGAAAGCCGAGTTTGATCATTCAATGAAAGAGCGACTTGAGTCAGTGTTGGTCAATGTATTCGGTCAAAAGAAATTACTGAAGGATAAAAAGAGTGGAATTATTCACCTTATGTTCTTCTATGGGTTTTTACTCGTACAGTTAGGCGCGATTGATCTAATTTGGAAAGGACTTGCAGTAGGATCGCATTTACCATTAGGTCCATTGTATCCATACTTCACGTTCTTCCAAGAAATCGTTGTTGTCATGATTTTAATTGCGGTTGTTTGGGCATTTTATCGTCGTTATGTCGAGAAACTAGTTCGCCTAAAGCGCGGATGGAAATCAGGGCTTGTCTTAGTTTTCATCGGTGGATTGATGACGTCTAAGCTTCTTGCAAAAGGAATGGAGATCATCTGGTTAGATAAGTCACTAAGTGGATTTGAGCCGATTGCATCAGGACTTGCTACAGCCTTTAGCTGGCTACCTCCTGCGGTTGCTGGTGGATTATTCTTCGTCTTCTGGTGGATGCATTTATTATTCCTATTAACGTTCCTAGTATATGTTCCACAGTCCAAGCATGCTCACTTAATTGCGGGTCCTGCCAATGTGTTTATGGGACGTACGCACAAGGTTGGTCAATTATCTTCTATTAATTTCGAAGATGAGTCACAAGAACAATTTGGTAACAACAAGATTGAAGACTTCAATCATAAGCAATTACTTGATTTATATGCTTGTGTTGAGTGTGGCCGATGTACGAATATGTGTCCAGCTACGGGAACAGGAAAAATGCTTTCCCCAATGGACTTAATCGTAAAAATGCGTAATCACTTAACGGAAAAAGGGGCAGCGGTTACATCAAGGTCGGCATGGCTTCCTGAATTCGCTTTCTCTAATACAAAAGCCAATCAATTAGCAAGCGTTGGTGCTGGTGGGCAAGAAGCAGCAGCTGGTTACGATGTTAGCTTAATTGGTGATGTCATTACGGAAGAAGAAATTTGGGCATGTACAACGTGTCGTAACTGTGAAGATCAATGCCCGGTTCTAAATGAGCATGTTGATAAAATTATTGATATGCGTCGGTACCTCGTCTTAACAGAAGGTAAGATGGATGCAGATGCACAGCGTGCGATGACAAACATCGAACGTCAAGGTAACCCGTGGGGAATTAGTCGTAAAGAGCGTGAAAACTGGCGCGATGGCCGCGATGATATCCATGTACCAACCGTAAAAGAGCTAGAGAAAAAAGGGGAAGAATTCGAATTCTTGTTCTTTGCAGGCTCGATGGGTTCATATGATAAGCGTAGCCAAAAAATTGCTCAGTCTTTCTCTAAGGTTATGAACGAGGCTGGTGTAACCTTTGCGATTATTGGAAACAAAGAGAAAAACTCAGGGGATACTCCGCGTAGACTTGGGAATGAATTCTTATTCCAAGAGCTAGCTTCTGCTAATATTGAGCTTTTCAATAAACATAATGTGAAAAAGATCGTCACCATTGATCCGCACGCATACAATACCTTTAAGAATGAGTATCCAGAGTTTGGTTTAGAGGGAGTCGAAGTGTATCACCACACCGAGCTTCTAGCTGAACTGATTAAAGAAGGACGTATCAAACCTGTACATGAAGTGAAGGAGAAAGTTGTCTATCATGATTCATGTTACTTAGGACGATACAACGAAGTCTATGAGCCACCGCGTGAGATTTTAGCAGCCATTCCAGGTGTTGAGATTGTTGAGATGGATCGTAACCGTGAAAACGGCATGTGCTGTGGAGCTGGTGGTGGTTTAATGTGGATGGAAGAAGATGCTGGGCAACGTGTGAATGTAGCTCGTACTGAACAAGCATTACAGGTAGAACCATCGTTGATCAGTAGTGGGTGCCCGTATTGCTTAACGATGCTAAGTGATGGAACGAAAGCTAAAGAAGTCGAAGAAGAAGTTCAAACACTCGACATTGTAGAAATTTTAGAAAAATCACTTATCAAGAAGGAAATAGAGCTCGTTCAGTAGAATAGTACAACAGGATCTAAAATGTGTTGAATAATGTAGAGAGCTGTCGACTCGTAATAAGCGAGTCCTGCTCTCATCATTTCTATGTAAATTGTAAGCGCAATCACCTTTTGCGCTTTTTATCTAAAGAGTTACCGAGCGAGCGTTCGGTCAAAAAATGAACCAGTGAAAGGGGTCAGACGATGAAGACAGTTATTGTAAGTGGAGCGCGTACACCTTTTGGGAAATTTGGCGGGGCCTTAAGTCGTTTAACAGCTTCTGAGCTAGGAGGAATAGCACTCAAAGAAACGTTGGCACGTGCCAACTGGAAAGGCGAGCATGTGGACGAGGTTATTGTTGGCAATGTTCTTCAAGCAGGTCAAGGTCAGATTCCTTCTCGTCAAGCATCGAATCATGCCGATATTCCTTGGAGTGTGAAGACAGAAACAATCAATAAAGTTTGTGCATCAGGCATGCGCAGTGTGACACTTGCTGATCAAATAATTCGAGCAGGTGACGGCGACGTGATTCTCGCAGGTGGAATGGAATCGATGAGTAATGCACCTTACTACATGCCCAAAGCAAGATGGGGTGCACGAATGGGCAATGTCGAGATGGTCGATGGCATGGTCTTTGATGGGCTAACCTGTTCGTTCCGCTCAGTCCATATGGGTACTTACGGAAACGGAGTGGCAGATGATCTATCTCTATCACGCGAAGTACAAGATGAGTGGGCAGCGAGAAGTCATGAAAAGGCGCTTAAAGCAATTGAAACTGGTTTATTTGATGAAGAAGTTGTGGGCGTTCCTGTTCCGCAACGAAAAGGGGAGCCTGTTCTTGTCACACGTGACGAGGCGCCTCGTCCTGGGACAACTGCAGAAGGTCTATCTAAATTAAAACCAGCTTTCGGTAAAGACGGCACGATTACAGCAGGCAACGCACCAGGGGTCAACGACGGTGCAGCGGCGATGCTCTTGATGTCTGAATCAAAAGCAAAAGAAGAAGGAATCGCGCCATTGGCAACGATTCTCGCACATCACGCCATTGCGATTGAGCCGGAAAACTTCCCGAAAACACCAGGACTTGTCATTAATGAACTATTAAATAAAGTAGGGAAATCAGCAGCGGATATTGACCTGTTTGAAATCAATGAAGCTTTCGCAGCGGTGGCCCTTGCTAGTAATCAAATTGCCGACCTTGATGAAGAAAAAGTCAATGTTAATGGTGGAGCCGTTGCTCTTGGTCACCCAATCGGAGCAAGTGGAGCAAGAATTATCTTAACACTTATTCATGAGTTGAAGCGTCGTGGTGGAGGCCTTGGTATTGCAGCGATTTGTAGTGGTGGCGGTCAAGGGGATGCCATTTTAGTCGAAGTTAACTAATCACATTCACATAAAGAGGAGTCGAGCATACATGAGTATAAAAAAAGTAATGGTCATCGGAGCAGGACAGATGGGGTCTGGAATCGCACAAGTGCATGCGATGGCAGGTATTGATGTTGTGTTACATGATTTGAAAACGGATTTTGTTGATCGAGGACTTGCTTCAATCCAGAAGAACTTAAATCGTCAAGTTGAAAAAGGGCGTTTAGAAGAGACAGAGCGGGATGCAATACTAGCTCGCTTAACGCCTTCTACGGATTTAGAGAATGCCGCGACAGTTGACCTAGTCATTGAGGCAGCTGTTGAAAACATGGAGATTAAATCAAAGCTATTTGCTGATCTTGATAAAATAGCTCCAGCGCATGCGATTTTAGCAACGAATACGTCGTCGCTACCAATTACGGAGATTGCTGCAGCGACCAGTCGTCCTGAAAAAGTTATCGGCATGCATTTTATGAATCCAGTTCCTGTGATGAAGTTAGTTGAGATCATTCGAGGGCTTGCGACAACCGATGAAGTCTACCAGGTTATCGAAGATTTATCTCGTACGTTGTCAAAGACACCAGTTGAAGTCAATGATTTCCCTGGATTTGTGTCGAACCGCATCTTAATGCCAATGATTAACGAAGCGATCTTTACCGTCTATGAAGGAGTCGCAACACCTGAGGCTGTCGATGAAGTGATGAAACTTGGTATGAACCATCCGATGGGCCCGCTAACACTGGCTGACTTTATTGGTTTAGATACATGCCTCTATATTATGGAAACTCTTCATGAAGGATTTGGCGATGATAAATACCGTCCATGTCCACTGCTTCGTAAATACGTTAAGGCTGGTTGGTTAGGAAAGAAAACAGGCAGAGGGTTTTACGTTTACGAATAAGAGGCTAAGACATAACTAAAGTGTTTGACTTAGGATATGAACGAAGCGCAAATTTAGCGCATGAAATATACGTAGACTCCTGCGGGATGAAAAGCAACGGTGAGACCCCACAGTGCGGAGCACGAGGAGGCTCACCAGCTTCCTCGCGGGTGCGAAGTATATTTCAGGAGCGGTTTATATAAGCCACAACCATTATGTTCAAAATTCCATACGTTAAAATACTTTTGTCCCAGCCGCGTCACACAGCCGCTATAGAAATTGACAACTAGATCCTGGAGGTGTTGAGGATGAATTTACGTTTTACAGAAGAACAAGAAATGATGCGCAAGATGGTTCGTGACTTCGCCCAAGAACAAATTACACCGTTTATTGAAGAGATGGAAGAGAATGAAACGTTCCCACGTGAGATTGTGAAAAAAATGGGGGAGCTTGGGTTAATGGGAATTCCGATACCAGAAGAGTACGGCGGAGCTGGGATGGATTTTACTTCCTATATTATTGCCATTCATGAGCTTTCTAAGGTGAGTGCGACAGTTGGTGTTATTTTATCTGTACATACATCAGTCGGTACAAACCCAATTCTTTATTTCGGAACTGAAGAGCAAAAACAAAAGTACATTCCGAAGCTTGCAAGTGGTGAATACTTAGGCGCGTTTGGATTAACGGAGCCAAGTGCTGGGTCTGATGCAGGAAGCTTAAAGACGACAGCCAAAAAAATTGGCGATGAATATGTGTTAAACGGTTCAAAAGTATTCATTACAAATGGCGGCGAAGCAAATGTTTACATCGTCTTTGCTTCAACCGATGCCACGCTTGGCACAAAAGGAATCTCAGCCTTTATCGTTGATGCAGACACTCCTGGTTTCTCCGTTGGGAAAAAGGAAAAGAAAATGGGGTTACACGGATCGAATACAACGGAGTTAACGTTTGAAGATGCGCGCATTCCAGCTAGTAGTCTATTAGGTCAAGAAGGAGAAGGCTTTAAGATTGCGATGTCTAATCTAGATGCAGGGCGCATTGGGATTGCCGCTCAATCTCTTGGGATTGCTGAAGCAGCTCTAGAGGCTGCAACGGGCTACGCAAAAGAACGTAAGCAATTTGGAAAACCGATTGGCATGCAGCAAGGACTTGGTTTCAAATTAGCCGATATGGCAACAAGCGTCGAGGGCTCAAAACTATTAGTCTATCGCGCAGCAAAACTACGTGAGCTTGGAATGAACAGTGGAAAAGAAGCATCCATGGCTAAATTATTTGCTTCACGCACGGCCGTAAATGTATCGATTGAAGCCGTGCAAGTCTTTGGTGGATACGGATATACGAAAGATTATCCGGTCGAACGATTTTTCCGTGATGCAAAAATTTGTGAGATTTACGAAGGAACAAGTGAAATACAACGCATTGTTATCAGTAAACAACTACTAGCCGATTAAAGGGGAGACAATATAATGAACTTTTTATTAACAGATGAGCAAGATATGATTCGTAAAATGGTCCGTGATTTCGCGAAAAATGAAGTAGAACCAACAGCAGCGGAACGTGATGAAGAAGAACGCTTTGACCTTGAGATTTTCAACAAGATGGCAGAGCTTGGATTAACAGGGATTCCTTGGCCTGAAGAGTATGGTGGAATTGGTGGGGACTATGTCAGCTACTGTATCGCGGTTGAAGAACTTTCACGCGTTTGTGCCTCAACTGGGGTCACTTTATCCGCGCACACATCACTTGCTGGCTGGCCTGTGTACAAATTCGGTACAGAGGAACAAAAGCAGACTTTCTTGCGACCAATGGCAGAGGGCAAGAAAATTGGTGCGTACGGCTTAACTGAGCCAAGTTCAGGATCAGATGCAGCAGGAATGAAGACGACAGCTATTCTTGACGGTGATGATTATATTATCAACGGCTCGAAGATCTTTATTACCAATGGTGGGATTGCTGACATTTATATCGTCTTTGCGGTGACGGACCCAGAAGCACGCCATAAAGGAACAACAGCCTTTATCGTCGAAGCAGATACACCAGGATTCTCTGTCGGCAAGAAAGAGAAGAAGCTAGGGATTCGTTCTTCCCCTACAACTGAGATTATTTTTGAAGATTGCCGTGTACCGAAAGCAAATATGCTCGGAAAAGAAGGAGAAGGCTTTAAAGTAGCGATGATGACACTTGATGGCGGACGTAACGGGATTGCCGCTCAAGCTGTCGGGATTGCTCAAGGAGCCCTTGATGCTGCTGTTGGCTATGCCAAAGAACGCAAGCAGTTTGGAAAAGCAATTGGTGTTCAGCAAGGGATCGGCTTTAAGCTTGCGGATATGGCAACGAAGATCGAAGCAAGCCGTCTGTTAACATATCAAGCTGCATGGAGAGAAAGCGAAGGCATCTCATATGGAAAAGAATCGGCGATGTCGAAGTTATTTGCCGGGGATACGGCGATGGATGTCACGGTCGAAGCGGTGCAAGTCTTTGGTGGATATGGCTATACAAAAGACTATCCAGTGGAGCGCTATATGCGTGATGCGAAAATCACTCAAATCTATGAAGGAACAAATGAAATTCAACGCCTCGTCATTTCAAAGATGTTATTAGCTGACTAATACACATTAATGATAGATCGTAGCTTCAATCTTTAGTATGCTAATAAGTACACAAAAAAAGAGGGCGATGCCAAATAGAGCTGGATAAGCTCTATGGCACGTTCATCTCATGAAGATTGAAGAACAACGATAAAAGGAAGTAGGTTGACAGGTTTGAAGAAAAAAGCAGTGCCGTCGATGGTCAAAGATCAACAATTAGTTAAAAAACGTCGGGAGCAAATGGTCAAAGGCGCCGTTCGATTATTCATCGAGAAAGGCTTTCACCGCACAACAACGAGAGAAATCGCCAAAGAGTCGGGGTTTAGTATCGGCACACTCTATGAATACATTGGATCAAAAGAAGATGTGCTCTACCTTGTCTGTGATGCTATCTATGAAGAAGTGCGAGGCCAACTAGATCAACAAATCGATACGAAAGCAGTCGGCATCAATCGTTTAAAAAGTGCTATCGCTACCTATTTTAGAGTAATCGACCACTTACAAGATGAGGTTCTTGTCATGTATCAGGAAGCGAAGTCGCTACCAGAGGAAGCATTAATGTACGTTCTGGAAAAAGAAGTAGAGATGACTGAGATGTTTGAGACGATTATTCGTGAATATGTTGAAGAATATGAGATCGATGTAAGTGATGACAAGATCAAACTCATGAGCCATAACATTTTAGTGCAAGGACATATGTGGACATTCCGCCGCTGGGCGATCCGCAAATTGTATACATTAGAGGAGTACACAAAGCTTCAAAGTGAGCACTTGCTCGCACCGATTTTATCTGTTTCTAAAAAATGATCAGCCCGTCTAAGGGTTATATAGGGAGGAAACATGATGTCAACAACTCAAGCTTATAAGCCAACAAACCATGTGCGTTTTGTCACGGCTTCTAGTTTATTTGATGGTCACGATGCGTCGATTAATATAATGCGTAGAATCCTGCAAGCGAGTGGTGCTGAGGTAATTCACCTCGGGCACAATCGCTCTGTTGAGGAAATTGTAAACGCCGCCATACAAGAGGATGTCCAAGGAATTGCAATCTCTTCATACCAAGGTGGCCATGTTGAATTCTTTAAATACTGCCATGACTTGCTCCAAGAAAAAAATGCAGGACATATCCGTATTTATGGCGGTGGTGGTGGAGTTATCACACCTCCAGAAATTCGTGAACTTCATGAATACGGGATTACGCATATTTTCTCACCAGATGATGGGCGTGAACGTGGCCTTCAAGGGATGATTGACGACATGATAAAAGAATGTGATTTCCCTACCGTCGATCAAGTGTCAGAAGAGCTAACGGTGTTAAAAGAAAAAAATGCACGCGCCGTCGCTCGTTGCATTTCATATGCTGAACTTCATGCCGAATCAAAAAAAGAATTAGCAGCAACGCTAGAAGACACGTTAGAGCAACTGAAGCAAATGACGACTGATGTGCCCGTGCTTGGAATTACCGGTACAGGTGGCGCGGGGAAAAGTTCTTTAACTGATGAACTCGTACGTCGTTTCTTGAATGAATTTTCTGACAAGACGATTGCGATATTATCGGTTGACCCGACTAAACAAAAAACAGGCGGTGCGTTACTTGGAGACCGGATTCGCATGAATTCAATCCATAACTCGCGCGTGTTCATGCGTAGCTTGGCAACACGTAATTCAAGAAAAGAAATCTCTGATAGCATTCGCGATGCCATTGATGTCGTTAAAGCAGCTGGATACGATCTTGTCATTGTTGAAACGAGCGGTATTGGGCAAGGAGATGCAGAGATTACCGAAGTGTCCGATGTGTCACTCTATGTGATGACAAGTGAATATGGTGCGCCTTCGCAATTAGAAAAAATTGATATGATCGATTTCGCTGATGTAATTGCGATTAATAAATTTGATCGTAGAGGCTCAGAGGATGCGCTTCGTCATGTACGCAAGCAGTACCAACGCAGCCGGACTCGTTTTGAGGAAGCGCCTGAGGAGATGCCTGTTTACGGCACGATTGCTAGCCAGTTTAATGACATCGGGACGAATACGTTGTTTGCTGCTCTAATGAATACATTGAACGAGAAATGCGGAACTGAATTTAACACATCCATTGAAACGAGTACAGAAGTGATTAAGCAGAATGTCATCATTCCACCTGAACAAATACAGTACTTACGTGACATCGTTCAGTCTGTTCGACAATACAAAAAAATGACAGACGATCAAGTGGAGATCGCACGAAAGATTTATCAACTAACAGGTACAATGGATGCTCTAGAGCAACATGGTGTGACCTCTGAAGAAGTGCTCACGCAACTCAATGAAACAAAGAAGATGTATGAAGAAAAGTTACACCCAACATGCAAATTAATCTTAGATAACTGGGAGACATTGAAAGAGTCTTACAGTGGGGACACCTATGTAACAAAAAGCCGTGATAAAGAAATTGTAACGGAGCTGACAACTGAAAGCTTATCAGGGCTGAAAATTCCAAAGGTGGCACTGCCTAAATTTACAGACTGGGGCGAAATTTTACGTTGGACAATGGAAGAAAATGTCCCTGGTTCATTCCCGTACACAGCAGGCGTGTTTCCGTTCAAGCGTAAAGGTGAAGACCCTAAACGTCAGTTTGCAGGAGAAGGGACACCTGAGCGCACGAATCGTCGCTTCCACTACTTATCTAAAGATGATGATGCCAAGCGCCTAAGTACGGCGTTTGATTCAGTGACACTGTATGGTGAGGACCCTGACCATCGTCCAGATATTTACGGAAAAGTAGGAGAAAGTGGCGTAAGTATTTGTACCCTTGATGATATGAAAAAATTGTATGATGGATTTGATTTATGTGCTCCGTCTACGTCAGTCTCAATGACTATTAACGGACCAGCACCGATTATTTTAGCGATGTTTATGAATACGGCGATCGATCAGCAAGTAGAAGCATTTACAAAAGAAAATGGACGTGAGCCGAGTGCTGAAGAATATCAAGATGTAAAAGCTCGTACGCTCGCAACTGTGCGCGGAACGGTTCAAGCAGACATTCTAAAAGAAGACCAAGGTCAAAATACATGCATCTTCTCAACAGAGTTCGCTCTACGGATGATGGGGGATATTCAAGAATACTTTATTGACCATCAAGTTCGTAATTACTACTCTGTCTCGATTTCTGGCTACCACATCGCAGAAGCGGGTGCGAATCCAATTAGTCAATTAGCCTTTACCTTGGCAAATGGCTTCACGTATGTGGAATACTACCTAAGCCGTGGCATGGACATTAATAAGTTTGCACCAAATCTATCATTCTTCTTCAGTAACGGACTAGACCCTGAATATGCGGTCATTGGCCGAGTCGCACGTCGCATTTGGTCAACGGTAATGAAGAATAAATACGAGGCAAACGAGCGCAGCCAAAAGTTGAAATATCATGTACAAACATCCGGTCGCTCTCTTCATGCCCAAGAAATTGATTTCAATGATATCCGCACAACCTTGCAAGCGCTGATGGCGATTTATGATAACTGTAACTCTCTTCATACGAATGCATTTGATGAAGCGATTACTACACCGACTGAACAATCAGTCCGCCGCGCGATGGCGATTCAAATGATTATCACTAAAGAACTAGGCCTAGCCAAAAATGAAAACTCTATTCAAGGATCATATATTATTGAAGAGTTAACAAACTTAGTTGAAGAAGCCGTTCTACAAGAACTAGAGCGCATCAACGACCGAGGCGGAGTGCTTGGAGCGATGGAGACACAATACCAACGCAGTAAAATCCAAGAAGAGTCAATGCACTATGAAATGAAAAAGCATACAGGTGAGCTTCCGATTATCGGTGTGAACACTTACATGAATCCGAACGAAAAGAAAGATGAAGAATTTACGATGGAACTGGCCCGTGCAACGAAGGAAGAAAAAGAACAACAAATCACCAACCTACGCGCCTTCCAAGAACGTCACCAAAACGAAACAGAACAAGCATTAAAGAATCTTCAACAAACAGCAATCAACGGCGGCAACATCTTCGAAGAACTCATCGAAACCGTCAAAGTAGCTAGCCTAGGCCAAATCTCCACCGCCCTCTACCAAGTAGGCGGCCAATATAGAAGAAATATGTAATAAAGAAAAGCGGAGGCGACTGTTCTGGGATGAGGGAAAACTAGGAGGAGCCAAAAGAAGTCGCTTTTTGACTTCGTTGGATTCACCGGTTTTACCCAAGGCCCAAGGAGCTGAAGCTAGCCAGAAAAGCGGAGGACTCCGAAGCTAGCCAAGAAAAGCGGAGGAGTCCGTTAAGCGGCGTATAAAATGTAGTGCGGCGACCTTGTTTTCCATTTTCTTACTCCATCTGCGCGAAAACTAGTAGATTTCGCGCGGAAATACCTGGTATTTGCGCGTAAGTCACTGAGTTTTGCGCGAAAATGACCAATGTTAACGCGAACACTACCTCAAAAGCAAATGAACATTTGAAAAAAGACAGTCAACTGGCTGTCTTTTTGTCAGTTCACTGCTTCTAGTAGCTCTATATCTTGACAATTATACTTTTTCATCTACAATCTAGCATAATTAGATAAAATGTGTTTATAATGAAAGGTATGAACTTTATGCCAAAATTGAATAAAGTAATAGATGCAAGAAATGCTGAAAGGACGTGCGGATGTTGAAGCTACGTAAGATGGACAAGGAAGACCTACAAGAGCTATCAATGATTGAAATTGCTTATGCTCTAATGACAGAAAAGCGCAAACCGTATTATTTTAATGACTTAGTTAGTGAGATCATGGAACTGAAAAAAATGCCTAAAGCAGAAGCAAAAGGGCGCATGGCGTTCCTTTATACAGACTTAAATATCGATGGTCGTTTCATAACGCTCGGAGATAATAACTGGGGCTTAAAAAGCTGGTATCCTCATGAGCAGTCAGAGGAAGATATTACTGCACCTGTGAACCCACGTAAGAAAGCAACAAAATCAGATGATCAACTACTAGATGATCCAGAAGATTTTGATGATGAGTTTGAAGATTTAGAAGACGAGCTAGACGAAATTTCTAATGATGAAGATTCAGATGACGATGATTTCACTGTAAAAGAAGAGTTAGATGGTTTTGATGCAGATGATGACGACGATGAAGAAGATTTAGACGAAGACGAAGATCGTTAATCTCTAATTTCGTTTCAAACAGAGACTTGACTTCTTGGTGTGAACTAGGTAGAATCATTTTTGGGCTTTATTAAAAGCAAATGCATATTACTATGACTCAAACAAAAGTGCGCCCCCTTTCTAGGGTGAGCTGTCGCTTTTGTTTTTTTTATTATAACGACTAGTTTTGGTGGAAATACATCTCGGAAGAAGAAAAGAGGAGTCGATCAAAATGGCAACTAAGTATATTTTTGTGACAGGCGGCGTTGTATCATCACTAGGTAAAGGAATTACAGCAGCTTCATTAGGTCGTTTACTGAAAAATCGCGGATTAAAAGTAACGATTCAAAAATTTGATCCATACATTAATGTGGACCCGGGAACAATGAGTCCTTATCAACATGGTGAAGTTTTTGTAACAGATGACGGTGCTGAAACGGATCTTGACCTTGGTCACTATGAGCGTTTTATCGATATCAACTTAAGCCAAAATAGCAACGTCACAACAGGAAGAATCTACTCAACGGTCTTGAGAAAAGAGCGTCGTGGTGATTATCTTGGTGGAACTGTACAAGTTATCCCACATGTGACAAATGAAATCAAAGAGCGTGTATTCCGTGCAGGCCGCGAAACAAATGCCGATGTTGTCATCACAGAGATTGGCGGTACGGTTGGTGATATTGAAAGCCTACCTTTCTTAGAGGCGATTCGCCAAATTAAGAGCGATATTGGTATTGATAACGTCATGTATGTACATTGTACACTTATTCCATACCTTGCTGCCGCAGGTGAAATGAAGTCAAAACCGACTCAACATAGCGTGAAAGAATTACGTAGTCTTGGTATCCAACCGAATGTCATTGTAGTTCGTACGGAAAGACCCGTGCCTCAAGATATGAAAGAAAAAATTGCTCTATTCTGTGACATCAAGAAAGACTCTGTAATTGAAGCACGTGATGCAGACACACTTTATCAAGTGCCACTTGATCTTCAAGCACAGAACTTTGATCAGATCGTTTGTGACCATTTAAAGCTTTCAACAAAAGAAGCGGAAATGACCGAATGGAATTCATTGGTAGAGAAAGTACAAAACTTATCAAACAAAGTGAAGATTGCTCTTGTTGGTAAATATGTTGCCTTACCTGATGCGTATCTATCTGTTGCAGAAGCACTTCGCCATGCAGGGTATTCATTCGATGCAGAACTTGAGATTGACTGGGTTGATGCGGAGAAAGTAAACGATGAAAATGTAGCAACACTTCTACAAGATGCCGACGGAGTGTTAATTCCAGGTGGATTCGGTGATCGCGGAATCGAAGGGAAAATTTCAGCGATTAAATATGCGCGTGAAAACAAGGTTCCATTCTTAGGTATATGCTTAGGGATGCAACTAGCAACAGTTGAGTTCGCTCGTAACGTATTAGGACTAGAGGGAGCAAACTCTGCAGAGCTGAATCCTGAAACACCATACCCAATTATTGACCTTCTTCCTGAACAAAAAGATATTGAAGACCTTGGTGGAACACTGCGTCTTGGCCTTTATCCTTGTAAATTGGTTGATGGTTCTATCGCACAAGCGGCTTACGGAGAGCAAGTAGTGTATGAGCGTCACCGTCACCGTTATGAGTTTAACAATGAATACCGTGAGCAAATGGAGGAAGCTGGCTTCACGTTCTCAGGGACAAGCCCTGATGGTCGTTTAGTAGAAATTGTTGAGCTTGAAGATCATCCTTACTTCATCGCTTCACAGTTCCATCCAGAATTCGTTTCACGTCCAACGCGTCCACAGCCACTATTTCGTGACTTTATTGGCGCATCCGTAAAAAAATAACGACACAAAAAAGGTTTGCCACAAGCAAGGAGGCAAACCTTTTTTTGATCTTCATCGCATGAATCCTAATACTCACTTACAATTTCTTTAACGGTTAATATTAGGCAGAAATACGTGTACAAACCAACGATCGAAGTGGGGTATCCGTTACGATTACCGAGTTCGTCGGGGACTAGGCCAATATTGCTTTCAAGGTCGACATGGATGTCCGCTAGAGAGTAAGAAGCATCTTGCTCATCACTCAGATTTGATACGCTTAAAAACGGAACGCCTTGCATGTGGAACTTGGTAGCTAGGCGACATGCTTCGTCATCGTTTGTAAAAGGTGAGAACAATAACACACGGTCAGCTGGTGTGAGCGAGCTCATTTCATCTTGACGCAAAGGTAAGATGGCTTCATGGCGATCTGTTCCATAGGTCACTTCAGAAACAATGCCGTGTAGTTCACGCGTACCATAGACATACACTGTGCCATCGCCGACAATCGCTTGGGCGAGTAAGCGGGCCGCATCTTCAAACTCCTCTTCCTTTTCTCGAATGGCCTTAATACGGCCTATTAGTTGTGTGGTGAAAATGGGGATCATAATTGTAACTCCTTTTTCTCAATAAAGTCTATGAGCATTATAGCGTAGTCATTTATAAGAAGAAAGGGAAGAAGTACATAATTCGACAAAGTTCGATAGACTTGTCGAACAAAATAAAATAGAATTTTTATAATGTTGCAGGGAAATAGGAAGAGAAAAGAGAATGGGTACGAGTAGACAAAACAGGACAAATAAAAAAATGGACTTGGCAGCTCGTATAATGATTCGTATAAAATACAATAAGGGGGAGAAGTATGCATAAAGTTTTAGTTGTAGATGATCAGTATGGAATTCGTGTGTTACTTTGTGAAATCCTACAAAAGGACGGATATACGTTATATCAAGCAGCCAATGGTGTGCAAGCACTGAAGATTGTCGAGGAAGAAGGGCCCGATTTAGTGCTACTTGATATGAAAATTCCAGGGATGGATGGATTAGAGATCTTGCGTCGAATTAAAGAGACGCATGAACATATCCAAGTGATTATGATGACGGCTTACGGTGAATTGAACCTCATTAATGAAGCGATGCAACTTGGAGCGATCACTCATTTTGCTAAACCTTTCGATATTGATGATGTACGAAACGTGATAAAAGAAAATTTAGTTACGACTTAAAATGATCATAAAGCAAGGAAGCGCTTACTTCGAAAAACTTATCGATTCTCTTTCGTAACAGGGTGTTTTTCATTGATTGTATGCTATAATGGACACGTTCAAGCTAATTGAACTTACCAGATTTAGTTTTTTTCATACATATAAGAGTATGGATATTTTTAAGAGTGTTCGGGAATCTTTTTAATGGATACGAACAAGTAAGTTCTTTTAGACGGACGTTTGATATCTATAAACTGCTTACACACAAGGAGGACGTATATCATGCCTTTAGTATCAATGAAAGACATGCTTAACACGGCAAAGGCGGAAGGTTACGCTGTTGGTCAGTTTAATCTTAACAACATGGAGTTCACTCAAGCAATCTTACAAGCTGCAGAAGAGGAAAAATCTCCAGTAATCTGTGGTGTTTCTGAAGGTGCTGCACGCTACATGGGCGGCTTCAAAACAATCGTAACATTGGTTGAATCTTTAATGGAAGAGTACAATGTAACAGTTCCAGTTGCAATCCACTTAGATCACGGTTCAAGCTTCGAGAAATGTGTAGAAGCAATTCATGCAGGTTTCACATCTGTTATGATTGACGGTTCTCACTACCCACTTGAAGAAAATATCGCGTTAACTAAGCGTGTTGTGGAAGTTGCTCATGCTCTTGGAGTTTCTGTTGAAGCAGAACTTGGCCGCATTGGTGGACAAGAAGATGACCTAATCGTAGATGATGCAGAAGCAGCATATGCGATTCCAGCTGAGTGTAAAGAACTTGTTGAAGCAACAGGTGTAGATTGTTTCGCGCCAGCATTAGGTTCAGTACACGGACCATACAAAGGTGAACCAAACCTTGGTTTCGATCACATGAAAGAAATCGACGGTTTAGTTGGTATTCCTCTTGTATTACACGGTGGAACAGGTATCCCTACAAACGATATCCGAAAAGCGATCGAATTCGGACATGCTAAAATTAATGTAAACACAGAGAGCCAAATCTCTTCTGCAAAAGCAGTACGTGAAACATTAAATGCAGACTCTGAAGTGTATGATCCTCGTAAATATCTAGGACCTGCACGTGAAGCGATCAAAGAAACAGTTAAAGGTAAAATGCGTGAGTTTGGTTCTTCAAACAAAGCATAATAGTATAGCTTGATCTTGTTAAAAGCAGTTCATTTGAGCTGCTTTTAACGTTATTTTCTGGACTTTTCGTCAAAAATCGTGTTCTTTCTACGTTCTTCTTTTATAATATTTTTTTGATATAATAAGTAAGCGATTACAAGTCTGTAAATACAAACTATTGTTTAGGATTGCGGTCAATGAACAGTTGGATTTATACATACTAAATAAAAATCAGGAGTGATTGTAATGAAATTTTTTATTGATACAGCGAATATTAACGAGATTAAAGAAGCGAAGGCATTAGGGATTCTTTCTGGAGTTACAACAAATCCGTCACTTGTTGCTAAAGAAGGAGTAGATTTCCACGATCGTCTACGTGAAATAACTGATATCGTATCAGAATCTGTAAGTGCAGAAGTCATTGCTCTTGATGCAGATGGAATGATTAAAGAAGGGAAGGAACTTGCTGCGATTGCGCCGAATATTACAGTAAAGGTTCCTATGACTACAGAAGGTCTCAAAGCAGTCCATGCCTTTTCAGCACTTAATATTAAAACCAATGTCACACTTGTGTTCTCAGCGGTACAAGCATTACTAGCTGCTCGTGCTGGTGCGACGTATGTCTCCCCATTTTTAGGGCGTCTTGATGATATTGGACATGATGGGTTAGCGCTTATCACGCAAATTGTCGATATTTTTGACATTCATGAAATTCCAACAGAAATTATAGCTGCGTCTATTCGTCACCCTGTTCATGTAACAGAAGCCGCGACGCGTGGAGCTCATATTGCGACGATTCCACTTAAAGTCATTCAACAATTAACGAAGCACCCATTAACAGACCAAGGCATTGAAAAGTTTTTAGCTGACTGGAATAATAATCGCTAGGTCTCACTCTACGTACGATGGTGTGACACGAAGCGTGAAATGTCGCTAAGAATAGACAACTTGACTCGTTATTCTTACCCACCTTTGGGTATAATGGATACAAACGTTAACAGACGTCTATCTACGAATCGTGAGTGTCGTCAGAAGGGATGCGATTATGGAAAAACTTATGATAGAAGGCGGACATCCGCTAGAAGGAACGGTACCAATTAGTGGTGCGAAAAACAGTGCGGTTGCGTTAATTCCTGCAGCGATTTTAGCTGATTCTCCAGTACTAATTGATAATTTACCTGGCATATCAGATGTGGAATTATTGGCAGATTTACTGCGAGAAATTGGTGGAGATGTTGAACTTTCACTAGCCGAAAAAGAAATTAAAATTGATCCTACCAATATGATTTCGATGCCACTTCCAAATGGCAAAGTAAAAAAGTTACGTGCTTCGTATTATTTAATGGGAGCTATGCTAGGAAAGTTTAAAAAAGCGGTCATTGGATTGCCTGGAGGTTGTAATCTAGGGCCTAGACCAATTGATCAACATATTAAAGGCTTTGAAGCACTAGGTGCACGCGTCACCAATGAACAAGGCGCTATTTATTTACGTGCAGACGAATTACGTGGCGCACGAATTTATCTAGATGTAGTCAGTGTTGGAGCGACGATTAATATTATGCTTGCAGCCGTTCGAGCAAAAGGTCAAACCATTATTGAAAATGCAGCAAAAGAGCCAGAAATCGTCGATGTCGCAACGTTACTAACGAGCATGGGCGCACGCATTAAAGGTGCGGGGACAAATGTTATCCGAATTGATGGGGTCGATTCATTAAATGGGTGCAGACACTCGATTATTCCAGACCGCATTGAAGCAGGAACCTACATGATTTTAGCGGCGGCAATTGGTCAAAAGGTAATCATTGATAACGTCATTCCGTATCATGTGGACGCTCTCATTGCCAAATTACGTGAAATGGGCGTCACGGTGGAAACAAATGATGACCAAATCTTGATTCATAATACCGGTGATAAAAAGGGTGTCGATGTGAAAGCGCTCGTCTACCCTGGTTTTCCGACGGATCTCCAACAGCCATTCTCCACATTGCTGACACAATCGAGCGGAACGAGCATTGTTACCGACACGATTTATAATGCCCGTTTTAAGCATATTGATGAGTTAAGACGAATGGGAGCCAATGTGAAAGTAGAAGGACGTTCAGCTATTATTAACGGAAAGTCACCACTTCAAGGGGCGAAAGTGCGTGCGAGTGATTTGCGTGCAGGAGCAGCTTTAGTCATCGCGGGGTTAATAGCAGATGGTGTGACAGAGCTTTCAGGACTTGAACATGTTGATCGTGGCTACGAGAATCTTGAAGAAAAGTTGATAGGTCTTGGAGCGAAATTATGGCGCGAGAAACTAACACAAGAAGAAATCGATCAAGTAAAAAGTTAGTCGATTGAGAATAGTAAGTTTGGAAAAATTACACTTAAGAAGGAGAGGGTAAGAGATGGAGAGAAGTTTATCAATGGAATTGGTGCGTGTGACAGAAGCTGCGGCCCTTGCATCAGGTCGTTGGATGGGGCGTGGAAACAAGGAAGAAGCGGACCGCGCAGCAACTGAGGGGATGAGAGACGTATTTGATACAATCCCGATGAAGGGAACCGTCGTGATTGGTGAAGGGGAAATGGACGAAGCACCTATGCTATATATAGGGGAAAAGCTAGGCAACGGCTATGGTCCGCGCGTCGATGTTGCAGTAGATCCTTTAGAAGGAACTAGTATCGTCGCATCAGGTCAGTGGAACGCTCTCGCTGTTCTTGCGGTCGCTGATCACGGCAACTTATTGCATGCACCTGATATGTATATGGACAAGATAGCTGTAGGTCCTGAATCAGTTGGAAAAATTGACATTAACGCACCAATCATTGATAACTTAAGAGCCGTGGCTCGTGCGAAAAATAAAGACATTGAAGACCTCGTTGTCACCATTTTAAATCGTACGCGTCACGAAAGGATCATCCAAGAGATCCGTGAGGCTGGGGCGAGAATTAAGCTTATGCCTGATGGCGATGTTGCAGCGGCTGTGAACACAGCGTTTGATGATACGGGTGTAGATCTTTTAATTGGCTCTGGTGGGGCACCTGAAGGCGTACTAGCAGCTGTTGGATTAAAATGTTTAGGTGGAGAATTACAAGGCCGCCTCCTTCCACAAAATGAGGCTGAGTTAGCTCGCTGCAAACAGATGGGGATCGAAGACTACAATAAAGTTCTTATGATGGACGACCTCGTTAAAGGTGATGATTGTATCTTCGCAGCAACAGGCGTGACAGACGGAGAGTTACTAAAAGGCGTTTATTACAAAGGATCTAATGCAACGACCCAATCCCTCGTTATGAGAGCAAAATCAGGAACCGTTCGCTTTGTCGACGGAACACATAGTATGAATAAGAAACCAGGACTTGTGATTAAATAAACGTAAACTATTAACATTTTGTAAAGAGGCTGAGACATAACGAAAGTGTCTAACTGAGAATCGAAACAAATCACAAACTTAGCGGATGAAATATACGTAGACCTCCTGCAGGATAAAAAGCAACGGTGAAACCCCGCAATGCCTAACACGATGAGGCTCACCAACTTCCTCGCGGGTGCGGAATATATTTCATGAGCGGCTTTATTGCACCCCCTTGTAGTTTGTTCCGATTCTTGTTAGTTAAAACACTTTTGTCCCAGCCTCTTTCATTATTCTTCTATCTATTCCTCTAAATAAAGGGTAGATGATTCCCTTGTTGAGTTTTCTATTGATCTTAGGGTACAATTAAACAAAGAGAAAAAATCTTATAAGGTTTTTCACCGGTCGTTACTCCTTTTCTTTCCTTTCTTCTAAGAGGCATTTGATCTTCCCATCTAATCGGAACGGCAATTATTAGGTAAAATAGAAATATTTTTAGTAGTTAATATTAAATTAAGAGTGTGGTGTAGGGATGAGTAGTAGTGTTAATATTAAAGATTTAGAAAAAATGACGCTAAAAGGACTTTACGAATTAGCTAAGCAATACAAAGTTTCATATTATAGTAAGTTAACAAAACGAGAATTAATTTTTGCTATATTAAAAGGACAAGCCGAAAAAGACGGTCTCATGTTTATGGAAGGTGTCCTTGATATTATTCAAACAGAGGGCTTCGGTTTCCTAAGACCGATCAATTATAAGTCGAGCTCTGAGGATATTTATATTTCCGCATCACAGATCCGTCGATTTGATTTACGTAACGGAGACAAAGTATCAGGAAAAGTACGTCCACCAAAGGAAAATGAACGTTACCATGGACTTTTACACGTAGAAGCGGTAAATGGTGATGCGCCAGAAACATCAAAAGATCGTCCTCATTTTCCAGCGTTAACTCCACTATACCCTGAACAAAAGATTGAACTTGAAACAACTCCAGGTCGAGTTTCGTCGCGAATTATTGATATGATCTCACCTGTTGGTTTTGGGCAACGTGGATTAATTGTCGCCCCTCCAAAAGCGGGTAAAACATCCCTTTTGAAAGAGGTGGCAAACAGCATCGCTGAAAATCACCCTGATGTAGAACTTATTATTCTTCTCATTGATGAGCGTCCTGAGGAAGTGACAGATATTGAACGTTCAGTTAAAGGGGAAGTCGTTAGCTCTACATTCGACGAAGTTCCTGAAAACCACATTAAGGTAGCGGAGTTGGTTCTTGAGCGTGCGAGGCGTTTAGTTGAGCACCGTAAAGATGTGGTCATTTTAATGGATAGTATTACCCGTCTTGCTCGTGCATACAACTTAGTGATTCCACCTAGTGGACGTACATTATCAGGAGGGATTGACCCAGCAGCGTTCCATCGTCCGAAACGATTCTTTGGAGCGGCTCGTAATATCGAAGAGGGTGGTAGCTTAACGATCCTTGCAACAGCTTTAGTGGAAACGGGTTCTCGTATGGATGATGTCATCTATGAAGAATTCAAGGGAACAGGTAATATGGAGCTTCATCTCGATCGTAAGCTTGCTGAACGCCGTATCTTCCCTTCTATTGATATTCGTCGCTCAGGTACTCGTAAAGAAGAACTGTTAATGCCGAAAGAACAGCTTGATAAGCTATGGGCGATTCGCAAGACGATGAATGAATCCCATGACTTTGTCGATCAATTCATTCGCCGAGTGAAAGATACGAAAACAAATGCAGATTTCTTCAGTGAAATGGAAAAGGACATGACAGGAGCGACTCGCCGAAAATAATTTTTTGTTGAACAAGGCCGTCATGAGCCGATTTATTGGGTTAGTTTGTAGTTTTAACAATAAAACTGTTGAAATACAGTTGCAAAACAGAGATTAGCTTGATATAATTTCGTCATGTGTGATTAGACAACTCTGTTTCGAAAAGATTCAGGGCGGAAGGAGATGAAAGCAATGAGAGAAGGTATTCATCCAGGATATCAAAAAGTGGTTTTCATGGATACAAGTACTGGTTTTAAGTTTCTAAGCGGTTCAACTAAAGGTTCTGCAGAAACAATCGAGTGGGAAGATGGTAACACATACCCGCTTCTAAAAGTTGAGATTAGTTCAGATTCGCACCCATTCTACACTGGTAAGCAGAAGCTTAACGATATTGGTGGACGTGTTGATCGTTTCAAGAAGAAATACAAGATGAAGTAAACTCGATATGCGAACAGGCAAGCGCACTGCACTTGCCTGTTTTTTTTGCACCGATTCTGTGTATGTAGGAGGAATTAGGAGCAAAACTATAGCTAGAGTGCATTTTATTGAAGTTGAGCACACTCTTTCAAGGAACAAAGATTGTTTCTTTTTTTGTTTTTATTTGATTATTATTTGTTGTAAGGTGGGGATTTTATGCGTGTGTCGGAGCATGAAGGTCGATTAGAAGTCATTTGTGGAAGTATGTTTTCAGGAAAGTCAGAAGAACTTATTCGAAGAATCCGCCGAGTGAGTTTTGGGAAACTAAAAGTACAAGTCTTTAAGCCGGCTATTGATAATCGGTATAGTGAAGAAGAAGTGGTTTCCCATAACGGAACAAAGGTGTGCGCGGTACCTGTACGCTTATCCGTTGATATTCTTGAGCACGTACATGAAGATACGCAAGTTGTTGCGGTGGATGAAGTACAGTTTTTCGATGAAGGAATTATCGCAGTGGCAGACGAACTAGCTGACCGCGGAGTGCGTGTGATTTGTGCCGGACTCGATCAAGACTTTAGAGGAGAGCCGTTTGGTCCGATTATGCCGTTAATGGCTTTGGCCGAAGAAGTGACCAAGCTTCAAGCGGTGTGTCCTGTTTGCGGAACACCAGCAAGTAGAACACAACGTTTAATTGATGGGAACCCAGCATCATATACAGATCCAATTATTTTGGTCGGAGCGTCTGAATCGTATGAACCCCGCTGTAGAACATGCCATGAAGTTCCAAATAAACCATCGCGCATCCCACAGGCACAGACTAGACATGGACAAATCTAACATCGTGTAATGTGTCAAAAACGGGCAACCTATACATGCAGCAGTCTATGCTGCAGGAGGTGCTCATCATGAAGGCAAAATGGTTAGCTGGAACAATGGTCGGCTTATGTTTGCTTGCAGGGTGTAACAATCCAGAAACACCTGAAGTGCAAGTAACCAACGTTCAGACCCGTCCATCAGCAGGACAATTGACGTATGGTTTACTTGGCCCTGGTCCGATTAATTACGGTTCGATCCGAAATTCAGGTCATTATGATCAGGCATCCGAAGTGAACACAACAGGCAATAGCTTCCGAACCGCCGATCGAAGTCGACCTGATATGGGTGATGATCAAAACCTGTTCAAAAAAATTGTAGCAACCGAGTCACCCTTTCGCCCAGGAGCAGTAATGATAGCAGGTCACCGCGCTTGGGTAACGGTACACGTACCTGAAGGGTTTAGTGATGAGGAGAAAAAAACGGAACTAGACAAGTTGAAACGAACATTCCTGCTCGAAGTTCCACGCTATGAGGTTCATATTAACGAAAGCTAATGAAAAACACCTGCCAATGCAGGTGTTTTTTTACAGTTTAAACTGTTTGACCGAATCTTGTAGTTTTTCAGCCATTGAAGAGAGAACACTTGATGCAGCAGCGATTTCTTGCATCGTGGCATTTTGTTCCTCGGCAGAGGCTGCTACATTTTGAGAGTGATCCGAAGATTGGTTGGCAATAGCCGATGTGCTTTCGATCGATTCAGCTAATACTTTTGTTCCATCTGTAATTTGTTCAACTGCCCTTGAGACATCTTCAATTTGTAAAGTCACATGATTGATCGAGGTAGAAATATCACCAAACTCGTTCCCTGCTAAATCGACTAGTGAAATGCCATCTTGTACGGCTTCTTTCCCAGCTTCCATCGATAGAAGCGATTGCTTAATATCTTGCTGAATATCAATAATCAACTGATTAATTTGATTCGCTGATTGACTGGATTGTTCTGCTAACTTTCGAACTTCGTTTGCAACAACAGCAAATCCTCGTCCATGTTCGCCCGCTCTTGCAGCTTCAATGGCAGCATTTAATGCAAGTAGATTTGTTTGATCCGCAACAGCCGTAATCATGGAAACAATCGAGCCGATTTCGTTGGATTTGTTACCTAGAGAATGGACACCATGTGAAATTTCGTCGGTTTTTTGATCTATGACTTTCATTTGAGAAATGGTTTGCTCGATAACTTTTTGACCCGATGTAGATTTCGTGTTCGTTGTTGTCGTAGATTGAGCAACAGCCTCTACGCTCGTAACAATCAGGTTCATATGCTTAATAACATCTGAGGCCGCTTGTCTAGCCTTTAAGGCAGTTTCAGCTTGGTTATCAGAACCGGCAGCGACAGACTGAATCGATTCAGTAATTTGAACGGTCGCCTTGCTCGTTTCCTCAGCACTAGCTGTTAACTGTTCGCTCGTTGCGGCAACTTGGGTAGACGTATCTGAAATTTTTCCGATCATTTCTCTTAGACGGTTCGACATAATGTTTACATTTTTGGACAGGGTTCCAATTTCATCGTTATGCATTCTTTCGATATCCGGTAATGATAAGTTTCCTTGAGCGAGTTCCTGAACTTGCTGATCGACAGCGATAATGCGCTTTGAAAAAAGCTTAGAGAACGTGTAAATAATTGTACCGCCGATAAGTGAAGAAATGACGACAACAATAAAGATGTTCATTAAAATCGAATTAGCTCCTGCATTAAAGTCACTCATATACGAACCGCCACTTATAATCCAACCCCAATTCGGATCGTAGAGGTTGTACATGATTTTAGGTTCTATTGTGTCAGGATTATGAGGCAGTTCCCACTGATAATAGGTAAATCCACCACCTGCTTGAGCGGCTTCAATGGCACTTTGTGTAAATGCATGTCCATCAACATCCTGAACGTTTAGTAGGTTTTCTCCTTCAATGGTTGGATGAGCGACTAAGGTGCCATTCTCGTCATAAATAGCGATGTACCCATTCTCTCCTAAATCAATATTAGGATTAATTGGCCTGGTCCCATTAGGTTGTCTTTCGCCTAAGATGGCCTCTTTCACTCGCTCTTGAGCAACCTCTAGTGAGAGATTTCCATCGGCGACTTCTTGATGAATAGCGTCGATTAATTCAGCTGTCATATGGACACTGTTTTGAATCTGTGTAGCTCCCACGTCATTTAAGCTACTTTTTGACGTCAGGTAGCTGGTCACACCAATAATCAAACTCGGAAATAAAAGAAGTAATAGCGTAATAATTACGAGTTTTGATCGAATCTTCATATCACGTATCTTGTTAACCACTACCACAGCCCCTTTCTGTGCAATACAGTATAATTAGGTATATAGAACCACTATAGTAAATACATCGGTTATTTTTTGGGGAAATTGAGTAAAAAAGAGAATTCGCTTAATGCGAATTCTCTTTTGGCCTATTCTCTTCTTCTTCTTGCTGTTTGTTGAATGGGGTCCCATACACCGTTATAGGGAGGGGCATAGGCAAGATCAAGATGTTCAAGATCTCCTATTTTCATCTTGTGATATAACGCCGTAGCAAGAACATCAACCCGTTTATCGACGCCTTCTTTCCCGATAATTTGCGCCCCTAATAGTTGGTCGTTTTCCTCATGATACATCAGTCGGATCGTTAATTTTTCCGCTCCTGGATAATACCCTGCGTGATGTGGAAGTTCAGCATCAACGACTTTCGCTGGAATACTCAGCATCTTTGCTTCTGTTTTTGAGAGGCCTGAACGTCCAAGCGTTAATGAGAAAAATTTTAAAATGGAAGTACCGACAATCCCTTGAAATGCCTGGGCTTTCCCAATCATATTTAACCCGGCAATTCGCCCTTGTTTGTTTGCGTGCGTACCAAGAGGAATGTAATCATCTCGTTCTTTTATCCGGTGATACTGGGTGGCGCAATCTCCTGCCGCATAAATATCTTCTAAATTAGTCTCCATATACGCATTCACTTTAATCGCTCCATTTGAATGAAGATGGACGTCTGTGTTGGTCATAAAGTCAGTATTCGGTTGAACGCCAATTGCGACAATCACCATGTCACACGAGATCTCACCTTGATCTGTAACGACAGCATCTACTGTCCCATTTCCTTTAAAACTTTTCACTTCTTCTTTCAATCGTATTTCGACACCGTTTTCTTTGGCCTCGGCATGGATGAGTTCGGCCATTTCATCGTCAAAAATAGTCGCGAGTTGCTCTCCTCGTTCAACGATTGTGACGTCTTTGCCACGTTCAATCAAGTTCTCCGCCATCTCAAGTCCGATGTAGCCCCCACCAATAACAGCCACATGTTGAACATCCTTCTTCATGTTAGCAATGATCGCTTCGGTGTCAGGAATCGTTTTGATCGTGTGGATACCTTCTAAATGGCTTCCATCCCAATCAGGTAAAACTGGGCGTGCACCGGTTGCGATGAGAAGTTTATCATACGAGACTTCAAATCCGTCCCCTGAAACGACTTTTTCTTTCGGGTCGACCGCGGTTACTTTATGATTCACTCTCGCATCAATTCCATACTTTTCTCGGAAGGTCTCGACGTCACGAGCCACAAGTTCTTCTGTCCCACCATCAATCAATCCACCGACAGCGTATGGGAGACCACATTGAGCGTAAGAATAATATTCCCCCATCTCAAGGGTGACCACTTTCGCATCCGTATCTTGTCGCACAATTTGCATCGCTGCACTCATTCCTGCAGCATCTCCACCAATAATGACGTATTTCATAGCCCATCCCCCTAATAAAAGTTTACCTAACGTATTCTTCAAAATTAGTATTCCCTAGGTATGATAAGGTAAAACGCTAAGATGTTCTCAGGCGCGCATTGACCCGTAGATCGCCATATACTATAATTAGAATGATATGCACTGGAAATTTTAATGAGGTGAAAGCCGTGATAGATCGATTACAATCAGTAGAAGACCGTTACAACCGCTTAAATGAACTATTAAGTGACCCGGATATAATTAGTGACAACAAAAAATTGCGTGAGTTTTCAAAAGAACAATCAAGTATTGAGAAAACTGTTCAAGCGTATCGTGAATACAAAGAAGTCGTTGGTCAACTTAAGGAAGCTAAAGCTATGCTTGAGGATAAGCTTGATGATGAAATGTATGCGATGGTAAAAGAAGAGATGGATGAACTTTCAACTCGACAAAAAGAGCTAGAAGCAGATCTGAAAATTCTCTTACTTCCAAAGGACCCGAATGACGATAAGAACGTAATTGTTGAAGTTCGAGGAGCTGCTGGTGGAGATGAAGCGCAGCTATTTGCAGGCGATCTTTACAAAATGTACAGTCGGTTTGCAGAAGCTCAAGGCTGGAAGACAGAATTGATCGAAGCGACAGCAACAGAGCTTGGTGGCTACAAAGAGATCATTTTTAGTGTGAACGGGGCAGGTGCTTACAGGAAGCTGAAATATGAAAACGGAGCACACCGCGTGCAACGAGTCCCACAAACAGAGTCTGGTGGACGCATTCATACTTCAACAGCAACAGTTGCTGTCTTACCTGAAGCCGAAGAAGTAGAAGTAGAGATCCATGACAAAGACGTCCGTGTAGATACCTTTACATCGAGTGGACCAGGCGGACAAAGTGTAAATACGACGATGTCAGCTGTCCGTTTAACTCACTTACCAACAGGAACAGTGGTGTCGTGTCAAGATGAGAAGTCTCAAATTAAGAACAAAGAAAAAGCGATGAAAGTCTTACGTGCTCGTGTGTATGACAAAATTCAACGTGAAGTGCAAGCAGAGTATGATCAAAATCGTAAGCTGGCAGTTGGAACAGGAGATCGTTCTGAACGTATCCGTACGTACAACTTCCCGCAAAGTCGCGTAACAGATCACAGAATTGGTTTGACGATTCAAAAGCTTGAGCAAATTCTGCAAGGTAAAATGGATGAAATCATCGACGCTCTTATTGTTGAAGAGCAAGCAGAATTGATGCAAAATGCTGAAGAGTAATCAGACACCGAAGACCGTACATGAAGCCCTCCGTTGGGCTTCTTCTTTTTTGGAAGAGCAAGGGTTAGAAGCAACTGCGGCTGAATGGTTATTGCTTCATCATCTAAACATCAATCGCACGATGATGTTTATGAATTTTCAAGAACCAATTGAAGAACAACACTGGAAAGCCTTGAAAGCAGACGTTCTTACTCATGCAGAAGGCGTACCCATTCAGCATTTAATGGGCTATCAAGAATTTTATGGACGCAAATTCAAGGTAAATCAACATGTCCTAATTCCTCGCCCTGAAACCGAAGAACTCGTGCATCATGTGCTTGAAATGAAGCAAGCTTTATTTGGTGACCAACCCGTTCAAGTACTAGATGTCGGCACAGGAAGTGGAGCGATTGCGGTGACACTGGCATGCGAAGACTCTAGCCTTCGAGTCGATGCTTTTGATCTATCAACTATGGCGCTACAGGTAGCACAAATTAATGCAAAAGCGCTCGGTGTAAACGTTCAATTTAATGAGAGTGATTTGCTCACAACGCCAATAAAGGCTAACGAGACATATGACATCGTGGTTTCCAATCCGCCTTATATTCCGGTAGGAGAGCATGATGAATTAGCTGTTCATGTTCGCGAGCATGAGCCACACATCGCTTTATTTGGCGGCGAAGATGGGTATGACTTCTACCGAAAATTGGTGGAGCATTTACCGAGTGTTTTAAAAGAAAAAGCGCTCGTTGCGTTTGAAGTAGGAGCAGGCCAAGGGGAAACCGTCCGTCGCTTGCTGCAACATAGATTTCCCGCGGCGAAAACCGAAGTGAAGTTTGACATTAGTGGCAAGGATCGCATGGTTTTTGCGTATGGTGTAATGAACAAAGAATGATAGAATAATTTTGTCGAACAGTTTTATGTTTAGCTTCGCATCGCCTTGATCATACTGAGTGGTGAAAGGGCGGTGCGAAACCATGAATCGAAATGTTATTATCTATCTATTATTTTCATTATTTGTTCTACTAGTAAGCTATGAATCTCAACAAGCGGTCGCTGTGGCATCCCATCATGAAACGATTAGTCAAGATGAAGCGATACGTCTTCGAATCTTAGCCAATAGTGATGCTGTATCAGATCAAATTTTAAAACGAGAGATTCGTGATGAAGTCAATGCGGCAATTACAGAGTGGGTCACAGGACTCATTGACCTAGAAGATGCCAAAGTAGAAATTCGCCAGCAACTACCAGAGATCGAACAAATTGTTCAAGAGAAGCTTAGTAAGCAAGGGATCAATCAAGATTTTACCGTTACATTTGATGCTGTACAATTTCCTACAAAGCTCTACGGAAACTTAGTGTATCCAGCGGGAATGTATGATGCTGTGTTGATCACACTAGGCGAGGGCAAAGGAGAAAATTGGTGGTGTGTATTATTTCCGCCATTATGCTTTCTAGATATGGCCAATGGTGAAGCAGTTGAAGCTTCAACGGGTACGGAAATAGAGCAGACAGAAGAGGAAGTTGAAGTCACATTCTTCGTAATGGAACTATTCTCAAGCCTAATTGAAAACCTTTTTGGCACAGATCAAGCATAATGACCAATTCTTTGCATAGATATCGAGTAATGAGATGCAACTGTGAGACAAGCCGTAACAGTTGCCAAGACTCGAATCTTTCAAGGGGTGGATATGATGAGTATTGTAGTGAGAAGAGCAGCTACGAAAGATATATTGCCGATCCAAAGATTAGTGGCAAGAGCAGGCCTTCACGGAAACGGGATTGAGCATCAAGTCAGCCAATTTTTAGTTGTTGAAGATGATCAAGAGCAAGTAATAGGGGCAGTAGGCATTGAACAATATAAAAAAGATGCATTGTTGCGTTCACTTGTGCTGGATTCACCGATTTGGACTGGACCACTCACACTCGAATTTTTACAAGTTGCTCTAGCCTATGCAAAAGAGCAAGATGTAGAAAATGTGTATATGTGTGCAAAATCATCCTCACCTCTTTTTTATCAGTTAGACTTTAAAGAGGTCAAGAAAGAATTTGTACCGAAGGACATTCAACAATCCACACATTATCAACAAACCGTGGATCAATCGGTGAGAGTATGGGCATGTGAATTAGACGATTAACATGTGAATAGTTACTTTAAAAGTCGCCAAATCAGCACACTTATACACAGGTTGTCCACAGTTGTGGATAACTTGTTTTTTGATTTATACAAAAACTATTGTCGAATGCTCTTTTTTTATAGTCCGTTAGTAGTGTTGTATTAGTTGATATAAAAGGGATTAGGTCAGTTTTTGTCGCTTCGTTTGACAGAAGGCGACAACGCTTGCAAAATAGAAAAGTAAGGAGAGGTCAAACATGAGTTATAAACAGACAAAAATGTTTAATGTGGATAAAGAAATAAGTGACTTAAAAAAACACCAGTATATAAGGGATGCGGCGTTGTGGATAAGTGAAGGGGAAGTCGTTGCGTTTCCCACAGAAACTGTGTATGGACTGGGGGCCAATGCATTAAGTGAAACGGCGATTGCAAAAATTTTTAAGGCAAAAGGTAGGCCAAGTGATAACCCTTTAATTGTTCACATTGCGAGCAGAGATCAATTGGACGAGCTAGTCACAGACATCTCAGCCGAAGCCGAAAAGCTAATGAATGCGTTCTGGCCAGGAGCACTCACTCTGATTTTTAAAAAGAAAGGTTCGATCGCTGAAAATGTCTCTGCCGGTCTAGACACAGTCGCAATCCGCATGCCCGATCACCCAGTCGCACTTGAACTGATCCGTGAAGCCGGCGTACCTGTCGCTGCCCCGAGTGCCAATTTATCCGGCAAACCGAGCCCAACGACGGCTCAGCATGTATATGATGATTTAGCCGGAAGAATCGCTGGTGTTGTGGATGGGGGAAACACTGGCGTCGGGCTTGAATCAACCGTACTTGATTGCTCGGTCGACATTCCGATGATGTATCGTCCAGGAGGTGTCACGCTAGAAGATATTCAGCAAGTGATTGGAGAAGTTGCCGTTGATCCAACATTGATGAATACAGAAGGGACTCCGAGATCGCCTGGAATGAAATATGCCCACTACGCTCCTAAAGGTAGTTTGACCGTCGTAAGAGATGTCTCCATGATCCAAGCGCTACTAAATGAAGCGAGCAAACAAGGCAGGAGAGTCGGTGTGTTGACAACAGAGGAGCGAGCGCATGAGTATCAGGCGGATGCAGTCATCACCTGTGGCAAGCGTTCTGAGCTCCTCACCGTAGCAAGTAAACTATACGACGCACTCAGACGCTTTGATCAAGAGAAAATTGACGTCATTTACGCCGAAACCTTCCCAAAAAAAGGAGTCGGAGTTGCTATTATGAACCGTTTAGAAAAAGCAGCAGGCGGAAGAGTGATTTAATTGAAGAAAAGGGTCCAAATGAAGCCTCTATTACGGTGAAAACACGTAATAGAGGCTTTTTTTGTAACTTGATGATAGAGTCCATATAATTGTGTAAAAAAGAATAAGCCACATCAATTTCTGGCAACAATGTTTTCAGCGACGAAAATATTGAAAGGAGAAATTGATGATGGCTCAAATTAAGTTTACCCTAGATATGGAAAATTTAAAAGATGAGGTTATGAATTCTGGATTAGAGGCTGTTGTAAAGTCTTCTCTTGTTTTAGTCTTAAATGAATTTATGGAAAAAGAGCGCGACGAGTATATGGAGTCTGATTTCTATCAAAGGGTAGATGATCGTAAGGATTACCGTAACGGTTACTATGAAAGAGATTATACGGTTTCGATCGGCAAACTACAGCTTAAAGTTCCCCGTACTCGAAGTGGGGAGTTCTCTACTAGTTTGTTTGAAAAATATCAACGAGCAGACCAATCACTGGTCCTCTCTATGTTAGAAATGGTCGTGAACGGGGTGTCTACCCGTAAGGTGACTAAGATCGTAGAACAGCTTTGCGGAGAAACCGTTTCTAAGTCGTTTGTCTCTAGCCTCACAGCTAAGTTAGACCCTCTCGTAAAGGAATGGGCTGACCGCCCTTTGAACATCACCTACTATAAATATGTCTACGTAGATGCCATGTATATTAAGGTGAGAGAGCACAATAAAGTAGTATCTAAGGCCGTCTATATCGCAGTGGGGGTAAACCAAGATCATAAAAGAGAAATCATTGGTTTACGTGTCAATCACGCAGAGAGTAAAGAAGCATGGATGTGCTTTTTTGACTATCTAAAATCAAGAGGCCTTCAATCGCCTCGTCTACTGATTTCTGATGCCCATTCTGGACTGAAAAGTGCCATCACAGAATCTTTTATTGGCACGAGTTGGCAACGCTGCACAGTCCACTTTAAGCGCAATATCTTTCAGTGTATGCCAAAGAAAGGGTCATATGATGCAAGAGAAATGGTGAAGAGCATCTTTGATGCGCCTAATCCGGAAGCCGCAAGAACACTTAAAAACGAGTTTATTCAAACATATGAACTTCAAAAAGCCTATGAGAAGGCCATTAACACATTAGATGAAGGCTTTGAAGATGCCATTCAATTCTTGGATGAACCGGCCGAAGCTCGAATTAAGATACGAACAACCAACAACTTAGAACGTTTAAACTCAGAAATTAGAAGAAGAGAACGAGTGATACGAATCTTCCCTAACAATCAATCAGCTTTTCGACTGATTGGTGCGGTACTCATGGATTACGAAAAAACGTTAGATTGCGGTGGACGTAAATTTTATTTTCCCAGTGAATCATCCATGTAGTGCGAAGCGAAATTTTTTGGGAGCGAGGGGTACCCCTCGCTCCCAAAAAATAAAAACAAACCTAAACCATGATCATCAGCAATAGCTGAAACATTGAATCCTAATTTACACAGGATTAAGGACTTGACTAACTTGATGGAAGGGTTCGCGCAAATTGAGGCGGTTTCCGCGCGAAATTTGTACAGATACGAGCAAAATAGCATCATTTTCGCGCGAAACAAACAAGTTTCCGCGCAAACGCAGCAAGAAAATGGAATCAGTTCCTTTTGACGGAAAACCCTATTCATCCGCTCTCCATTTTATACGCCGCTAACCGAGCCCCTCCACTTTCCTGTCTAGTTCCGGCTCCTTGTCCTGCGGGGAAAACCGGTGAATCGAACAAGGTCAAAGAGCGACCTTTTATCGCTCCCCCTAGTTTTCCCGCATGCCAGACCAGTCGCCTCCACCTTTCTTGTCTAGTTCCGGTTGCCAGAGGCTCGTGGACAAATAACCTGGCAGATAGAAAAGCAAAGAACGCTTTTCATCTGCCGGAACATTTGCATCCCGCCTCTACCCGGCAATCTCCACCTTTCTTGTCTATTTTTCTTCGTTCTTGCATAGATTGTACTAGCATGGTTGGGGAGTGAAGTGGATGCATGAGGTGATTACGTTATTGATTATGGCTGGGGCGCTTGGGATGGATGCTTTTTCGGTTGCGCTTGGAATGGGGATGCTTGGATTACATATGAAGCAAATCTTTCGAATTGGTGTGACGATTGGAGCGTTTCATGTGGTGATGCCTCTTCTTGGAATCGTGACAGGGAAAGTGCTCTCTAATTATTTTGGAATGATTGCAACGTATATAGGAGGTGGATTGCTTCTTATTATTGGTGTGCAAATGATCATCGCTGCATTTAAAAATGAGGATGCTTCGCTTGTGAAGCCAATGGGTTGGGGCTTATTTTTGTTCGCGGTGAGTGTGAGTTTGGATAGTTTTTCAGCGGGATTAAGTTTAGGAATGCTTGGAGCGAAAACGGTTCTAACGGTTGGATTGATCGGGGCGATGAGCATGGTGTTATCTTGGTTAGGTCTTCTGATGGGAAGGAAATTTGGACAATATATCGGGTCTTACGGCGAGCTTATTGGAGGGTGTATTTTAATCGGATTTGGATTAAAGCTCATAATTCCTCATTAAAAGCTCATAAATAATATGTCATAGTACAAACGATTCAAATAATTAACACGGACGGTAATACAGTTTTTTAATTTGCTGTGATAAGATGGAGAAGAATAGAAACACTAAAAAGGAAAGTGAACACAAATTCCGGCAATTTTTTTAGAGGAAGGGGGAGTCGGATATGAAAGTGAAGAACCTTTTATTTATCTGTACAGGAAATACGTGCAGAAGCCCATTAGCAGAGGCGTTATTGCGCGATCGAATGGGAGATAAAATAGAAGTCAAGTCAGCAGGGCTACATGCCTTTCCAGGAAGTCCTGCATCAAGTGGGACCAACCGCGTATTGAAGGGAAAAGGGATTGAACATGTGCATCAAGCGCAATCTGTGACTAAAGACTTACTAGGCTGGGCCGATGTGGTTTTGACCATGACAACGGGTCATAAAAAACTCGTCTGCAACCAATTTAATGACCAAAAAGATAAAATACATACGTTAAAAGAGTACGTTGGCGAAGATGAATTCACCTCAGATATTACCGATCCATTCGGCGGTTCATTTGATGACTATGCTAGAACATCAGAAGATATCGAACGTTGCTTGGATGTGTTAGAAAGAAAGATAGAGACTATATGAGAGGTGGCGCTTGTTAGTGAGGGAGCGAAAAAAGTATCGTGCGAGTATCCGTAAAAAACTCGTACTAGGCATTACTGGACTAGCGGTTGTAACATTTGGATTTAGTGCTATTTTTATTTTTCTTTTAGGGGATTTCTTTGAACAAACGCTCGGGTTAAACCGAGAGACAGTAATCGTCTTCACATTAGTGAAAGGGGCATTGTGGAGTGGGGTTCTAGGTTATATTGCCGCACCGTTCATTACGAAACCGCTGCGAGAACTAGAAGAAGCAGCAAGACGTGCCGCTGCAGGTGATATTCAACAAGACGTCCAACTCGCTAAGTCTGATGATGAGATACGCGCGTTAGGACTAGCCTACAACGAGATGTTAGCGAGCCTACGTCAGATGGTCCGAGACATTGATGAAAATTTCCATCAGACAAACGGTGTAGTCGATGAAATGAATCGTTCATCAGAATTTGCTGCGGCCAAAGCCATCGATATTGGTAAGACGATGGATGAGATCTCACAAGGTGCAGAAAGTTCGGCATCCGCTGTGCAGCATACAGCTGAAGCGATGGAGGAAGTTTCAAAACTCGCTGTACATGTGGAAGAGCAGGCGGTAGAATCAACGGCATCCTCTAAGCAAATGGTACAAGCATTAACAGAGAGTCAATCAGCAATTAATGAATTAGTCAAAGGCATTCATCAGTTAGCTTCTGATAACGAGCAATCACGAACAGCTGTCGGTCGTCTTGAAGACCAAGCACGTGAAGTAGGCGACATTATTAGTCTAGTCGGTGACATCGCCGCACAAACGAACCTTCTTGCGTTAAATGCGTCAATTGAAGCGGCGCGTGCGGGGGAACATGGTAGAGGATTTGCCGTTGTGGCCAATGAAGTAAGAAAACTAGCTGATCAAAGTGCACAAGCCGTTCAAGGAATTACAGGGCTTATTCATAATATGCAAGAAGAGGTACAACGCGTCGTTCAACAGATTGATGAACAAGTAAGAGCTGCTAAAGGCCAAGCCGAACGAGGCAGCGAGACGAACGAAACGATTGCTTTAATGGAGAAGTCGGTTCATGATGTTGCAACGGTGATTAGCGATATTTCGAAAATGACGAAGCAACAAATGAACTCGATCCAAGATACGTCACAACAGTCGCAAGAAGTCGCGGCCATCGCCGAAGAAACTGCAGCTGGCTCAACAGAAGTGACAGCCATGGCAGAACAACAAGCACAAACAATTCAAAACATGTCAAAAACAGCGCAAATTTTATCAACTCATGCAAACCAATTGAAAGCAACGATCGAAAGGTTTACAATTTAAGTGATAAACTGCGATTGAGTACACCATGAAAAAGCTTTAGCACCTACTCATTCTTTTAGAGAGGTGCTTGAGCTTTTCTTTACACAATTAGGAGGCTAGTGATCATGAAAGTAGCAATTGGGTCAGACCACGGTGGAGTAAACATTAAAGAAGAGATCAAACAAGAGATGGAAGCGATGGGGCTTGAGATCATCGATTTAGGTTGTGAATGTGATACATCTGTTGATTACCCAGATTACGCGATTCCTGTTGCGGAGAAAGTAGCGAATGGGGAAGTCGATCGTGGCATCTTAGTATGTGGAACGGGCATCGGGATGTCGATTGCTGCAAACAAGGTCAAAGGCATTCGTTGTGCATTGGTCCATGATACATTTAGCGCGAGAGCAACGCGTGAACATAATAACAGCAACGTCCTAGCGATGGGAGAGCGTGTCATCGGAGCAGGTCTAGCAAGAGAGATTGCAAAAATTTGGTTAGAAGCAGAGTACGAAGGTGGTCGTCACGAGCGCAGAGTAAGTAAAATTACTGACTATGAAGCGTAGAATATGAAGCGTAAAATATGAAGTGTAAAAAGGAGTGGCGTCATCATGGCCGTTAACGTACGTGAGATCGAGGATCAACTTTATACGGTGTTACAAGATCTGAACAAGGCGATGCCATTATCCAAAGAGCACATCCTTATTATCGGGGCGAGCACGAGTGAAGTAGCAGGAGAGCATATTGGTTCAAACGGATCGCGTGAGATTGCAACGGCCATGTATCGTGCGCTTATTCAGTTTAAACAAGAAACAGACGTTGAGCTCGCGTTCCAATGTTGTGAGCATTTAAATCGTGCCTTGGTCGTAGAATCGGCGACAGCAAGAAGTCGTGGGATCGAGCCTGTTTCGGTGATACCTGTTCGACAAGCAGGTGGAGCAATGGCGACCCATGCATTCTCGAAAATGGAAAAGCCAGTCTTAGTCGAGGCGATTCGAGCAGACGCAGGGATCGATATTGGTGATACGTTTATCGGTATGCATCTAAAAGAAGTCGCTGTCCCTATCCGCAGCCAAGTCAAAACTATAGGATCTGCCCATGTCACATTGGCCAAAACCAGACCAAAACTCATTGGTGGCATACGAGCCAGTTATGATCGAACAGAAGAACATGAATAATCGGAACTATTTTCGGTAAAAGGTACGGAATTTATCGAATTTATGTGTTAAAATAAAATTGAATTGAACGGATGTCCACTAAAAACCGAATGGTTATTGATCGAAAGGGGTATGAGGATGGAGAATTTAAAGAAGCAAGACCAAAAAGTATTTGACGCAATCGAATTAGAATTAGGTCGTCAACGCGCCAAGATCGAATTAATTGCCTCTGAAAACTTTGTAAGTGAGGCGGTCATGGAAGCACAAGGATCGGTCTTAACAAACAAGTATGCAGAAGGCTACCCAGGTCGTCGTTATTACGGTGGGTGTGAGTATGTAGACATCGTCGAAGATATCGCTCGTGATCGTGCAAAAGAAATTTTTGGCGCAGAACATGTTAACGTGCAACCTCACTCTGGTGCACAAGCAAATATGGCTGTTTATTTCACTGTACTTGAGCAAGGAGATACAGTACTTGGGATGAATCTTTCACATGGCGGTCATTTAACACACGGAAGTCCAGTAAACTTTAGTGGTGTTCAATACAACTTCATTGAATACGGTGTAGATGAAGACAATCAACGTGTTGATTATGATGTCATTCGTGAATTAGCGAAAGAACATAAGCCTAAAATGATCGTAGCTGGTGCAAGTGCGTATCCACGTGAGCTTGACTTTGCTAAATTCCGTGAAATTGCCGATGAAGTAGGCGCATACTTAATGGTTGACATGGCTCATATTGCAGGTTTAGTTGCTACAGGTCTTCATCCAAACCCAGTTCCTCATGCTCATTTTGTGACAACAACCACTCACAAAACATTACGTGGACCTCGCGGCGGTATGATTCTTTGTAAAGAAGAATTCGGAAAGAAAATTGATAAGTCGATCTTCCCTGGTATCCAAGGCGGCCCTCTTATGCATGTTATCGCAGCAAAAGCTGTAGCATTTGGTGAAGCTCTTACACCTGAGTTCAAACAATACGGTGAAGCGGTTATTGCGAATGCGAAGCGTCTTGGTGAGAAGCTTGTTAGTGAAGGGATCAACCTAGTATCTGGTGGAACAGACAACCACCTGTTATTACTTGATTTACGCTCATTAAACTTAACAGGAAAAGTGGCTGAGAAAGCTTTAGACGAAGTCGGAATTACAACGAACAAAAACACGATTCCATTTGACCCAGAAAGCCCGTTTGTAACAAGTGGAATTCGCATCGGTACAGCGGCTGTTACATCTCGCGGACTTGATGCAGGAGCGATGGATGAAATTGGTGCATTGATCGCTTTAACACTGAAAAATGTTGAAGACGAAGCGAAGCATGAAGAAGTACGTGAGCGCATCGCGACGCTAACGGCTAAATTCCCAATGTATCCAAACCTATAATTTTTATCTTAAGATCAACCCACTCTGCTATGATTAGAGTGGGTTTTTCCGAGGAGTCACTGAAGATCGCCGAAAAACAAAAGGGTTCATCAGGCCCCAAAAAAATATCGCTCGAATAGATACGTAGCGCAAGCATCACCCTATAATGAGGTGCATTTTTAAGAAGAAAACTAAGAGAAATAAGTAAAATCTCATAAACAGGGTTGAATGGATTGCCGTTTTTGGGTAGAATTTTCAAGGAGTAAAAAGAAGGACAACAATCGACAAAGGGGATTTTGTTGCATAGTACAAATCTCTTTCGATCAATAAAAAGGGAGTCGAGGCTAATGAGTAAGGTATTTGTATTTGATCATCCATTAATTCAACACAAATTAACGTATATCCGTGATAAGAATACGGGAACAAAGGAATTCCGTGAGTTGGTGGATGAGGTTGCTGCATTAATGGCCTTTGAAATTACGCGAGACCTTCCACTTAAAGATGTTCAAATCGAAACGCCAGTTGGTCCGGCTAATTCGAAAACAATTGCCGGGAAGAAACTTGGACTTGTGCCGATCTTACGCGCTGGACTCGGTATGGTAGACGGTATTCTTCAAATGATCCCAGCTGCTAAGGTAGGACATGTTGGTCTATATCGTGACCCTGAAACATTAAAACCGGTAGAGTACTACGTAAAGCTTCCGACGGATGTAAACGAGCGTGAGTTTATCGTTATCGATCCAATGCTAGCAACAGGTGGTTCAGCTGTTGAAGCGATTAATAGCTTGAAAAAACGTGGCGCTAAAACGATAAAGTTAATGTGTCTAGTTGCAGCACCAGAAGGCGTTGAAGTAGTTAAGGGAGAACATCCTGATGTTGATATTTACCTCGCAGCCCTTGATGAAAAACTAAATGAAAAAGGGTACATCGTTCCTGGACTAGGTGACGCTGGTGACCGTTTATTTGGAACGAAATAAGAAAGTAGAAAAGAGGCTAAGCCGATGAGTTCTAAATTGAAGGTGTTAACGGTTTTTGGGACAAGACCAGAAGCGATTAAAATGTCTCCTTTGGTGCTTGAGCTCAATAAACATCAAGACGAGATTGATTCGTATGTCGCTGTTACAGGTCAACATCGCGAAATGCTCGATCAAGTGTTGCAGTTGTTTGGCGTAAGGCCAGATTATGATTTGAACATTATGAAAGAACGTCAAACGCTCGCTGAAGTAACGACCAATGCCCTGCATGGATTAGATGGCGTCATTAAAGAAGTGATGCCAGATATCGTGTTAGTTCATGGCGACACGACGACTACATTTGTGGCAAGTTTAGCTGCTTTTTATAATCAAGTAGCCATTGGCCATGTTGAGGCCGGGCTTCGCACATTCAATAAATATTCACCTTTCCCAGAAGAAGCAAATCGCATGTTAACAGGGGTGTTAACTGACTTACACTTTGCTCCGACTGAACAAGCACATCGTCATTTAATCGATGAGAACAAAGCAGATCAATCAATCTTTATCACAGGTAACACGGCAATCGACGCATTAAAAATAACCGTTGATGAAAGTTATCAGCATGATGTGTTAGAGAAGATCGGTTCTGAAAAACTAATCTTGTTAACGGCGCACCGTCGTGAAAACCTAGGTGAGCCTATGCGTAATATCTTCCGTGCAGTTCATCGCATTGTCGTGGAACATCCGGATGCCCATGTCGTCTATCCTGTTCATTTGAATCCGGCGGTTCGTGAGATTGCAAATGAAATCTTAGGAAACCATGATCGTATTCATTTAATTGAACCACTTGGTGTGCTTGATTTTCATAACTTCGCTAACCGTGCTGAAATCATCTTGACTGATTCAGGTGGTGTGCAAGAAGAGGCACCATCTCTTGGAACACCAGTCCTTGTTTTACGTGATACAACGGAGAGGCCTGAGGGCATTGAAGCTGGCACATTAAAACTTGCAGGAACCCGAGAAGAGGACGTCTATCAGTTAACGAAACAGTTACTAACGGATAGAAGTGAATATGCACGAATGGCGAAAGCGTCTAATCCATATGGTGATGGCCAAGCGTCTGCTCGCATCGTTCAAGCTCTTCTTTACCATTTTAAAGAAACAACCGAGCGACCAGCTCCATTTAAACCGTTATCAAAGTAAGTTTAAGACTTGTCTACATCATGTAGGCGGGTCTTTTTTTCGTTGGCGCATACATGATTTGCCTCCAAACCACTCATACTACCTATACGCAAGAAAGTTGGGAGGAGATTGGTTTGCGCTTATTTAGTTGGTTATGCTGCACACTGATCATCACGGTTTTGATGATGCAACCAGTACATGCAGCCATGTTTCCGGAACGACCGTCGCCACCTGAACACTTTCAGTTCCAAAGCGAAACGGAGAGAGTCGTCGTTATGGTGGCGACTAACGAAGATCCGGAAGAAGCTATTAGAGATGTAATGGCACTCATTCCGTCTGGCAAAGTCCGTAAAACGTTTCATCGCGTATACAACGGATTCTCAATAGAAGTAAACAAAGAAGATCTCGATCTGTTAAGGCAAATTCAATCGATTGAACGAATTGATCAAGTCGTCCGGTACGAGGCCAACTTAGATGGCAGTGTCCCGTTTATCGGAGGAGACGAGGTTCGTGGAATGTTTAGTCGAAACGGAGAGAGGCTCACGGGCAAAGGGATAAAAGTGGCCGTGATCGATACAGGGATCGACTACAAACATCCCGATCTACAAGCAAACTATAAAGGTGGATATGATGTTGTTGACTATGACGATGACCCGATGGAAACTCAGTCGAACCAGGGGATTCCGACATTACACGGGACGCATGTTGCGGGGATCATTGCAGCAAATGGTCAAGTAAAAGGTGTCGCTCCTGATGCAGAGATCTATGCATATCGAGCGTTAGGTCCTGGCGGTCAAGGAACAACCGAACAAGTCATTGAAGCGATTGAAAAAGCGGTGGAAGACGGGGTTGATGTCTTAAACCTTTCCCTTGGCAACACGGTGAATGGACCAGACTGGCCAACGAGCATTGCGCTCGATCGTGTTGTCGAAGAAGGGGTGGTCGCGGTGACTTCCAACGGGAACAGTGGACCAAATATGTGGACGGTTGGCTCGCCAGGTACATCAACGAAAGCCATATCCGTTGGGGCGTCGGCTCCTCCAATTAAAACGCCGTATGCAACAATATTTGGTGGTGACACCGAACTGACATTGTTTCCGCTCGGTGGTACGATGCCGTGGAACTTAAAGCGTGATTTTCCGCTTGTCGACGGAGGACTTGGTACGGTTGAGGAATTAGAAGAGCTAGATGTGGAAGGGAGCATTTTACTCGTGAAGCGAGGCATGATTCCTTTCACAGAAAAAGCGCATAACGCCAAAAAAGCAGGAGCGAGGGCGTTAATCATTTATAATAATTTGCCTGGAGCATTTGTTGGGGTTGTCGAGGGGGGAGTGAAGCTTCCTGTTGTCAGTGTGACCAAAGACGATGGCGACTGGTTGCTAGATCAACTTGATACATCAAATCAAAAGGTAAATTTGCGAACGATCTACAGGCAGGAAGAAGACTTTATTGCACCGTTTAGCTCACGTGGACCAGTCACACAAACGTGGGAAGTAAAGCCTGACTTGGTTGCACCAGGCGTGTCGATTAATAGTACGGTTCCTAAAGGGTATTTAGGACTAAATGGCACGAGCATGTCGGCGCCTCATGTAGCAGGAGCGGCCGCTTTATTGAAGCAAGCTCACCCAGACTGGACACCAGAACAAATTAAAGCAGCGTTGATGAATTCAGCAAAAAAATTGATAAATGCCGAGGGAGACCCTTACTTACCGCATGAACAAGGGGCAGGTCGATTGCAAGTAGATAAAGCTGTCCAGTTAAAAACGCTTGTGTATCCAGGAGCGGTGACGTTTGGAAAATGGACGCGCGAAGATCCACGCCAAAAGCGGGAGGTAACCTTTACGATTGAAAATCATGACAGGACCTCTCGAACGTTTCATGTCATTCCACCATTTGAAGCACCTGATGGATTGCAATGGGAAGTGCCATTTTCAACCACGCTGAAACCAGGCGAAAAGCGTGTAGTCAATGTGACGCTTGATATGCTTCCCTCCGTCTTAGCTGAGGGAATTCATCACGGTGAAATTTTAGTAGAAGGTGGAAGAGAGACGATTTCTGTTCCATATGTTTTCTTTATTGATGAACCAAACTATCCTCGTCTAATGGCTTTTAACTTCGGTCAAGGTGACAAAGAGGACACGTATCGATACGAATTATACTTGCCTGGTGGAGCGGAAGAGTTTGGAATTGTGCTATATGATCCTGACACGTTTGAGTTTGTTTCCTTTTTAGACAACAAAAAAGACATCGGTCGAGGCATGATCGAAGGAACGCTTGAGACAGTGGACCTTGAAGATGGGGTTTACAAAGCACTCATTTATGCGATCAATGACGGACAAGAAGACACAATCGAGTCCTGGATTACGATCGGTGAGGAACTACCACCAAAAAGCCAAGGAACAGAGTAGGGGAGAGTGCCACACACTCTCTCATTTTTTGAAGACTACTTAAAACGACAAAGATGTAAAAGAAAAGAAGAACCATGTATAAAAACGTAATATTCTGCGGAATATGACAGAAGTGTGAACAAAGGAATATATCAACAAATCTCTTTTTTTTTAGATTGAAAACACGTTGACACAAGGTTTTTGCTATTGTACGATTACAAAGGATACGATGATAAGGTTTACATAAATAAGTGAAAAGGTTCGAAAAGCTCTGGAAAAGCAAGAGGGGAGCGGAGTTCATGTCGACAAACAAACGCAACCCATTACGCGCTATGGCACTTGTATCGATCATCTCATCTTATATCGTAGGTGGAGTATTTATGGGTGTTTTTGCTGGATTATGGCTAGGAGATCAATTCGGTGCGAAACCGTTTTTTCTTGTCATTTCGGTACTTAGTGGTTTGGGTGTAGGGTTTTATGGCGTTATGAAAACGATTGAACCGTTCTTAGGAGACGATGGGTAATATGGGTTCAGTAGAAGGGAAAATGAGACAACATACAGTCATCATTACGTCGTTATTAGTCTTATTTCTCATAGGATACCTCGTCACCCCATACAGTGTGTCATTCCTCAGTTTTTTTGCAGGCCTTTCTATTAGTTTTCTTAATCTTTGGACGACTTACTACTTGGCGAAAGTTGTCGGGAAGGTTGCCGATAGAGAAAGAAAACATCCCGTCCTTCCATTTATTCTTGCAGGGTTTGGCTATTTAGTTCGTATTGTACTAGCTCTCTCTGTCGTTTACTGGGCGCTCATCAATCCCGACACGTTTGATGTACTCTTAGTCATTGCAGGGCTTTCCCTGATTTATGTCATTATTATGCTTGATATGCTATTTCAATTTATGAGAAAGAGGTGAATAGTATGAACGATCATAAGCCGCCTATTGAGGAGTTTATGGGTCTAAGTTTCAATATGTCTACGGTGCTTATGACAACGATAGCCTGTCTCATTGTTTTCTTAATCACATTCATTGGTACTAGACGACTTTCAATGAACCCATCAGGCTTACAGAACTTCATAGAATGGGTCGTTGACTTCATTCGCGGGATCATTAAAGCCAACATGGACTGGAAGATCGGTGGACGATTTATTGTCCTAGCTTATGCCTTGTTATTCTACGTATTCGTAGCAAACATGCTCGGGCTACCATTTGAACTTTATAACCCGACTACTCATGAAGTTTGGTGGAAATCACCAACAGCAGACCCAGTCTTGACATTAACGATGGCTGCCTTTGTTGTTATCCTTACCCATTATTACGGAATTAGAATCCAAGGTTTTGGTAAGTATTTAAAAGGTTACATCACCCCAGTTCCATTTTTATTACCGTTTAAGATCATTGAAGAGTTTGCTAATACGTTAACTCTTGGAATGCGTTTGTTTGGTAACGTATATGCAAAAGAAATTCTTATGATTTTACTTGTAACAGCTGGTACGGGTAGTTTGTTTGGAATCTTTGGAGCGTTTTTACCGCTCGTTGTATGGCAAGCATTTGGCTTGTTCATCGGAGCTATCCAAGCTTATATCTTTGCCATGCTAGCGATGGTTTACATGGCACATAAAGTAGAAAGTCACTAATCTTTGGAACAACGCTTTGGACAAGCAGTGTATAATTTACTCCGCTTGGAAAGAGCAATAAAATATAAACTACTAAGCACACAATAGGGAGGAAATTTATCATGGCATTTTTAGGAGCTGCTATCGCAGCAGGTTTAGCAGCGGTTGCAGGTGCGATCGCAGTAGCAATCATTGTAAAAGCAACAATCGAGGGAACAACTCGTCAACCAGAACTTCGTGGTACACTTCAAACTCTTATGTTTATCGGGGTTCCTCTTGCTGAGGCCGTGCCGATTATCGCAATCGTTATCTCGTTATTAATCTTGTTCCAATAATTCTAAACGCACGAACAGCTTTTTCATTGTGCATAAAAATGGCGACAGTGTTCTGCTTGAACCTGCGCCATTCCTTATGTGCAACTAATCAGAATAATGCATCCTAAGAGAAATTGATGGGTGTCAACATACGTTTTGTATCTATCTTTTCACGTCCAAGAAAGGAGTGAATCCACGTGATTTTCGAGAATATTAACTGGGGCTCAGCTCTTTACCAATTAGTTGCTTTTTCTACGCTACTCTTCTTACTAAGCAGGTTTGCACTTAAGCCTTTATTAGGAATCATGGAAAAGCGTGAGCAAATGATTAATGATCAGATTAACTCTGCTGAGAAAAACCGTAAAGACTCTGAAGCATTTATTGTGGAGCAACGCGCGGCATTAGAGCAGGCACGTGTAGAAGCAAATGAAATTATTCAAAATGCGAAAAAACTTAGTGAACAACAAGGTCAAGATATTGTAAAAGCAGCACGTAACGATGCAGAGCGTATTAAAGATTCAGCTGTTGCTGAAATCCAACGCGAGAAGGAGCTAGCTGTAACAGCCCTTCGTGAGCAAGTTGCGAGTCTGTCTGTTCTGATTGCTACAAAAGTCATTGAAAAAGAACTTGATGCAAAAGAACAAGAAAAGCTTGTACAAGAGTATCTTAAAGAGGTAGGCGAGGAGCTATGAGCAACCAAGCAGTAGCCAATCGTTACGCATATGCCCTTTTTCAGCTTGCAGAAGAAAAAGGTATCCTTAATGAAGTCGCACAAGAAATGGAACTTGTGAAAGAAGTTGTGCAGAGCACACCTGAATTCCTATCATTTCTTGGGCACCCGAAAGTGACGACCGATAAAAAGCGTGTATTCATTGAAACAAGCTTTAAAGAGTCGTTAAGTGAAATAAGTCTACATACGTTGAATCTTCTTATTGAAAACAAGCGTATTGATAGCCTTGTAAACATGATCAACGCATTTAAAAAAATGTCATATGAAGCACAAAACATGGCCGAAGCGATTGTCTATTCAGCCAAACCACTTACTGGAGCAGAACAAGCGCAAATTGCTGAGATCTTCGGTAAGAAAATGAACAAAGCAAAGCTTCTTGTCACAAATATTGTAAATGAAGACCTTATTGGCGGATTGAAGATTCGTATCGGAGACCGCATTTATGACGGCAGTGTGAAATCACAACTGAATCGCCTAGAGCGTCAGTTAGTTGCCGGTACACGTTAGTAGAGGATAGGGGTGAATGATATGAGCATCAAACCAGAGGAAATTAGCTCTCTTATAAAGCAACAGATTGAAAGCTTTCAGTCTGATGTTCAAGTTCAAGATGTAGGTACGGTTATCCGTGTTGGTGATGGTATCGCGCTTGCTCATGGCCTTGAGAACGTCATGGCTGGTGAGCTTCTTGAATTCTCAAACGGGGTAATGGGAATGGCTCAGAACCTTGAGGAGAACAACATCGGTATTATCATTCTAGGACCATACACTGAAATTCGTGAAGGTGACGAAGTAAAGCGTACAGGTCGTATTATGGAAGTTCCTGTTGGAGAAGAATTATTAGGACGCGTTGTGAATCCACTTGGTCAAGCAATTGACGGATTGGGTCCAATTGCTACAACAAAGTCTCGTCCAATTGAAAGCCCTGCACCTGGTGTAATGGATCGTAAATCGGTACATGAACCACTTCAAACAGGGATTAAATCAATTGATACGATGATTCCAATCGGTCGTGGTCAACGTGAGTTAATCATTGGTGACCGTCAAACAGGTAAAACAGCGATTGCAATCGATACAATCCTAAACCAAAAGGACGAAGATATGATCTGTATCTACGTTGCGATTGGTCAAAAGGACTCAACGGTTGCAGGCGTAGTAGAAACACTTCGTCAACGCGGAGCACTAGATTACACAATCGTTGTTTCAGCTAGTGCATCAGATCCTGCACCAATGCTATTCTTAGCACCATATGCAGGCGTAACAATGGGTGAAGAATTCATGTACAACGGCAAGCATGTTCTTGTAATCTATGATGATTTAACAAAACAAGCTTCTGCATACCGTGAACTTTCCCTATTACTACGTCGTCCTCCAGGTCGTGAGGCATTCCCAGGGGATGTATTCTACTTACACTCTCGTTTACTTGAGCGTGCAGCGAAGCTTAGTGATGCAAAAGGTGGCGGTTCGATTACGGCACTTCCTTTCATCGAAACTCAAGCGGGTGACGTATCTGCATACATTCCAACAAACGTTATTTCAATTACAGACGGACAAATCTTCCTTCAATCTGACTTATTCTACTCAGGTATTCGCCCAGCCGTTAATGCCGGTTTATCGGTATCGCGTGTAGGGGGTTCTGCACAGATTAAAGCGATGAAGAAAGTTTCAGGTACACTGCGTCTTGACCTTGCAGCATACCGTGAGCTTGAAGCATTTGCTCAGTTTGGTTCTGACTTAGATAAAGCAACACAAGCGAAACTAAACCGTGGACAACGCACAGTTGAAATTCTTAAACAAGACCTTCACAAGCCACTTCCGGTAGAGAAGCAAGTTGCGATTATCTTTGCTCTAACAAAAGGCTTCATGGATAATATCCCAGTTGAAGATGTATTACGTTTTGAGTCTGAGTTATTCACATTCTTAGACCACAACAAAAAAGATCTATTAGATCACATTCGCACAACTGGAAACCTTCCTGAAGATAGCGAATTTAAAGCAGCAATCGAAGAGTTCAAGAAGGGTTTTAGTGTATCAAGCAAGTAAGGCTAGTGGTTGGTGAAAGTTATCTTAAGTAGATGGTGTTGCCACTTTTCTAGAGAGTGACACCTCATCTTCTTAGGCTTAGGACCAAGCAAGTCACAAAGCTAGTTTTTGCGAAAAGGTGGTGAATCGAATGGCTTCATTACGTGATATTAAGGGACGAATTACGTCTACGAAAAAAACTAAGCAGATCACAAAAGCGATGCAAATGGTTTCAGCTGCAAAGTTAAACCGTGCACAGCACAATGCACAAGCTTTCCTACCTTATACAGAGAAGGTACGTGAGGTTGTGTCAGCAATCGCTTCCTCAGGCACTGAGATCTCTCATCCGATGCTTGAAGAGCGTCCTGTTAAAAAGACAGGCTACATTGTGGTGACTTCTGATCGTGGATTAGCTGGAGGTTATAACGGTAGTCTAGTTCGTTCTCTTTTAAACACGCTCAAAGAACGTCACAGCTCTCCAGATGAGTACGGAATTATCATCATGGGACGTATTGGACGTGATTTATTTAAAAAGCGTGGCCTTCCTATTATTCAGGAAGTAGTCGGCTTACCGGATCAACCGGAATTTAATGACATTAAAAACATTGCGCGTACATCTGTTGAAATGTTTGCCGATGGGATCTTCGATGAGCTGTACGTTTGGTACAACCACTTCGTAAGTCCAATGACACAAGATGTAACAGAAATGAAGCTTTTACCTTTATCTAACATCGCTGATGAACAAACAAGCTCAGCAAGTGCTTCGTATGAGTACGAGCCTAATGAGCAAGTGATCCTAGAGAAACTTCTTCCCCAATATGCGGAGAGTTTGATCTTTGGTGCATTACTTGATGCAAAAGCGAGTGAGTTCGGTGCGCGTATGACAGCAATGAGTGCGGCGACGGATAACGCAAACGCTCTAATTGATGAGTTAACGCTTAAATATAACCGTGCACGTCAAGCAGCGATTACCCAGGAAATCACGGAAATCGTCGGCGGGGCAGCGGCATTAGAATAATATTTATAAACAGAATACAAATACCCTGAAAACATTGGCTAGGAGCCATTAGGAGGGACGGAATAACTATGAATATAGGTCACATTACTCAAGTAATGGGTCCCGTTGTTGACGTAAAGTTCAAGAACGGTCAATTACCTCAAATCAATAACGCACTAAAGATCGAACAAAAAGGTTCTGACAAAAATGCGGTTGATGTTACAGTTACACTTGAAGTTGCATTGCACTTAGGTGACGGTTCAGTTCGTACCGTTGCAATGGGTTCAACAGATGGTCTTGTACGTGGAACAGAAGCTGTTGATACAGGTTCTCCCATCTCAGTTCCTGTTGGAGAAGCGACATTAGGTCGTGTATTCAACGTTTTAGGAGAAGCAATTGACCTAGACGAGCCAGTTGCAGCTGATGTAAAGCGTGACCCAATCCACCGTGAAGCTCCTAAATTTGAAGAGCTTTCTACAACTACAGAGATCCTTGAAACAGGTATCAAAGTAGTAGACTTATTAGCACCTTATATCAAAGGTGGTAAGATCGGTCTATTCGGTGGTGCGGGTGTTGGTAAAACAGTTTTAATTCAAGAATTAATCAATAACATCGCTCAAGAGCACGGCGGTATCTCGGTATTCGCAGGTGTAGGAGAGCGTACTCGTGAAGGAAATGACCTTTATCACGAGATGACAGAATCAGGCGTTATCAAGAAGACTGCCATGGTATTCGGTCAAATGAATGAGCCACCAGGTGCGCGTATGCGTGTTGCTCTTTCAGGACTAACAATGGCAGAACACTTCCGTGATCGTGATGGTCAGGATGTACTTCTATTCATTGATAACATTTTCCGTTTCACGCAAGCAGGTTCTGAGGTATCAGCCCTATTAGGACGTATGCCTTCAGCCGTTGGTTACCAGCCAACACTTGCAACAGAGATGGGTCAGCTTCAAGAGCGTATCACATCAACTAAATTCGGGTCTGTAACATCGATCCAAGCGATCTATGTTCCAGCCGATGACTATACGGATCCAGCTCCAGCGACAACATTCGCTCACTTGGATGCGACAACAAACTTAGAGCGTAAATTGTCTGAAATGGGTATTTACCCTGCGGTAGATCCATTGGCATCAACATCTCGTGCCCTATCACCTGAAATTGTTGGAGAAGAGCACTACAGTGTGGCCCGCCAAGTTCAACAAACGCTTCAAAAGTATAAAGAACTTCAAGATATTATCGCAATCCTAGGAATGGATGAGCTTTCTGAAGAAGATAAGCTTATTGTTCACCGTGCGCGTCGTATCCAGTTCTTCTTATCTCAAAACTTCCACGTAGCTGAGCAGTTCACTGGTCAGAAAGGTTCTTACGTGCAAGTACAAGAGACAATCAATGGCTTCAAGGAAATCCTTGAAGGTAAATACGATGATCTTCCTGAAGATGCCTTCCGTCTAGTTGGACGCATTGAAGAAGTTATCGAAAAAGCAAAAGAAATGGCGTAATTCACGCATCGCATAACTTAAAAACGAGGGTCAGAGCGTTCGCTTTGGCACTCGTTTATGCAGTAATTAAACCCCGTGATGCTACTCGAGGAGGGTTTTCACATGTCAACGATTCATGTAAATGTTGTAACTCCTGATGGCAAAGTGTATGACGGTGATGTGGATATGGTCATCGTTCGCACCATTGAAGGTGAGCTCGGGATCTTACCAAAACATATTCCGTTAGTGGCTCCACTTACCATTGGAGTTGTACGCTTAAAAAAAGGCAACGCTGAAGAGAAGATTGCAGTTAGTGGCGGCTTCGTTGAAGTTCGTCCTGATCAAGTAACAATCTTAGCTGAGGCAGCTGAATTACCATCAGCGATTGACGTCGATCGTGCTCGCTCTGCGAAAGAGCGTGCAGAAGGCCGTGTAAACACAAACAAAAAAGACACTGTAGACTTTAAACGTGCAGAGCTATCACTTAAGAGAGCGATAAACAGACTTGAAGTTTCAGGGAAATAAATGTTTGACGGTGAAAGAGGTGAGCATAATGCTCGCCTCTTTTTATTATTGAAGACACAAATTAGTAGTAAATTAAACCAATTAAATGCAAAAAAACTTCCAATTGTAGATATATTACAGAGGGAGTGGCGTATGAATGAGGAGAGAATTATCTCTCTAAGCGAATAGTCTCACAGTTAGCTATACGTAAAATCGGAAAATAGGTCTGTGCAACTATAAAATCATCATTGTAGACTATAGATTTTTTTGAAGAAATCCGTTAAGATGAAAAATGGATTGCTTTGTTCTTGACAAATGAACATTAAGTCAATGAATCGTAATTGGATAATTCTGTGCCAAAATCCGAACAGCGAATGAAGGATTGGAAATGAGGTAATGTTGTGTTCGACGGCTTAGGACAACAAGCGATCTTCCACGTGTTTGTGAACGTGATGTTCCTTGCGATTACGTGGTGGGCATTGCAAGCGTTTAAGTTTGATCTGTTTGTAAAAGAACCGAATAGCCCTAGAGCAAAAGCTTTAATGATTCTAGTCACCATAGCCATTGCTCATTTAGTTAGTCGTTTCTTTCTCGACTATTACAATGCTTCAACAATGTTACGTTTTTTATGGTAAGAGAAGTGTGTCGAGTATTGACTACAACTTCCATGTATGCATTAACTCCTAAAGGTAAAAATGATAGTAATCAGGTTTACTTTGGGAGTGAGTGTAATGGGCATGGTACGTATTTTATTTTTAGGTTTTGTTTTTTTACTACTAGGGTACAGTTATGTACAGTCAACAATTAGTTATGCATCAGATGATCATTTGCGAGAATTAGAATCGATGCTTAGTTGGGCAGAGGAAGAGCAATTAATCGTTCAAGACTGGCAGTTGCGTATAAGGGAAGGACAAGGTCGCGTTAAAGACCAAGATGCTTTCTTGCAACATGTACATAATTTGAACAAGTTATTAGTTGATTGGAATCTAAGCAATGTAAACGTAGCTGACACAGAATGGTCGATGACAGCAACTCGCCCAGCACCATGGGGTGAAGGTGAAGAACAACTACATGTATATGCATATGACCAAAACGGATCCTATGAAATCATCCACACTTATGCATGGTTAGGATCATCCGAAGACTTGATCGAATGGGAAAAAATGAATGACGTCTTGAACGAAAGGAAGACAATGTTCTCGATGCAACAATCACCAGTTTTTTCTCAAGTAACAGCTGTACGAACGGAAAATTCAGAATATGGGAAACAATCTCTTATAGAAGAGGCTAGGCTAATGCTGTCTGACCTTGGTGCGACTGAGGTTGAATCTCTAAATGAAGAAACGTTTGTCTCGGTTTCTGCATACAATAATGTATGGACAGATGCCATCGTTACAAATGGTCAAAAGATGAACCTTCAACTAGCATTAAGACAAGAGGATACAATGGGCTCCGGTACAACCGTGACAATAGGAACGCCTATTATTACGACTGAATATTGATAATATAGAATAGAATATAATTTCTAGACGCGGAGGGGAATACGTTGGAAAAAATTATTGTCCGCGGTGGTAAAAAGCTAAACGGTACTGTGAAAGTTGAAGGTGCCAAAAATGCTGTGCTACCCGTAATTGCTGCATCTATTTTAGCTGGAGAAGGCACAAGCCACCTTTATGATGTGCCAGAACTTGCTGATGTATACACGATGAAAGAAGTTTTACGCACCCTAAATGTTGACGTTGAATATACGAACAACACATTTAAGGTTAATGCACAAAAAACATTAAAAACAGAAGCACCATTTGAATATGTTCGCAAGATGAGAGCGTCATTCTTAGTAATGGGACCATTACTAGCACGTGTAGGTAGATCTCGTATTGCGCTTCCTGGTGGATGTGCGATTGGATCACGTCCGATTGATCAACATTTAAAAGGATTCGAAGCTATGGGAGCTACCGTTGAAATTGGAAATGGCTTTATCGAAGCTCGGATTGATGGTCGTTTGCAAGGAGCTAAAATCTATCTTGATTTCCCAAGTGTTGGAGCAACGGAAAACATCATGATGGCTGCTGTTCTTGCAGAAGGAACAACAACACTCGAGAATGTAGCAGAAGAGCCTGAAATCGTTTGTCTTGCGAATTATTTAAATGCGATGGGTGCAAAAGTTCGTGGAGCTGGTACAGGTGTCATTCGTATCGAAGGCGTAAAACAGCTAAACGGAGCAGAGCACACCGTCATTGGCGACCGTATTGAAGCAGGAACGTACATGGTTGCTGCGGCAATTACTGCTGGAGATGTATTAGTAGAAGGTGCAATTGCGGAACATCTTCGTCCACTTATCGCGAAAATGCGTGAGATGGGTGTAATGATTACAGAAGAGGATAATGGATTACGTGTTGTAGGCCCAGATTTCTTGAAGCCTGTGGATATTAAAACAATGCCTCACCCTGGATTCCCAACGGATATGCAAGCTCAGATGATGGCATTACTTCTTCAAGCAAAAGGAACGAGTGTTGTCACAGAGACGGTATTCGAAAATCGCTTTATGCATGTCGAAGAATTCCGTCGAATGAACTCGAATATTAAGATTGAAGGTCGTTCAGCGATTATTTCTGGACCGAACAAACTTCAAGGAGCAGAGGTTGGCGCAACGGATCTACGCGCAGGAGCAGCTCTTGTATTAGCTGGTCTTGTTGCTGAAGGTATTACACGTGTAACAGAACTGAAGCATATTGACCGCGGCTACATTAATTTAGCGGGCAAGCTGCGTGCATTAGGTGCAGACGTTGAGCGTGTGAAAGAACAAGTTGAACTTGAAGAAGACGTTCAAGAAGCACCACTTCGTATGAACTCTAACTTATAAGATGAAGCCCTTTTCGGAGGGCTTTTTTGTTTTTTCCTTTGTTTCTTATCCACAGATTTATGAACAGTTGTGGACTTCTTTAATAGTCTTACCAAAAAGGCCTTTAATTATTAGTTTATTCTGAATTTTTAAGTCGCAATGATGGATGTCTTAAAAACATTCCACGAATAAACGCTGCCATTCAATTTAATTATCAACAACTTGTCCACATATGTGCATGAGAAGGGTGGTGATCACTTCTCTTTGTAATCCCACATAATTCTCCAGTGCCCCTCCTCTTTCGCAACATAAACAAATTGAATGAATTGAAAATGGCCATAAGTCCCCCGATAGGTTTTCGTGACGATCACTTCATATGCTTCAATGGGTTCCGTCTCCTCAAACATCTTCCACTCGTTTATCTTTTTAGGCTTTGATAAGTCGAACGTAAATGTTTCCACACCGAAATGATTCATAAATGTATGTGGACGGTCGGAGATATAGCGGTCGCGATTGAATTTGCTATGCATAGCCGTGTGAAAAAGATCCCAAGAGGAGGAAAACCGTGCTTCTTGTTCAAGAGAATAAAATTCATCGACTACGATTTTGACTTGTCTAGCTTCTGCTGGAATAAATAAAATGACAACGAGAAAACCAAGCGCAATGAGAAGAATGATATATAGAACGAAAGGTTGTAGCTGATTTCTTCTTCGTATCATACAAAGTCCTCCTCTAAAATCTAAAAGTCGCTTTTCTTTAATCTATTCTCGCTTGTACGGATTTATCTCACCCATTGGAAAAAGAACTTGTTCTAAACGGTACCCGTGACCCATAGAATAGCTAGTGAGAAAAATTAAACAATGGAGGCTTGAATATGAAACGGTTACTCATTATCGCAACCATTCTATGTACGGTGGTACTTATTCTGCCAACGATGATGGTGTTAATTGGTGATAACTCAACACCAACATCAATTCCAATTCCAGACGCAGCCGCGACCGAATCAAATCAAGTCACCTATGAGACAGATTCAGATGTAGCGATACAAGTGTTCAGAAGCAAGCAGGAGATCGTTGAAGAGATTCCTATAGAAAAGTATGTGGCTGGGGTTGTCGCCTCTGAGATGCACGCTACATTCGAAATGGAGGCCTTAAAGGCACAAGCACTTACAGCAAGAACGTATATTGTTAGACAAATGCTTCATCCAGGAGATGTAGAGTTACCAGGCGAGGCGATGGTGACGGATACAGTGACGCATCAAGTGTATCAAAGTGAGGCGGAACTTAGAGAAAAGTGGGGAAGTGAGTTTGATCTCTACTATAAAAGGATTCAAGATGCGGTTCTACAGACCAAGGGACAAGTATTGACGTATGAAGATGAGCCAATTACAGCTGCTTTCTTCTCAACGAGTAATGGCTATACGGAAAACTCAGAAGACTACTGGCCCAATCCGATCCCTTATTTAAGAAGTGTCGAAAGCCCGTGGGATCAAACCTCTCCAAGATTTACAGCAGAGAAAGTAGTGCCAGTAGCTGAGGTAGAACAAAAGCTTGGCGTCAGTCTCTCACAAGACGGGTCAGTCGGAGCGATTACAGACCGCACAGACGGAGGGCGAGTAGCCAAAGTCGTGGTCGGGGGCAAGGAATTTAGTGGACGTGACATCCGAGATAAGCTAGCTCTTGATTCCTCAGACTTTGACTGGCAGCAACAAGGAAGCAACGTCGTCATCCAAACAAGAGGATGGGGGCACGGTGTCGGTATGAGCCAATACGGCGCCGATGGGATGGCGAAAGAAGGCAAGAACTACCAAGATATCGTCCACCACTACTACCAAGGAGTCAGCATCCAATCAATAGACAACTACGAAGCGAAGCTAACAGCGAGAGCGGAATGAGAGATGAAATCGTAGACCCATCAGATCAGGTGGGTTTTTTTCTGTTGAGAAATAATAGTGCTTTGGCTCAGGGGTAGAAGCCGCTTCAGATGAAGGGCTTGAGGAATATGCTTAAGAGAGTAATAAAAAATAAATGAAGGAGTGTATGAAATGTCATTATTTTCATCAATGTCAGGTGGGGATTTCGAAAGATCTTATGCAGCTAAGTCGGTTGACCGCTCATATAATAAGACAAAACAAAAGACATGTGATTGTTCAATTCGAATTCGCTCTAACGATACAACAACAGTTACCGCAGTAACCTATCCAGGAGCAGATGTTGTACCGGCTGATGTCGATATCCAAACGATTGATATAGATATTTGTCCAAAATGTAATCCCGAAAATAGCAATGTCTTTGTTGTTCTTCAAAATGAATTTACAGTGGGGTTTACGACGGTTACTGCCGCTTCGATCCCAGGTACATTCAAAGTGAAATGCTGTGAAGAAACTGGGACGGCGGTCGTAGAAGGGTTAGCTAATTTAGTGATTAATAACTCACTAGGGCTAGTCATTCCCTTGATCCCTATTACAACCATTCTTACTTTGCCATTTAGAATCGAAGTTAGCAGCAACGGCACAGCGACCTTTACAGCTCGGTACATTGCTGACGGTGAAACATTAAGCATTTCATTTGCAGGCTTAGATGTTTTGATAAGAGATTGTGTTAATAGAAGTAAACCCTGCAAATACAATAGAAGTTGTTGTGATTAATCTTCAAGAAGAGGGCTATTATCTAGTCCTCTATTCTATATTGAGCGATATACACGCATCTTTTTTCATTATCTATACATAACAAAATCAATTTTGTCGAAAACTAATCTAAAAAATATTTTATTATAAATGTATATAATTTCATGAATCGGCTCAGACTGGTTGCTGAGGTGATGAGAAATGAGAGAAGAAGAAAACAAACGCTCTTCTAAAACTGAGGAAAAAGCATTTGATCTACAAAGCTTTCTAAAAAAGCGTTGGATTATCCCTGCTGTTTATCTAGTCGCAGCCGCTGGAGTATTAAGTGCCGTCCTATTCTTTCAAGGTGAAGATGAATCAACTGCACCAAATGAAGGTGTAGAAGTAGTCGACCCTACTGGACAAGATATGTATGGTGAAGATGCCGTCGAAGTAACAGCAGCCAATGAAATGATCAAGAAACCCGTAGCTGAAGAAGAAGGTATTGAAATCGTCGTTCATTATTTCGATGAACAAGCAACTGCAGAAGAAAAAGAACAAGCTCTTGTTTATTACAACAACGAATACCGTCAAAATAAAGGAATTGATTACGGTCACGTTGAAAATGCAAACTTTGATGTAGTTGCGGCTCTAAGTGGAACCGTTGTTAAATCAGAAAAAGATGCCCTTCTAGGATATGTCGTTGAAATTAGTCATGACAATGGAATCGTGACACACTATCATAGTTTAGAAGGTGTGGAATTAGAAGAAGGTGAAGTCGTTAAACAAGGCGACATCATCGGACAAGCAGCCCGTAACTTATACAATCAAGAAGCAGGCGTACATGTTCACTTTGCGATCCAACAAGACGGAGTGGCTGTTAATCCCAACGATGTCTTCGAGCAACCAATTGACTCAATCGGTGATGCGGTGAAAAAGCAACAAGAAACAGCTAGCTCAGAAGAAGAAGCACCAGCTGAAGGCACTGAGCCAGCAGATGAAGATGCTGATGCACTTGGAGACGAAGATGAAACAGACGCACCAGATGAAGAAGACGGTGCTGGTGAATCAGGCGAAGAAGCAAACACAATCGGATAAATGAATAAAGATGACGACTCTCGCTGCTGCGAGGGTCGTTTTTTGATGTGTATTTCCATATTATTGAAGAGTTTGCGCGAAAATCCGTTCAGTTTGCGCGAAAGCTAGCACGATAAGCGCGGAACTGAGCCTAGTAGTTCGCGCGGAAACCAAAAAAAGTTGCGCGAAACCCAATCGCGAAACTCTGACCTCCGACACCCAAACAAAAAAGTGCCATTATTTATCATTTAACAGCTTGACTTAATTCTGAATATTTGAAATAATACTACCTATGTTAAGACTGTTATGGAACAACGTGGAAAACCACAGCAGGTGTTCCTCGTTCCTAACGACAACTATGATAACGCTTACATATTACCTGGTTCATCTGTACTACTGTAAATAAGACTGACTAACCGGTCTGAATCAAATGTAAGTTGAATACAATGAACAGAATTAAAGGAGGGCTAGTATGCTGTATGTGTTTCTTGCAATTACCGTATTGTCGATCATTTTTGCTTTTAAAATGAAAAAGCCTTTAATGCTATCGGTCCCGTTTGCAGCCATCCTTGTCTATTTTGTCATTCAAATAGCGATGGTGCCGTTAGGATTTTTCGATACCGTGCGCTTTATTTTTGAACTGAGGTAGTAGGGCATGAAAAAGCAAACAAAAACAATGACCGAGCCCCTATTCCAATGCCCAAAATGTCATCAAGAAACGCTTAAACCTATTCAACTAGGTCAATATTTCTTTCTTCTTAGTGCTTTACCATTACTCACCGCATTGATCTTAACTTTCGTTGTTCATCCAATCTTTCTAGCTAGTATCCCCATTGTTGCGTGGATGAACCTACGAGTTGCTAAAAAGAAAACACCTCCTAGACACTGCACAAATTGCCATCACTTCATGACACCACATAAGCAGAAACTCTCACACCACGCGTAAACAAACTCATCTGATAAGGAGGCGATGCCCATCCATGAACAGCAAGAAATGATCTGAAACATGTTTACTCACACGAATTAAAAAAGGGAGGCGACACGTTTGAAAAAAATTGATAAAAAAGTTGCGGATGCGTATTTTCGGGCTAGAACAACATTGGTCATTATTTGCTTAGTTATTGGGGGGCTCGTCTCGTTTGGAGTCGTAGCGTTTGCAGAGTTTTTTGTCAACTTCAACATTATGGGGATGCCAGCCAACTACTATATGGGCGCGCAAGGAGCGGTAGTAACCTTTGTTCTGCTTTTATTTGGTAACGCAATCATCAGTGATCGGATTGATAAGAAATTCGGTATTAACGAAGAGGAAAATGTAAGAGCTAGTGCGGGGAAAGTGTTAGATCATTAGGGAGTGTTTCCTACAGAGTTTATCTTCACAAATATAGAAAATGAGGGGGAGAAAACATGGATCAACAAACGATTGTATCCTTAGTGATGATTCTAGCGACATTTGGTCTTTATATTGGAATTTCGGTTTATAACCGCGCGAAAGTAACGTCTGATTTCTACGTAGCAAGTCGAGGCGTTCCACCATTTTGGAACGGGATGGCGATTGGTGGAGACTGGATGAGTGCTGCCTCCTTTATTGGTATGGCTGGTACGGTCATGATCCTTGGCTATGACGGTCTTGCTTATATCATGGGTTGGACTGGCGGTTACTTATTCTTAACATTCTTACTAGCACCACAGCTTCGTAAATATGGTCGCTATACAGTTCCAGAATTTATCGGTGACCGTTTTGATAGTAATGCAGCCCGACTGATCGCAGCGATTGCGACGATTATCATTAGTTTCACCTACATCATTGGACAATTAGCTGGTTCCGGGGTTGTTATTGGACGTATCTTAAATATTCCAGCGATGTACGGCACGATGATTGGGGTTGTCGTTATTGCCATCTATGCGTCACTTGGTGGAATGAAGGGGATCACATGGACTCAAGTGGCCCAGTACATCATTTTAATTATTGCCTATATCATTCCGATTGTTTTCATGTCTCTTCAAGTGACAGCAAATCCTTTACCATGGCTTACATATGGAAACATTGTCACACAACTAGGTGAACTTGACCGAGAGCTTGGTGTCTCTGAGTATTTCGCTCCATTTGCCGAAAGTGACAAATCTCAATTTATTGCGCTTATGTTTACATTAATGGTTGGTACAGCGGCTCTACCTCACGTTATCGTCCGCTTCTACACAGTGACAACAATGAAAGCAGCACGTTGGAGCGGGGCATGGGCGCTTGTCTTTATCGCACTACTTTACTTATCAGCACCCGCTTATGCAGCCTTTTCTCGCTTCATTTTAATGACACGTGTAGCAGGGCAACCGATCGATGAGTTACCTGCATGGACGACAACATGGGTTAACACGGGATTGTTACAAGTAGCCGATCAAAATGGCGACGGAATCTTACAATGGGAAGAAATCATTATCTCCAATGACATTGTCGTCATGGCGACACCAGAAATCGCCAATCTCGGGGTCTTCGTTATTGGCCTTGTTGCCGCTGGTGCGATGGCTGCAGCCTTATCAACAGCCGGTGGATTATTAATTACAATCTCATCTTCATTTGCTCATGATATTTACTATCGTTTGGTCAACCCTGGCGCTAGTGATAAGAAGCGTTTAGCCGCAGGGCGTTGGGCCATTATTCTCGCAACAATTGTAGCGGGTGTCGTAGCACTCAACCCACCAGGCGTTATTACTCAAATTGTTGCCTGGGCATTTGCGCTTGCTGGCGGAACCTTCTTCCCAGTCCTCTTACTCGGAGTATGGTGGAAACGAGCGAATGCAAAAGGGGCAATTGCCGGTATGCTTGTCGGTTTATCGGTCACATTAACGTACATTCTCCTAGCACGCAATGGCATCACCATCTTTGGCATCCAAGATACAGGTGCAGGCATAATCGGGGTTCCAATTAACTTTATCGTCACGATTCTTGTATCGAAAATGACGGCAGCTCCGTCGCAAAAGCTACAAGATGAAGTCGTTGATCTTCGCTACCCTGAACAAATGTCTTACAAAGACGGAGAGGTATGGATGGATGAATCATCAGGTCGATAATCAATATCTACAACAAATCGAGGCTCATCCGTTATTCATCGGCACCACAGCCGATGAATTGCGGGGGCTGTTAGAAACGTGCCAATTCAAGCACTACGACAAATCAGCGAAAGTCCTCTATTCAAAAACACCTCGCGAAGGCCTTCTGCTCATCCTTAAAGGGATGGCAGAGGTTTTTGTCAGTCATGAAGACCAACCAGAGGTATTAGAAGTTCTTCAACAAGGGGACATGATCGGGTTCTCTAGCTTAGCTGATTTTTTAGGAGAACAAAGTGAAAATCCCGAACAATATGCAGTCGAAGTCCGAGCGGTCGAAGCGGCCACTTGTCTTCACATTCCCTATCCCGTTATCGAAGCTCGCATGCACGATGGCAACGTGCGTGATTTTATGCTAAAACAAGCTTCTATTCGCCTACGCGATATTTATCAATCCCTCGCCGAGCAAGTAAAACAAGCGAGTCATTTTGGCGAAAGTGAGCCGTTTATCCGTCGCATCCAAGATCTTATGAGTGACCCAGTCGTCATTGTCGACCAAGACGAGGACATTCAGGATGTCGCAATGACGATGGTCGATAAAAAAACAAGCTCCGTTGTCGTTGTCAATGATGGTGATCAGCTTATTGGCATTATTACAGAAAAAGATCTCGTATCCCGAGTCGTCGCAAAAGGAGGAGGGCCAGGGACCGTCGCAAAAGAAGTGATGACCGCCAACCCATTTATTATCGCCGATGATGCCTATTATTATGAAGCAATGTCAAGTTTTCTAATGAACGGGATTAAGCACTTACCCGTCATGAGACGTGGGCGCGTCGTCGGAATGATCACTTTATCTGATTTACTACGTAAAAAAAACCGAGGAACAATGGAAATCCTCCATACCATTGAAGAATCAACCTTTGAAACGATTGAGAAAATGAAGCCCGCGATCTATGAAGTGCTAAGCAACTTAATCCAAGACCGCATCCCAACCACTCACCTATTAAAAGTTATCACCAAACTTTACGACCGCCTCGTGCGCCATGCGGTGGAGCTCGCCGTTCGTGCGCTAGAGACCCGCGGATTAGGCGTTCCACCTGTTGCGTTTAGCTGGTACATGATGGGCAGTGGAGGGCGAGCAGAACAATTTATGTTAACGGACCAAGATCATTTTCTCGTATACGCTAATTGTGCAGAAGAGAAGCGAGAAGAAGTTGAGGGCTATTTTGCTGAGCTAGGTCGTGAGATTGTCCAACACCTTGAACAAGCAGGCTACAAGCGCTGCCAAGGCCTGATGATGGCGAGCGAGAAAAATTGGCGCGGCTCAATGAGAACATGGGAGGAGAGACTTCGAACATGGAGCTTACGGGCGACCAACGACAACATCCTTCTCGGACATAATTTCTTATCCTACCGTCAACTATACGGGGACGCACAATTACATGATGAATTCGTGCAATTAGTAGACGAAAAGCTGACAAAATCGAAAATTTTCTTGTACCGAATGGCAGAACAAGAAAAAGATTCGCCTGTGCCGACACTCGATCACCCGATCCGAGCGTTATTCCGGATGAAGCGGGAATCCATTGATCTGAAGATGCATGCCTTATTTCCACTACATCATTGCTTACAACTATTATCTGCTCATCACGGCATCTATGTCGGAACCCCGCTCGAACGACTCGATAAGCTGACGGACAAAGGTGTCTTTGAAGAGAGAGTGGCTGATGAGATTCGTTTTGCCTATGAGGTCGTTTTATCCATTCGCGTCGATCAAGCATGGTCAAGTTATAAGTCAGACTCAGAGCGCACGAGCAAAGTGTATTTTGCTCATTTACGAACGAAAGACAAAGAAGAGCTCATCATTGCCTTGAAGACGATTCGAAGCTTGCAACACCAAGCACTCGGAGCCTTTGGAATGTACTAAGGAAAGAAGGGGGAGAGAGAGATGGTGTTTTGGAAGAAACAGAAGCTAGATTATAGTTTGCAATCAGACATTCCGTTGAATACATCGATTCGAGATCTGACATTCACTGTCTTTGATACCGAGACAACGGGTTTTGCCATTAATAGATCGGACCGAATGATTGAAATTGCTGCAGTCAGTGTGTCGAATCTTGAAGTGCAAGAACAAACATTTCAAACGTACGTCAATCCAGAACGCGACATTCCTACAAAAATCACCGACTTAACGAATATTTCCCCGGAAATGGTCGAACAAGCACCGAAGTCCCTAGAGGCTTTGAATCGTTTCTTTCAATTTAATGAAGCGACCGGATGCAATCTATGGGTCGGTCATTACGTCAGCTTCGATATGTTGGTTGTGAAAAAGGAGTTGCATCGAAATGAATATGCCTTCGAGCCACCTTTATTTGTCGACACGCTCGACTTTATTGGCTATTTAAACCCATCAAGGGATATGCGCGATCTTGAAGTCTATGCCCTTCAATTTGGCACCCTCATTTATGAACGGCATCAAGCACTCGGTGATGCCTTAACGACCGCTCATTTATTCTGTGAGTTAATGCGGCACTTAGAAGATCGAGGAAAGACCACACTAGCCGATCTATTAGAGATCGGAAGCTCTTCTACGAAGGGTGTGGTGTTTTAAGGGTGGAAAGTTGAAAAGGGTGGAATGGGTAGAACCTTTCCAACCCAGATGTACTCTTCCGCTTATCAACTTTCCAACTCAATTCCCCAAATATGCAAAAAAAGTCTGAAAATTGGCCTCGTCCCGTTGAAAATGTGGTATATCTCCCTATTCTCTCTAATAAACTGTACCAATCACCAACACAGATTTAGGGAGGCGAGACGTGTGCACGATTACATCAAAGAGCGAACGATCAAGATTGGTAAGTATATCGTCGAGACCAGGAAAACGGTGCGAACCATTGCAAAGGAGTTCGGCGTATCAAAAAGTACCGTTCATAAAGACTTAACGGAACGCTTGCCAGAAATCAACCCAGAGCTCGCAAATGAAGTCAAAGAAATATTAGAATACCACAAGTCGATTCGTCACTTGCGTGGCGGAGAAGCAACAAAAGTGAAATACAAAAAGAATCAAGAAGAACCCGTGCAACAAATTGTAAAAACTCGACAATAATTTTTACAAATATTATCCCTGTTCGAGCAAACTATGATAAAATTTACAATTAGGTATATCGTAATCAGTAGATACGATCATGTTCGGATAAACAGGGAGGAAAAAGAATCATGTTTGGTAGAGATATTGGAATTGATCTAGGTACGGCGAACGTCTTGATTTATGTTAAAGGTAGTGGAATTGTATTAGATGAACCTTCTGTTGTAGCAGTTGATACGCAATCAAAACGAGTGCTTGCTGTCGGAGAAGAAGCGTTCCGTATGGTTGGACGCACACCAGGAAATATTGTTGCCATGCGCCCGATGAAAGACGGCGTCATCGCGAACTTTGAAATGACAGAATCGATGCTCAAGCATTTTCTTGACAAGATTAATGTCAAAAGCATGTTTTCAAAGCCACGCATCCTTATTTGTTGCCCAACGAATATCACTTCTGTCGAGCAGAAGGCGATCCGTGAAGCAGCTGAGAAAAGTGGCGGGAAAAATGTGTATTTGGAAGAGGAACCGAAAGTTGCTGCAATTGGAGCTGGAATGGATATCTTCCAACCGAGCGGGAACATGGTCGTAGACATAGGCGGTGGAACAACGGATGTTGCTGTTCTTTCAATGGGTGATATCGTCACCGCCTCTTCCATCAAAGTAGCTGGTGACAGATTCGATTCTGACATCTTAAATTACATCAAAAAGAGGTATAAACTTCTTATTGGAGAACGTACAGCTGAGGCCATTAAGATGCAAGTCGCAACAGTATTTCCAGGCGGGCGTCAAGAGGAAATGGACATTCGCGGACGCGATATGGTCAGTGGACTTCCTAAGACAATTACGGTACACTCAAAGGAAATAGAAGAGGCGTTACTTGAATCAGTTTCCTATATTGTACAAGCTGCCAAACAAGTGCTAGAGCAAACACCTCCCGAGCTATCAGCGGACATTATTGACCGCGGTGTCATTTTAACGGGTGGAGGCGCATTGCTTCACGGCATTGACCAACTTCTTGCAGAAGAGTTGAAGTTACCTGTACTCGTCGCGGACGAGCCAATGCACTGTGTTGCCAGAGGAACAGGCATTTTGCTTGAGAACCTCAATAAAATCCAAAAAAAAATAAAGATTTAATTTACGTATAGATCAACCGATACATGTGGTAGAGGGATATTCCCTTACCACATGTTTTCATAGGAATAGATTATTAGAGGAGGAACACGATGCTTAGAGGATTGTACGGCGCAGCAGCAGGGATGATTGCCCAGCAGCAGCGTCAAGAAATGCTGACCAATAACCTAGCCAATGCGAACACTCCAGGCTACAAAGCCGACCAAGCATCCATGCGCGCATTTCCTAACATGCTCTTAAAAGCAATGGATACTAATACACATCCAGGTGCATCTGCGCCATATATCGGTGAACTCTCAACAGGCGTTTACTTGCAAGAACGTATGCCAAACTTCCGTCAAGGCGATATCAATGAAACCGGCAATAGCACAGACATTGCTCTGTTACAAGGGATTCTACCTGAGACCGAATCAGGAAGACCTGGTGCGTTATTTTATACCGTTCAAGCAGGAGAAGGTGCGGAGGTTCACTATTCAAGAAACGGCAACTTTACCGTCGATGGACAAGGGTTCTTAACGACATCAGAAGGTCATTATGTACTCGGAACAGATGGTGGCGCTTTGCAAGTCGGAAATGAGAACTTCACGATCGATCAAGATGGGATGATGACATCGGCTGAAGGCGCGCTTCTAGGACAATTGAACGTTGCTTATGCTGATGATCCTATGCTTTTAGTTAAAGAGGGCGATGGTTTGTTGCGCTTTACAGAAGAGGGAGACTTGCCAACAGCAATTGGAAACGATCAGATTAACTATCAACTTAAGCAAGGATTCATTGAACGTTCAAATGTTGATGCATCGCAAACGATGACGGAGATGATGAATGCCTATCGTTCATTTGAAGCCAATCAACGTATCCTCCAAGCCTATGATCAAAGTTTAGACAAAGCGGTAAATGAAGTCGGACGAATTGGATAAGCGAAAAAGGGGGAATGTCTGATGAATTTATCAATGATTTCAGCTTCTGTTACGATGGGACAATTGCAAAAGAAATTAGATACATTAGCTCATAATATCTCAAACACCAATACCACAGGGTACAAGAGACGCGAATCGACATTCTCAGACCTTTTGTTCCGACAAGTCAACAATCAAACGGACACAAGGTACGAAACTGGGCGGATGACACCAAATGGCATTCGAGTCGGTGCAGGGGCAAAGATTGCTCAGACGGCGATTAGGCTTGATCAAGGGTCGATTATTGAAACCGGTCGACAGCTCGACTTCGCGATTGCTGAGCGGGACCATTTTTTTGAGATTGGTACGACTGAAGGTGGAGTGGAAACGTCATACTTAACACGAGATGGTGCGTTCTACTTAAGTGAGGACCCTGCAAATCCACAATCTTTAACGATTGTGAATTCAAGTGGAAACTATTTGTTAGATGGCAATGGGCAGCGATTTAGCTTACCGATGAACTTCACAGATCTGACGTTATCTTCAAATGGAGATCTTCAAGCGACCTTGAACGATGGTACAACTGAGGAACTCGGCCAAATTAATTTAATTCGAGTCCTGAAGCCACAAGTTCTTGAAGCGTTAGGTGACACGAATTTCCGTTTCCCTGACGACCTTGCTGCTCTCGGTTTAGTGGACGAGGACGTATTTGAGCAAGTACCGGGAAATGAAGGAAGGTTAATCCAATCAGCAATTGAAGGATCAAATGTTGATATCGCGAAAGAAATGAGCGAGTTAATGAATACCCAACGACATTATCAATTCAATGCACGTGCCATTTCAATGGCAGATGAGATGAACGGACTCGTAAACGGAATCCGCCGCTAACGTGCAAACGAGGAGAAGAAAATGACAAACCAAGAGAGACAACCTACCTCAACTGAACCAGTCGCAACTTCTGACGAGCAGACAATTGAAATAGCTGCAAGCGAGGAAGAGGTGCCGAAAAAAACGCGTTTTGGCCTCCGTAAAAAACGAGCGAAGAAAGAGCGTATTCGACTCATTCCGATTTGGCTTCGCCTCATCGTTGTGACCGTTCTTGTCGGTGGAAGTCTTCTACTTGGAATCATTATGGGATACGGGGTTATTGGAGACGGAGACCCTAAAGATGCTCTGAAGACAGAGACTTGGTACCACATTCTAGATATCATGCAAGGAAACGAATAACCATCAAGTCATCATACTTGGTGGCTTTTTTTGTCATCATTCGCACATTCACGACGAAAAGCCCAAAAAAACTTTAAAAAACAAAAGGAATCGCAAAAATGCTGTCGAAAGTCTTACACCGTAGTCTACCTAGGCTAACATCCATCCCTTAGGAGGTACCCTCATGTGTTCAATTCCCCGCAACATCCCCTACACTATAGAAAGGTTAGAAGCGCTTAAAAACCGGCTTCCAATTAATCATCCGAAGCGGTCAAAAGTAGAGGCCGATTATAGAATACTTCAATCAAAACATAAAACATGGCGCCAACTTTCGCGCATATTAACCCCCTTTGTAAGCACTCGCTGCCATGTTCTTCATAACATCGACCTAACTATAGATAACCAAGCTTTCCACATTGATACGCTAATGATTTCAAGCCAATTCCTTCTTCTGATTGATCTGAAAAATCAACAAGCCGATCAATCGCGACTGTTCTTTTTGTTTCGAGAAACGTTACTCAAAAAATGGCTAAAGCAGCTTCATCTCTCGCACATTCCAATGACAACGATCCTTGTTGCCAATACAAAACAAGACCATTGTGATCAAAGCATCTTAATCTCAGAGGTTTCCCCGTACATTGAAACTCTCCAGCATCACTACGAAAAACGCCAATTATCTGCTCATCAATGCCAAATTCTTAAACAATGGTTCATCGATCACCACACACCAGATACACGAACCATTTTGGATCAATATAAGATTGACTCGGAGGATCTTACGACAGGTGTCTCCTGCCCCTCATGCAGCTCCTATCCAATGACTCGCTTACATGGACGATGGCAATGCCCTCAATGCGGATTCATTTCACATCAAGCCCATATGACAGCCATTCGAGATTACGGCCTACTCATAAATGAGACGATCACGAATAAAGAGCTCAGACAGTTCCTCCATCTTTCTTCACGATTCACCACGAAACGAATCATCGATAGGATTAACGCAGCTCAAACAGGCACATACAACGGCTCGACCTATAACCTAAATGTCGTCCTAACACGGCAAAATCCAATCAAACGCGCGTAATAACCTGCTCATCGGGTAATCTTCCCCTCGCACCAAATTCGCTTCTATAACGCCCGCGACACACTGAAACTCCCCTTATGCTATAATAAAATCAACCAAAACAAACCACTGAAAGGAAGATTACCCATGAGCCAATTAACCATTCAAGAAATCAAAGAAATTATCCCGCATCGCTACCCATTTCTTCTCATCGACCGCATTGAGGAGATCACGGAAGGAGAGCGTGCTGTTGGAATAAAAAACGTCACAGCAAACGAAGAATATTTTAATGGACACTTTCCAGACTACCCCGTCATGCCTGGTGTCTTAATTATCGAAGCTCTCGCACAAGTCGGAGCCGTTGCGATGTTAAAGAAAGAAGAAAACCGCGGCAAGCTTGCCTTTTTTGCTGGCATTGATAACTGTAGGTTCAAGCGCCAAGTTGTTCCAGGTGATCAATTAAAGCTTGAAGTCGAAATCACTCGCCTAAAAGGTCCAATTGGCAAAGGACATGCCATCGCAACCGTTAACGGAGAAGTCGCTGTCGAGACAGATATTATGTTTGCCTTGAAAAATGCTTAAAAGGTGAGAAGGTTGGTAAGGTAGAAAGTTGGAATGGGGTTAAACCGGTGAACCTGTTGCTGCGAGTGGGTTTTCGTCACTTTTAGCTTGCGACGCATTTATGGTCAATTATGTGAGACCTTGTGAAGATATCTAGATATTACCAAAAATACCCGAAGTCCATAGACGTTGATGAATAACCTTGGTAGGATGTACACAGACTAACAGCAAGGCATGATGAGTCACGTACTCACAAACCAATTTAAGTTAGTCATATAAATAACTAGGGGGTACTATCAATGAAAAAGTTTATGATGACAACAGCAGCAGCTGTATTATCTTTAAGTGTATTAGCAGCATGTGGAGAGCCTGCAGACGAGCCAATGGAAGGTGAGCCAGTAGAAGATCCAGCAATGGATGAAGCTCCAGTAGAAGAAGAGCCAGCAATGGACGATGACATGTATGAAGACGACATGGAAGAAGAGCCAGCAATGGACGATGACATGGATGAAGAAATGGACATGGAAGAAGAAGACGCTGAATAATTTTTTATTATTCAATGTTAATTCTTAAATAAAAAATAACCCTCTCGCCTTTTAGGTGAGGGGGTTATTTTAATGTACTGACGTACGTTTCTTTAGTTGTTGATACATCGCAATGAGGGAATCGAGCTCTTCGCTACACGAAAGCACTTTTTTAGATTCAATTCCAAATTGTAGGGCTGATGTATACATTTCTTGACGTTTTTCTTCTATTTCTAGTAATAAATGGTCTTTTTTCATATATATCACCCTAACTAATTTTAGTAGTTATTACCTATTCTAAAGGAAACTCCTAATTAAATCCATATTTATTAGGATTTATTTATATATCTTTTGATAGTTACAAACAATCCGATTTAACTTTTCCCTCTAACGTAACAAGAAAATGTATAGTAAAATAGAAAGAGCAATCACAGGAGGTCGTTTAGACATGAAGAAATTATGGATAGCAATCGTTGCAGGAGGCTTGATTCTAGCAGGCTGTTCTGATTCTGAAACTGAAGAAATAGCTACGGAAGAAGAGCCAAGAGTCGAGGAAGTAGATAGCACGGAGTATGTTGAGCACGGCACATCAATGACAGCAGGGATTGAGCAAGAAGAAGGCGTGCGCGGGGCACAGGTATTTATCGACGGTGATACGGCTGTCGGTTCATTGATGGTAGAAGAATCTGTCGAAGAAGACAGAATCGAGCAGTTGGCAGAGAAATTTGCTGAGGAAATAAAGGCCACTCACGAAGAAAAAATCGTCAATATTCAAGTTGTACAAGGGGATCAATTAAAGCTTGATCTTACAGTAGAATAGAATTCATCCTAGGAATGAGAACGAACGTTTGGTATTCATTTGAAAATGTGACAAAAATATAAACAATATCACTTTTTCTAACAAAAAAGAGCAATATTTCTTATTTTTTTTGCAGGAAAAAAGTAGGTATTGTCGAATAGGATATTGCTTTAATATTCACGGATGACCAACTCCTTGGTAATCCCACTCTTTTTCCTTCCTCACCTCGACCGATTAGAACCCAATCTGTTGCGTGATCAACAGATTGCCGACTTATGTCCTGAATGAACTGGAGAAAAGATTTTTTTCAACAGACTTCAGTCATACCCTCCCATCCTCGAGTCGGCGAGGTACATTTACAAGAAGAAGACACCAAGTTAGTTTGGTGTCTTCTTTTTGTTAGAGATGTCTAGAGGTGAGTTATTTCCATATATTTGCTGCATTTGCGCGGAAATGGCGTTGATTCGCGCGAAAAGAGGAGAGTCTCGCGCGGAAACCGAATCATTTTGCGCGATTTCTTACCTTATATGCGCGGAAACGCCTCTCATCAAGATTTCGTCGTAATTTCATCCTCTAATTCGGCTGTCAAATTACCTGCGGGGCCGAAAAACTCATAATAGATACGCTCCGCTTCAACACCGAGCTTTTTTAGATACTGATTAATCACTTTCATGAAAGGAACAGGTCCACAGAAATAATAGTCAGCGTCAGAATCGATATTTTCCAACACGTCACGCAGCCAATCAAGCTCAATTAGCCCATCATAATGAAACGCACCAAGGTTGATGTCAGCTTTTGTCGGCTCCGCGTAACAAAAATAATTACGAACATGAGCAGAAGTTGCTGCGATTTCCTCGACGTCTTTTCTAAATGCTTGCACTGAACCGTTTTGCGCGGCATGAATGAAGATCACCTCACGTTCAGGTTGCTCTCGTACAATCGTCTTAAGCATGCTCATCATCGGTGTGACGCCAACCCCTCCGCTAATGAGCACAACTGGCTCGGTTTGCGTCGTATCTAGCACAAAGTCTCCAGCTGGGGCGCTCACTTCTACTTTGTCACCGACTTTATATTGGTCATGAAGTTGATTGGAAACAACCCCATCTACTTCGCGTTTAACACTAATCCGGTAGTAATCATTTCCCGGGGCATCAGATAAGCTGTATTGACGAAGATGCGTGTGTTCATGGCCTTCAGGTTGTATTTTAATCGTAATATATTGGCCGGCTTGGTAATCGGCGATCGTTCCTCCGTCCCAAGGTTGTAAATAAAACGAGGTAATGACATCACTCTCCCTCACTTTTTTTGCTACGACAAATTCTTTAAAGTCAGACCAACCGCCAACTTGTGAGGCCGCTTCTTTATACATTTCATTCTCGACACCGATACACACATCAGCGATCACGCCGTACGCCTCACCCCATGCTTGTAAAATCTCATCGGTTGCCGCCTCTCCAAGCACCTCTTTAATCGCCTCAAGCAACGTCTCGCCGACAATCGGATAATGCTCCGGCTTCACGCCTAAACTGCGATGTTTATGACCGATTTGCTTGACGACAGGTAGTATGGACTCGAGCTGATCAATATGCACCGCAGCAGCGAGAATCGAGTTTGCTAATGCCGTTTGCTGGCGACCTTTCTTTTGATTTGCATGGTTAAACATATTTAACAACTCAGGGTGCTTCTCAAACAACCTCTGATAAAAACGACTCGTGATCGTCACACCGTGAACTTCCAATACCGGAACAGTAGACTTTATAATGGAAATGGTTTCTTTTGATAACATAAAACTCTCCCCTTTGCCTATGTGATTTATACACTTATTAGTATAAAGAGGGGAAGAATTTAGGGGTGTGATCTACATCACTAATGATGTGACTAATTTATGAAGGAGGAATTCGCATGTTGAATCCAGCGACCATCAAAGAACTGTTAACTCATTTTCCTTTATTTAAAAAGATTGATGAGCAGGCGCTAAATCAAATCGTTGAGATATCGATCAATCGCCAGTGGACAAAAAATAATCATATTTTCATGCAAGGCGAGCCGATCGAGAACGTTTATTTCATTTATAGTGGCCGCATCAAGATTTATAAGATGGATCACCGCGGACGCGAGCAAATTGTGGCGATTTTAAAAGAGGGTGAGATGTTTCCTCATGTTGGGTTCTTCCGAAAAGGTTCATACCCCGCCTACTCACAAGCGCTCGAGCAAGCGGAACTAGTTGTGATTCCGATTCGAGGATTTGAGCAAGTGTTACGAAACAACCCAGAGTTATGCATCCAAGTGTTCAACGTATTAGGCGCAAAAATTGTCGACCTCCAAGACCGTCTCGAAGCACAAATCGTCAATAATACGTACGAACAAATTATTAAGTTACTCATCCGCTTAGGAGATACAAACGGTCGCGAGCTGCCGAGCGGCGTCACGATGATCCTATCTGCCTACACGAATCAGCAGCTAGCAAAAATGATCGGAACAACGCGCGAAACGATAAATCGTACACTCACTAAGCTCCGAAAAGAACAGTTGTTGAAAGACTGTGAAGACGGTCGGCTCGGTTTTGTGCGAGGAGATTTAGAGAGTCGGTTGTATGGGGAGTAGAGAAGGTTGGGATTGATTTTCCATTATTTTACTGCATTTGCGCGAAAATGACGTAGGTTCGCGCGAAAAGAGAAGTATCTCGCGCGGAAACCTAATCATTTCGCTCGAATCGACAAAAAAGTTGCGCGAAAGTGAACAGGAGCGAAGGAAAATCGACGAACAATCTCGAATGATGACTTGAAAACCGATGTAAGGAGGACCTTATGATCGCTAAACCACGAACGTACCCCGTCACGATCTCAAAATTAGAAGCTATGATGCGCAGAATCTCTTCGCATCATACGAAAAGAACGCAGATTGAAGCAGATGTAGCTAAACGAAAGGCCGGATACAAAGGAGAAGTGGCTCTTGACTACCATTTAAGCTTTTTGCCGAAAAAGGAGTACACCATTCTTCATGATCTCAGGCTCAAAAGTGGGGAGTACTTTTTTCAAATCGACACGCTCATCCTCACACCAACCTACATCCTGCTGGTTGAAGTAAAGAATCTGTTTGGCACTCTAACGTTTGAGCCGGAATTTCAACAGTTGATCCGCCAGACCGCTGATGCGGAGGACATTTTCCCCGACCCGATTACTCAAGTAAAGCACCAAGCGAAACAACTCCGCACCTTTCTCGCGCAGCACAACTATCCCGAAGTCCCAATTGAGACACTGGTCGTCGTCGCCAATTCCTCAAGCCGCATTACTTTCTCAGAGTCCGCTCGCCACATTCGCACCTTTATCACACGCGACACCAACCTCACAAACCGGATCGAGCACTTCACCAAAACCCACCGTACCCCTCTGTTATGCCAGAAAACAATTCGGAAATTAACCCGTCTCCTCACCAAAAAACATACGCCAGCCTCCTTTGATCCATTTGACTATTATCAACTTACAGAGAGTGATTTGATTAAAGGTGTGCACTGCCCATCTTGCCACGCCATCCCTATGACCCGACTTCATGGAAAATGGGTCTGTTCCCACTGTTATTACCGTTCGCGAAGCGCTCATCTCGAGAGCCTCATTGACTATGCCCACCTCATTCAAACGATGATCACAAACAAAGCAACTCGACATTTTTTACAAATAGACAAAGATTTAGCACGGAGAATACTGAAAAACCTTCATGTAGACAATAAAGGATACGGAAAACGAACGACATATGAACTAGATGTTGATCAATTAGCAGAAATGATACAAAAATTAGACGAAAGATGACCTCGATTCTAAGAAGAAGAATCGTTACCGCGCGAAATGGTGGTGTTTTCGCGCGAATACGTTGCGGTTCCGCGCGAATCTATCATACTTTCGCGCAAACTAGCTCGGTTTCCGCGCAAACGCAGCAAAAAAATGGTAACTAAAACAAATTCAGTCACTTCTCGCAAGTAACTACTATAGTCCTGTTTAGTAAAACTTCATACGAAAAATCCATTCGACATAAACTGATATTCATCTACACTCTCTTAATTAAGACTATAGTCACGCGCCGATAGATAGATTAAAAATTGTAAATATTCATATTAACAATCTATTAACCAAACTTTTACATTCAATTTAGTAAAAAAAACTAATTTTACTGCTAAGATTACAAGGTAGAAATAAGTCAGTTGAAATTCAGGAGGTGAGGTTGCTTCGACCGTTTGGCGCGTGCTGTAACATACTATTAGGAGGTTAAAACGTTGAATTTTAAATTTACTATATTAAAGAAAAGCATCATTCTCTTCTTAAGTGTTCTCATTATCACTTCTTCTTTTGCCCCTGGTCTTATTAGTGTTTCTGCTGAATCTAGCAACAATGAGCTAGAGCTTAGCATCCTCTACACGAATGATATTCACTCTTCGTATCAAGGGTTCGGAAAGGCTTCTGCTTACATAAAAAGTGAGAGAGCAAAAGTCGATCGTTCTTTGTATTTAGACGCAGGAGACATTTTTAGCGGCGATCCTGTTGTTGACTTACAATACGGCAAACCACTAATCGAAGTATTGAATTTAGTTGGTGTTGATGCGATGGTTATTGGTAACCATGAGTTTGACTACGGTCAAGCAGCATTCGCACAACGTATGGAAGAGTCAAACTTTCCGTGGCTTGCGGCGAATATGAAAGTGGTCGACTCCACGATTCCTATTCAACAAACAGCACCTTACCAAATCTTTGAGCTTGATGGCGTAAAAGTGGGTGTGCTTGCGATCACAGAAGCACCACCTTCTACATCTCCTACAGGTATCGTAGGGTTAGAATTTGAAAGTGACTATGCAAAAGTTGCTCGTGAGTACAAAGACATTTTAGAAGAAAAATCAGATGTTGTTATTGCCCTCACACATATCGGTCACCCGGCTGCTCAACAATTGGCACGAGATGTCGATTATTTTGACCTGATTATTGGTGCACATACTCATACAACGTTAATTACACCTGATGTTGTCAACGGTACTCCGATCGTTCAAGCAGGAGCGAACCTTGATAACGTCGGAAAAGTACACATGACATTAGATCCAGATTCAAAACAAGTAACCAATGTAAATGGCTCTTTGCAACGAGTATCACAATTAACAGACATTGACCAAGAAGTACAAGATGTCATCGATTACTATGAAGATAAAATGCAATGGCTAAATAATGAAATTGGCTTTACTCAAACAGGTCTAACTCGTAATGGCCGCTATAACCAAGATGCTCCCCTAGGGAACTTCTGGACAGATGCCATTCGTGATTACACGAACGCCGATGCTGCGATCACAAATAATGGTGGTATCCGTGATAACATTGCGACCGGCCCCATTACTAAACGCGACATTTATACGGTTGAACCATTCGCAAATGAAATTATGATCTTTGAAATGACAGGTCATGAAATCAAAGAAGTTTTAACACATTCCTACAACCGACGAAACCAAATCGATCTACAAATCTCTGGCATTCACTATGAGATTGTTACAAATCTAACGAACCATTTAGTAGAAATGAATTTAACACATCCTGATGGAACACCTCTTGATTTAGATCAAACATTTAAACTAGCTGTACCGGATTACATCGGAACAGGTGGCGGTGGCTATCGTTTTAATACGGAAGATGCGGTAGAGCTTGAAGCCGAAAGTTCACTAATGACGGATGCAATGATCGAGTTTGCTAAAAAGCTTACAGCAAACGGTCAAGACATTGATTATCGCACTGAAGGGCGCATCCAGATCAGCGTCGATCCTACTGCTCCAGCTGCAGGTGACGTGATTGGATCAACAGAACGTGGTTTATACTCAGCAAATAAAGAGTTAGCTGATGTAGGTATTGGAAATCTTTATACAGATGCAATTCGCACGAAGACAGACAGTGATATCGCATTATTGAACGGATCATCTGTGGGTGGACAAATTCCTGCTGGATCAATCACAGATAAGCAAATTGAAGCACTTGATCAGTTTGATAATCAAGTAGTGAAGGTAGAAACAACAGGAGCGAGAATTAAAGAAGTGATTCTTTCTCAATCGAACCATCACGGAATGGTTGATCTCCAAGCATCAGGTATCGAATACACGTTATACCCGAAAAGTAGTGGCGGGTTTGACGATGCAACGATTTTACTAGCAGACGGTTCAGAACTAGACCCGGCTCAAACGTATACGGTGGCTTACAATGATTTCATGCACGGACGTGGATTCTATAATTTAGGCGACCGTGTCATTGATACATCTGCAACATCGGTATGGAAAGCAACGATTGAATACATCCAAAATCAAGATAGCCCGGTCGACTACAACGAAGGCGATCGTATCCGTATTGACGGAGTTGAGATTCCAGATACGAACGATAACACGATCACAGTCGGACAAGCTATTGCTAATAATACCGGAACAAAAGAGGTGCGCGGATACATCGTCGGTTCGATCAATTCAAATCAAGTAATCCAAGGCGAAGACGGACATGCTCCATCTAACTTGTTACTTGCAGATCACCCAGAAGAAACAGATCGTGCCAAGATGCTACCAGTCCAACTAGGTAACGGTACAGCTGTTCGAAACGGACTTAATCTTGTGAACAACCCTGATAACTTAGGAACATTTGTAACGATCACAGGAAGCTTAGAAACATATTTCCAAACACCAGGAATGCAAGCACCAACTGCATACGCGTATGCAGATCCTGCTAACTACCCAGATCCGTCTGAGGTGGAAGTGACAGATCCAGAAGTGTTAGAACTTAGCATCGCAGAAGTACGCACAGCTGATAAAGACGCACTTGTCGAAACACAAGGCATTGTGACGTCAACACCAGGCGCATGGGGCCAAAAAGGCTTCTATCTTCAAGATGACACAGCTGGTATCTATGTTTTCCAAAACACATATGACGTAGAAATGGGCGACGAAGTTAAGATTAAAGGAACACTTGGCGACTTTAATGGAGAACTTCAAGTAACCAATCTATCAAACCTTGAAAAAATAGGAACAACAGACGTGCCAGCTGCTAAAGTGGTCACAACCAATCAAGTAGGTCCTGAAAACGAAGGTCAACTGATCCAGTTACAAGGAGTAACGATTGAAAACATTAGAGAACAAAACTTTGGAACGGTCGAATTCGATGCAGTCAAAGACGGAGAAAAAGTAGTTGTACGAATCGATAATCGCACAGGCGTTACGTATGACACATTTGTATTCAATGAAGGCGATGTTGTGACAGTCACAGGTGCTTCCAGCCAATTCAGAGGAACACCACAACTGAAACCTCGTTTTGTAGATGATGTTGTCGAGTTTGATGAAGAGGTACACGTGCCAAAAGATTATTTAACGGTTGCTGAAGCGATCGCGAATAATGAAGGAACTGCAACAGTACGCGGATTTATAGTAGGAACAATGACGGGTAACTTTGAAGGGAATTTTGTAGCGACAAATCTGATGCTAGCAGATGACCCGAATGAGCGCGAAATGAGCAAAGTGCTTCCTGTCCAACTTCCAAATAACGCGATCCGCACAGCACTAAATCTAGCGGACAATCCAGAAAATCTCGGTAAGCAAATAGAGGTTACTGGAGATCTAACAACGTACTTTACACGATCAGGATTACAACGACCAACCGGTTTCGAGTTCATTATTAGTGAAGAGCAACCGGAACCAGTCGAACCGGTAGATCCAGTAGACCCAGAACCAACACCAGATCCAGAACCAATCGAACCAGTAGATCCAGAACCAACACCAGAACCAGAAGAGGAATTTCACACAATAGCCGACGCAATTGCAGCTAAAGGTGAGTTCACATTCAAAGGCTATGTTGTCGGAAATGTACGTTCACGTAATCATGTAGCTATTGGTAAAGGCTTCTACAATGACCATAACCTGCTTGTGGCCGATTCGCCGGATGAAACAGACCGTAGCAAGATGATTCTTGTCGACCTAAAAGGAAAAGAGCGTTCGTCATACGGACTGATCTCTAATCCGAGTCATTTAGGACAAGAAATTATCGTTACAGGCAATCGTGATAAGCAACATCACAGTTTCGAAGCCGCAAGACATCTAAGCGAAATAAAAATGAAGTGAAAAACAGCTCAAACAGCTGAATAACTTCAAAAACAAGCTAGAAGTTCAACTTTTAAAAAGAAGAGCCGTCCTTCCCCGCACCGATGCGAGAGGAAGAACGGCTTTTTTTAGTTGATTTGACTTGTTCAATCGTTACCGCGCGAATTGGTCATGTTTTCGCGCAAATAAGTTACTGTTCCGCGCAAATCGATCACACTTTCGCGCGAACTGACTCGATTTCCGCGCAAATGCAGCAAAAAACTGGAAATTCAAATGACCGTACCGACCCCACGTCCAGCAATCCCACACAAAAAACCCTCCACACAACATATGCGGAGGACACTCTTCATCTAACTGGCTGCTTCATATATACATTCATGATCATTTGCACCGTCTCAGCTGACATTGCTAAATGCTTAACCGATGAACCGGCGATCAACGCCTGCGTATTTTTATCTTCAAATTGAATCGCACCTGATAAGTAGACGTTAAATACGTCGACCATAGTATTTAATCGCGTTTCAATCGGAGACAAGTGGTAGTCGGTCGCATCATCGACGACCGATAAATTGTCGAATTTCAATGCGCTTTTCAACATATTGAGAAGGTCGATATTTTTCGGTGCGACAGGGTTGGTCACATTATAAATTTTCCCCGCTTCGGCTCTCGTTGCCGCTAAGCTTAAGATATCAGCCACATAATCAACAGGGACTAGATTCGACGTTCCTTCTTTATTCGCTACAAGTCGATACGTCCCAACTCGTCCGTCTTCGCTCCGATTGATTTTGCGCTGGAAAATTTCGAGCGCGCGCATGAACCCGTACAATGTAAACATTGAATCGGCCTCACCGGTTTTGGAGTCACCAACGATGATCGATGGGCGTAAAATCGAAACATCCATCTGATCGGCATACGAGAAGACGAGGTGTTCTGACTTTACTTTGCTTTCCTCATACGGATTGTTGTACGAAGCCTGAGGATCATACAACTCTTCAACACCAACCGAGCGCTTGCCGACTGTGTATGCCGTACTAACATAAAGAAACTTTTTCGCGCCAGTTTGTTGTGCAAGATTTAGGGCATGCTTTGTGCCGTCATAATTGATCGCAAATAAATCATCGCGCAAATCCAGATCAAATTTCACCAAAGCAGCCAAGTGATAAAACACATCAACGACTCCAGTGAGCTTCGATACATCCGCCTGAGACAATCCACAATCCACCTTGGTAATATCACCAACTAGCAAATGAATGCTTTCTTGTTCCTCTTTTGAAAAGGTCGCCTTTAATTGCTCGCCCTTCTCGAGATCACGAACTAAAACATACAGCGTATTTGGCTGTTGATGGACGAGGTTTTTAATCAAACGACCACCAAGAAAGCCTGTCGAACCGGTTAAGAATATATTCATAGTCGTATCACTCCATCTTCTTGCTGCTTTTTATGAAATCTTTCTGATTCTTTCGACTTGCTCAAGTAGGAAATTCACTGACACTTCATTAAAATTACGAGATCTTTCTATATTACATAGGTGACCGCATTTCTCAAACGTCACCATTTGGGCATTAGGGTCGCTTTCGATATCTTCTTTTAAAGCCTCGATGAAAAAGTGATCCTCACTCCCAGACACATAAAGCTTTTTTACGTGTGCCGCATAGTCTTGCACATATTCGTAAGCCATTTCAACTTTCTGAACGGCATTGTAGTACCCCATGAAATTTTTACGTTTCATCTTTACGGCTTCACGAATGAAAATGTCACGTGATTTTTTATGATTTTCCTTAGGCATCATGATCTGAGCAAATAGCTTATAGATCCATAAGTGAGGCGTAAATGGTTTAATTAGTTTGCCTATATTCAAGAGTATTTTTGCAGAAAAAGTAAATTTTGTTACACATCCTGCCATCACCGTGCTTTTTACACGCTCAGGCGCTTGCTGCATCAGTTGATGAATAATAATCGTTCCAAGAGACACTCCAACAAAATGAGCTTTCTTTATGCCAATCTTGTCCAATGTTTTTTCGACTTCATCTGTTACAAGCTTCCAAGTAAAAGCCTCATCATAAGCATCGATGTCAGGCGATTCGCCGTGGCCAGGTAACTCAATCGTGATCACGTTAAAGTGTTCCATATATGATTTCATTTGTAAACGGAAGATCTTCGAAGTCCCACCAAAACCGTGAACCAACACAACATCCTCCAAATTACGATCTCGTTGATGAATAGTATAATCTAACAATGCACGTACACCGCCTTTTTAAACATCTCTTTATTATAGATGGCATTTCATATCAACATTTAGAGTAGTTGTGACACTTTATAGAAGATTTATTTCTTGGATATACTAAGAATTAATGCAGGAATTACTGGCAATACAACGGTGAGGAGGTCCAACATGAGCGAGCTAACGATTCAAATTGAAAAAATGAGTTGCGGCAATTGCCTTGAAACGGTAAAGACGGCCTTAGAGGAATTGGACGGTGTCATCCACGCTGACGTCCATTTGAATGACAAAACCGCAACCGTTGAATATGATCCAGCAAAAGTGGATAAAAATAAGATGGCCATAGCCGTTGAGGATAAAGGTTACGTCGTTTTAGGTTAAAATTTGGCCCTGGAGCAGCTGCTTCGGGGCTTTTTCGTGCCAAAAAAGAGGCTTTCGCGCAAACTTGATACACTTCCGCGCGAAACGCACAGACTTCCGCGCGAAAATTCCCATTATTCGCGCAAATACACCCGAATATTAGAAAATACTTCACTTAACACGCTATTCCCTCTTCCTCCTAAGTATAAACTCCCATATTCTTCATGTTTTTAGTCCTATCTTTGATTACAGTTTTGTAACATTCCGTCGAAACGTGGAAAAGTTTGCTACTATAAGTGAGCAAATCTCAAAAACAATCTAGTAATCTATTGAGATCTATAAAGCTATGTAAAACTGAGAAACGATCATATAATACAAAACTTACGGAAACGATACAGGAGGAAGACATAGAATGAAAAAAGTAATTATGACTTCAGTTGTTGCAGCAGGACTTTTCCTTGCAGCACCACAATGGACAGAGGCAGCATTAGGGGATCAAACGTTACGTGTAGGAATGAACCACGGAGATGTGATTGAACTACAAGAGGCACTTCAATCAAAAGGATACTTTACGTTTGATCGCGCAACAGGTTACTACGGCTCGATCACAGAAGAAGCGGTTCGTAAGTTCCAAGCAGCACACGGATTAACAGTAGACGGGATTGCGGGTCCACAAACATTTGCAGCGATGCAAGCAAGCGGTGGACAAGCAACAGCTGCGCCCGTACAAGCTTCATCGACACTACGCACAGGATCAAGAGGAAGTGCAGTCACATCGCTCCAACAGCAACTGCGTACGCATGGACATTTCAGCTCTACAGTCGATGGTGTGTTTGGTCCGTTAACAGCGAGTGCGGTTCGTAGCTTCCAATCTGCGAGAGGCTTAACGGCAGACGGAATTGCCGGCCCACAAACATTCGCAGCCCTTGCAAATGGGTCAACAACAACAGCATCAAGCGCAGCGCCAACATCAACAACATTACGTGAAGGCATGCAAAGTGCTGAAGTGAAAACAATGCAAGATCGTTTACGCCAACTAGGCTATTTCACAAGCAACTCAACAGGATACTATGGAGCGATCACAACGGAATCAGTACGTCGTTTCCAAGCGGTCAATGGCTTACAAGTTGACGGAATTGCTGGTGCTCAGACGCTTCTTCAGATGAACGGATCTAGCGCGAAATCTTCGGATCAAGGAGAGCAAACGATCAGCTCGTCATCAACAAGTGGACTAGCTTCAAGTCTTGTTGCAAGTGCAAACCGCTACATCGGCACACCGTATCGTTACGGTGGAACAACAACAGCTGGTTTTGACTGCAGCGGCTTTATCCAACGTGTATTCAGCGACAACGGCATCTCCGTTCCACGCACGGTTGCCCAACAATGGAGCTCAGGCACAACGGTAGGTGCACCAAGCGTTGGAGATATCGTCTTCTTCGCAACAGTTAGCGGAGGCCCATCTCATAACGGGATCTACATCGGAAACAATCAATTCATCCACAGTGGCTCATCAACAGGTGTTGCAGTCACAAGCATGAGCAACAGCTACTGGGGTGCACGATATTTAGGCGCGAAACGAATTCATTAAAAAAGAGGCGACCACCCAATTTTTGGGCGTCGCCTTTTCTTTTTTTAATATTGAATTGCGTCGACTGTCTGAACTAAGCCGTATCCGAACTGTCTACTGTTACCTAAATCCTTTGCAGAAAGTCGAAGAAGTTCTCGCACTTCTACATTTGATAAGGTTGGTTTAGCCTCTAAAATTTGTGCTGCAACTCCAGCAACGTGAGGGGAGGCCATAGATGTTCCATTATAAGCAGCATATCTGTTATTTGGAGTTGTGCTTAAAATGTTTGCACCTGGGGCCGCCAATTCAACTGCTGGTCCTGTACTAGAAAAAGTCGGACGATTATTGTTTTGATCAACAGCTGCTACGGCGATGACGGAATCGTATTTTGCAGGGTAGCCGACGGTGTCGTTATTGCCACCTCGGTTCCCTTCATTACCTGCCGCCGCAACGACTAGAAGACCTTCTGCATATGCAAGATCACAAAACTCTTTTAAAATTGCAGAGCTTTGAGAGCCACCTAAGCTCATATTTACAATATCCATGTCGTTTTGAATTGCCCACTCAATGCCTGCTGCAATCCCAGCATACGAGCCACTTCCGCTATTATTTAATACTTTTACCGCATAAAGATCGGCTTGATGAGCCACACCAAGAACGCCTAAGTCGTTATTGATCGCTGCTACCGTTCCAGCAACATGCGTACCATGACCATCTTCGTCATAAAAAGGGTCAAGGTTAGCCGCATCAGTAAATACAGAATGCCCGCCTTTTACATTTGCCGCTAAATCTTCATGAGTATTGTCAATCCCCGTGTCTAAAATCGCTACTTTCACACCATTCCCTGTAAAACCTAAGTCATGTCCTGCTGTTCCTTGCACATGAGGTACACCCCATGGAACAGCTTGTCCATAAGCGGATACTTCGGCATTTTCCTCGACAAACTTAATCTGAGGGTGATTTTTGAGAGCCGTAGCTTGATTTGTCGTTAAATTCAGCTGTACCACATCAAGTAGATCATACTCATGAATAATATCCTGATCTTGAACACCAAAGGCTTTAAATAATCCTTTGTTTGCAGGACCATCGAACATTACGAGGTAGTCCGAACGTTGCTCTTTCCCGTTCCCGTCGTAAGCAAAGGCGATCGACGGAATTAAGATGAGAGCCATGATTAACCAAGAGACAACTATTCTTTTCAATGTAACTCACTCCTCTTCTATAAAAGTAGATTACTAGACTTGATTAATAAGCCGCTCTAGATGCGTCGACAAGACCGTTTCCAAAGTAATACGCGTTGCCAAGAGGAGTCGTTGTGTCATTTAATCGTTGTCTGATTTGAGCATTCGTTGCCCAAGGGTACTCACTCTTCACAAGAGCAGCAGCACCAGCGACGTGTGGGCTAGCCATCGATGTTCCGTTTAGAGACACATAACCATTTGATAAATGCGTACTTTGTACGTTGACGCCTGGAGCGACAATTTCTTGTTCATTTCCGAAAGTGGAGAATGAAGCTAGACGATTGCGTGAATCAACCGCGCCTACAGCCATGACCGTGTTGTAGCGAGCTGGGAATTGAATGCCAGCTGTTCCTGTGTTCCCAGAAGCAGCGACTAGTAAAACGCCAAGATTGTACGCATTATCGACAGCTTGCTTTAGCGTATTCGAACCCGTAGGCCCACCTAAACTCATGTTCACAATGTCCATCCCATTGCTAATCGACCACTCAATGCCTTGAGCGATACTCGCGTGAGAACCACCACCGTTACGATCTAACACTTTGACCGCATAAATACTTGAAGAAGGAGCCACACCAAGCACACCATAACTATTGTTTAACGCCGCAACTGTACCAGCAACATGCGTACCGTGCCCATTTAAATCTTGATAAGATGGTTCAGAGCCAATAAAGCTTGCCCCACCAGAAATTTGTAAGTCAGGATGATTCGCGACACCTGTATCAAGGATAGCTACTTTCACGCCGCCCCCACGATTGCCCCAGCTATGAACAGTCGGAGCTTTAATATGAGTGATTCCCCATGGTACCGTTTGAGTAGCAGTTACCTCTTCATTCTTTTCAACAAATGCGATATTCGGATTGTTTTCAAGAGCTTTAGCCGCTCGCTCAGGAATTTTCACTTGAAGCACAGGCATGTATGTAAACTCATGAACCACTTCTCCGCCTGCTTGATTGACCTCATCTTTATTCGCTTTTTCATGGAACCCAATCAAATACTCAACGCGCTCCACACCTTTACCATTCGCACTCACTGATAAAGTAGAGAACACAAACACAACCGCCAACACAAGACCAAGCAACAAACCAGTAACCTTCATACCCTTCATATAACAACCCCCTCGAATATAGTAGTACTACACTCACATTGTAGGATTAATAGACAGAATATTCTAACCTTGAAAATGGACAAGCTTACACAATAAAGAAGATAACGAACCATCAATCGTTCGTTACCTTCTTTATTTACATAGTGATATTAACTTGTTCATATACAATATTTAACTATAGTATTAAGAGGTCCTTACATAGGCGATTTCTTCTTCTAAACTATTTATCAGAACAGGTATAGGGTTTAATTGATAGATTTGCCATGCATGATGTAATAACTTTAAACTAGTTGCTTTTTGTGTTCGGTCATGACGAAACAACGTGCATCCTTTTAAGTAAAATAGATTCCCTAGTAAATAAAGATGCTCTTCTTCTATGCAAATATTTAAAGCTTTGTCTGCATAAGAAAGGGATTCCTTGTAGTTTTGTCTATCAAAAGCATTGCGGCTAGCATTATAAAGAACACGGATGAGCAATCGTTTGTTTTTAAAGTTTGGGAATGAGCCGATTTTACGAAAAATGTGTTCGTAGATGGCAGCGGCTTGTCCAAGATCGTTTATCTTACTGAAGACAATGGCTTTAGAAGCTAATATATCTACTTCTATTTCAGTTAATGTATGGTTAGTACCGGGTCTCACTTGTAATGCTTTATCTAAAAAAGAAAGAGCTTTTTCACTATCCTTTTCTAAATGATAGATACAGATGCCTTCTCTCCAAAGTAAGTACTGTTGAAGGTGCGACTCTCGAAATAGTGGATTTTTCTTTTCGAGTTGAACGATTTTCATGATTTCATGATAGTCATGGGAATGAATGAGTTTGTTAATCGTTAGCTTCACTTCTTGAACATAGTTGATCCCGTTACGAGATATGTCATCAAAAAAATAATTTAGATCGACACCGAGTCGCAAAGCTAATTGATGGAGTAATGGAGCAGTTGGAATGGTCGTACTGCGTTCTATTCTACTGATTAGCCCTTGAGTACAAATGTTTTTACACAGATCTTTTTGAGACATCTTTAAATGTTCCCTTAAGTCTTTAATACGTTCACCTATTGAATAATCCATCAATCAACCCTCCAAAAAAATGAGATGTATTCATATGTTCATACTTTTGTATGGAAATGAGACTTTTAACCTAGTAATCATGATGAGACTACCACAGAATCTCTATTTCAAGTAATGCATGGATCTATATAATATGCTATAAATAATTTAAACGCAAAAGGAGGTAGAATATTTTGAAAAAAATTATTATATGTGGATTGGTCTTAACTTTTCTACTCGCTACACCAGTTTCAGCATATTCTAGTGATGTTTTTACACCGAATGGCCCCCCTGAATACGTACACGGATAAGCATTCAATAAGAAATCCTCTTTTCTAAGAGGATTTTTTATTTTTTTCAGTTAGAAATAGGAGAGAGGAGGCACTTCCGCGCGAAATCTCCTCGTTTCCGCGCAAATTAAACAAGCTTCCGCGCATAAAGTACCGGTTTCCGCGCGAATCGACCACATTTTCGCGCAAACGCTTCAATAATTTGGAAATACCATCCCCTCCCTTTACAAAATCTCAACGAATACTTACATTTAATCTTGATATAATCAGATTGAAAGTACCATTAAAAAATAGATGTTGACCAGGAGGCGTGTGGATGAAAGTTCGTAAAGCGATTATTCCAGCAGCAGGTCTAGGTACACGATTTTTGCCAGCAACGAAAGCTCAGCCGAAAGAAATGCTCCCGATTGTTGATAAGCCGACGATTCAATTTATTGTTGAAGAAGCCGTTGCATCAGGAATTGAAGACATTATTATTGTCACCGGACGTGGCAAACGCGCGATTGAGGATCACTTTGATAAGTCGTATGAGCTTGAAGAAACGTTAGCGAAACGAGAAAAGTGGGACGTATTAGAGCAGATTCAACAGATCTCTAAGCTCTCCAACATCCATTACATAAGACAAAAAGAGCCACTAGGACTCGGGCATGCTGTTCTGTGTGCAAAAAGCTTCATTGGAGATGAGCCGTTTGCTGTGTTGCTTGGTGACGACATTGTACGTAGTGACAAACCATGTCTTGGTCAATTAATGAATATCTATGAACGATACCCATGTTCGGTTCTTGGCGTGCAAAAAGTGGCCCAAGAAGAAGTCTCAAAATACGGGATTATTGAGCCGACAACGACAGCACTGGAGCCCGGCTTGTACCCTCTCCATGATCTTGTAGAAAAGCCGCCAGTCTATGACGCACCCTCTCGATTTGCGATCCAAGGTCGGTATATCCTAAGGCCCGAAATTTTCCCGATCTTAGAGCAAATCAAACCCGGTTCAGGAGGAGAGATCCAGCTAACCGATGCGATCCGAGAGTTAAACAAACATCAAGCCGTTCTTGCTTACGAGTTTAGCGGGAAGAGGTACGATGTCGGTGATAAGTTAGGGTATTTAAAAGCAACGATTGATTTTGCTCTTGAACGTGAGGATTTGCGCGAGGACTTATTGGCATACATTGATTCTGTTACGAGAGAGGGTGCTGTGAGAGGATGAACATCACGGTGGTTGGTACAGGGTATGTTGGTCTTGTGACAGGTATTGCATTCGCAGAAGTTGGCCATGAGGTCATTTGTCTTGATGTAGATGAAATAAAGGTAGCAAAGCTACGCCAAGGGAACACGCCCATCTATGAGCCAGGCCTTGAAAGCTATCTAATTCGCAACATCGAAGCGAATCGTTTGGCCTTTACGACCGTTCCTACACAAGCTTTCGCCGAAGCGGATGTCATCTTCATCGCTGTTGGGACACCAGAGCGGAAGGACGGTTCAGCCGATCTCTCTTATATAGAAGCCGCATGCCGCACCGTAGCAGAAGAAATTCGCCACTCGACCGTTGTAGTAATCAAAAGCACGGTGCCCGTTGGAACAAATGAATGTCTCGAAACGATGATGAATACCATATCTCTACACTCGATCCATGTCGTCTCTGTACCAGAATTCCTAAGAGAAGGTCAAGCGTTATCCGATACGTTTCAAGCCGACCGAATCGTTATCGGTGCACAAGATGCCCACTCCTCTGAACTAGTCAGATCGATCTACGAACCATTTGAACGACCGATTTTTCTCACCGACCGCCGTAGTGCTGAACTTATCAAATATGGAGCCAATGCTTTTCTAGCAACAAAAATAAGTTTCATAAATGAGATTGCTAACTTATGTGATGAATTAGGGGCAAATGTCGACGATGTCGCGAGTGGAATGGGGATGGATCAGCGAATTGGTCGCTCTTTTCTCCGCGCCGGCATCGGATACGGTGGATCTTGCTTTCCAAAAGATACAAAAGCCCTCGTCCAAATTGCAGGAGACGTGACGCATGATTTTAAACTATTAAAATCAGTCATTGAAGTGAACAACACCCAGCGCCATCGTCTCGTCGCCATGGCCAAAGCTCATTTCGGTTCACTCATTGGTCTGCGCGTTGCGGTATTAGGCCTCTCCTTTAAACCAAATACCGATGATATGCGAGAAGCAGCCTCTCTTGTCATTATTGATGAATTACTAGAATCGGGTGCTCATGTCGTCGCCTACGACCCTGTCGCCCAATCACAAGCAAAACGTATTTTGTCGCCGACCGTAGAATACGCTAACTCTGTTACAGAAGCGATCGACCAAGCCGATGCCTGCTTGCTCGTGACCGAATGGGACGAAATCGTCGATACACCCGTAGACGTCTACTGCAAGCTGATGAAAAACCCTGTCCTATTCGACGGGCGCAATTGTTACTCGTTAGATGAGGTCAAACAATCGACACTAACCTATTATTCGATCGGTAGAAATGACATCATCCATGCCTATACATGAAGAAATGATCAATTTTCTTGAAATCATGCAGCCACCAGCCCTTGGTCGCTGCTTTTTTTGATGAAAAGCCAGGTCAAATCGCTGCCCAGGGAGCGGTTTCGCGCGAATTCACCTCGTTTCCGCGCAAATCCCACTCATTTCCGCGCACAAAGCACATGTTTCCGCGCGAATCCACCGCATTTCGATAGAGTCCATATAATTGTGTAAAAAAGAATAAGCCACATCAATTTCTGGCAACAATGTTTTCAGCGACGAAAATATTGAAAGGAGAAATTGATGATGGCTCAAATTAAGTTTACCCTAGATATGGAAAATTTAAAAGATGAGGTTATGAATTCTGGATTAGAGGCTGTTGTAAAGTCTTCTCTTGTTTTAGTCTTAAATGAATTTATGGAAAAAGAGCGCGACGAGTATATGGAGTCTGATTTCTATCAAAGGGTAGATGATCGTAAGGATTACCGTAACGGTTACTATGAAAGAGATTATACGGTTTCGATCGGCAAACTACAGCTTAAAGTTCCCCGTACTCGAAGTGGGGAGTTCTCTACTAGTTTGTTTGAAAAATATCAACGAGCAGACCAATCACTGGTCCTCTCTATGTTAGAAATGGTCGTGAACGGGGTGTCTACCCGTAAGGTGACTAAGATCGTAGAACAGCTTTGCGGAGAAACCGTTTCTAAGTCGTTTGTCTCTAGCCTCACAGCTAAGTTAGACCCTCTCGTAAAGGAATGGGCTGACCGCCCTTTGAACATCACCTACTATAAATATGTCTACGTAGATGCCATGTATATTAAGGTGAGAGAGCACAATAAAGTAGTATCTAAGGCCGTCTATATCGCAGTGGGGGTAAACCAAGATCATAAAAGAGAAATCATTGGTTTACGTGTCAATCACGCAGAGAGTAAAGAAGCATGGATGTGCTTTTTTGACTATCTAAAATCAAGAGGCCTTCAATCGCCTCGTCTACTGATTTCTGATGCCCATTCTGGACTGAAAAGTGCCATCACAGAATCTTTTATTGGCACGAGTTGGCAACGCTGCACAGTCCACTTTAAGCGCAATATCTTTCAGTGTATGCCAAAGAAAGGGTCATATGATGCAAGAGAAATGGTGAAGAGCATCTTTGATGCGCCTAATCCGGAAGCCGCAAGAACACTTAAAAACGAGTTTATTCAAACATATGAACTTCAAAAAGCCTATGAGAAGGCCATTAACACATTAGATGAAGGCTTTGAAGATGCCATTCAATTCTTGGATGAACCGGCCGAAGCTCGAATTAAGATACGAACAACCAACAACTTAGAACGTTTAAACTCAGAAATTAGAAGAAGAGAACGAGTGATACGAATCTTCCCTAACAATCAATCAGCTTTTCGACTGATTGGTGCGGTACTCATGGATTACGAAAAAACGTTAGATTGCGGTGGACGTAAATTTTATTTTCCCAGTGAATCATCCATGTAGTGCGAAGCGAAATTTTTTGGGAGCGAGGGGTACCCCTCGCTCCCAAAAAATAAAAACAAACCTAAACCATGATCATCAGCAATAGCTGAAACATTGAATCCTAATTTACACAGGATTAAGGACTTGACTCGCATTTCCGCGCAAATGCTGCAATAAATTGGAAACGCCATCCCCGAACCACCTCCCTAGCCCGGGAACAAAGCAATCGTTTGCACCAACTTTCTACCTATTTTCTAGAATTATCTGAAAATTACTAGACTTTCAAACAATATATAGATTACTATTAACTTGAATATGTAAACGCTATCAAAAGTGTTTACAGAAAAAAACAATTTCAAGGAGGCCCCACCCTATGCAGAGTAAGATGAAGCTTTTTCCTTTCTTTATGGCGGTTGTTCTATTATTTTCGCTATTTATGCAACCGTTTGCACAATCAGCGCAAGTTAGTGCACAATCCGCAGACAAGACGTATGACACGGTTGTCTTACGTGGCGATGCATCTGCACTTGATTGGTCAACGAACAACAATCCTCTCACGTACAATGAGGAAGAAAGTCGTTGGGTGAGCGATGCGATCCCATTAGATGGGGGAACGAAAGTAGAATACAAGTTTGTCATGAACGATCAATGGATGGGCGGAGCGAATCTATCGTTTACTCCACCACAGTCGGGAAATTACTTCTTCTATTTTAATCCTAGCAACGAACGTCAAGTCGATGTACGTCTCGATACAACCGACTTTACAGGTAGTGTTACATTGAACCTAACTTTGCCAGAAGCAACACCTGGTTGGGTGACACCAACAGTTGCTTCGACGTTAAATCAATTTAATTACGCGGTTACACCAATGACTCAGACAGAGGACGGCACGTGGCAAGTTGAACTTGCTGGCGATGCAGGGGAGACGCTCGAGTACCGCTATGGCCTCGGCGATTCAAAATTTGCTGAAGTGATCGATCAACACCGCACAGCAACCTTTACAGCAGAAGGTAACACAACGAATGATACCGTCACTGAGTGGATAGGCATTCCTGTTGCGAAGTCAGTATCACATAACTTTAACCATGAGCCATATATTCCAAGTAGTGAAGACGCAGTAACGATCACAACGACCGTTGAACATTACGGGCCGATTACCGATGGCGGTATTTACTACACGACAGACGGAACATCACCTGAAGGCCTTCGTGGTAACGCCACAAATGGTGACTTCACAGCGATGACGGTCACTGACACAACCGAGCAAAACGGATTATACACATCCACGCTCACAGGCGTCATTCCGGCTCAAGCAAACGAAACACCAGTAAAATACAAGCTAGATGTATGGGATGCAGATGGCGAAGCTTCGCAATTTGCCGATACAAACAGCCAAACTGCTGAAGAAGCAACCGAATTTGCTTATTATGTCGATCAATTCCGCACACCAGACTGGGCAAAGGATGCGATCATCTACCACATCTTCGTCGATCGTTTTAAAGACGGCAATCCAGACAATAACTATGATGTGGATTCGTCTCTTCCACTTGAAGAAGGATTAAAAGACTGGATGGGCGGCGACCTTGAAGGGGTCATTGACGAACTTGATTACTTAGAAGACTTAGGTGTGGACACACTTTGGTTATCACCAGTGTTCGAAGGGCCTTATTCACACGGCTACCACCCAGCAGACTTCAAAGAAATCGACCGCAATTTTGGTACATTAGAAACAATGAAAGAACTAATCACAAAAGCACACGCACGTGATATGAAAGTGATCTATGATTTCGTGCCTAACCATACATCAGATCAGCATCCGTTCTTCCAAGATGCAGTAGAGCGAGGAGCAGATAGCCCGTATTATAATTGGTATAACTTTAACGAAGATGGCACATACGAGACCTTTTACGGTATTGGCGAACTTCCGCAGTTTAACAATGACAATGAGATGGCCCGAGATTATATGTTAAATGAGGTTGTTCCGTTTTGGTTAGAGGAATTAGATTTTGACGGCTTACGCTTAGATTATGCAAAAGGTCCTAGTTACAGCTTTTGGGTTGATTTCCGTGATAAAGTGAAATCGATTGATCCAGATGTTTATGTATTTGGTGAGGTTTGGGATAATCGTGACAAGATTTCATCGTATGCTGGGAAACTAGATGGGTCGCTAGACTTTGGATTCCACGACACGTTTAAAGGAACCTTTGCCTTTAACGGTTCGATGCAATCAATTGTACGATATCTAAATGAAAATCAAGCGGCGTATCATCCTGAATATATCATGACCACTTTCTTAGATAATCATGATCTACCGCGGTTTCTATATGAGGCAGGAAATCAAACAAATCGTTTGAAATTAGCTTCCTTTACACAGTTTATGCTCCCGGGATCACCAGTTATTTATTACGGTACAGAAGTAGGTCTTTCTCAGAGCGCGAACCATAATGAGTACACAGATTGGAAAGATCGTTGGTACCGTGAGCCAATGATATGGGACCAAGAGAAACAAGACCAAGATTTACTTGCTCACTACAAAGACATAATCGACCTTCGAAAAAATCACTCCGCTCTAAGAGACGGGTATTTCAAGGAGCATGCAACCACAAGAGATGCTCTTGTATTTGAACGCGGAAACGACACAGAGCGCTTAATCATCGCTGTCAATAAAGGAGAAGAAACGACACTTGAGCTAAACGAAGTGCTAACGCTTGAAGATATGACAACTGGTGAAAGAATAAAAAGTAACGAGTTAACTATCGAAGCGAATGCCTTTGCTGCGTACCTTGTAATAGAAGAGCTAGAAATTGAGCAAGTGAGTTTAACGCTAGGATCAGAAAATATCGAATTAACGTATGATGAAGACCGTAAAATATGGTATTCAAAGGGTATTCATTTGAAAAATAAACAAACGGTCCGATTCCATTACGTGTTGAATCAAGCCATACCGACAGAAGAACTATCTTTCACACCTGATCGAGGAGGAAAGTTTGAATTTGTCTTTGATCCTGAGAATCCGCAAAATGTAACGGTTCTCCATCCGAGTGATAAAAAAGGCAAAAAATAAGAAGGAGTGCGCTGCGGCGCGCTTCTTTTACATCGATTTAAACATAGAAGAGCATTGAGGATTCCCTCAATGCTCTTCTATCATTCATTCCTCTACTTCTTCATCATCTTGCTTTTGTGCTTTTGCTTTTGGGGTCAGACCCCCACTGCGCTAATGCTGTAGTTAAACGGGGGACAGGCACCGGCCTAAGGTGACTGCTATCACGCCTCACTCTTAACATACATCTCAGCAAACGCTAGCCCGTCAATTAATAGAACATTACTCTCGTCTGCTAATTGTTTACACGTATCGGAGAAGTCATCAGCAAGGGAGATAAGAATCTTCTGCACGTTTTGTCCACTCTCCACAAGTAAATGGTCAACCATCTGATTCAACTGTTTCACACCCGTCTCATCCGTCTTGCCTTTATGCTTTTTCACTTGAATATAATAAATTAATTCCATTTTACTTGGCTCAAACGGTGTATGGAGCGGAACTTCTTTTTTACAAATGAGATCAATATCACCACCAAGGCGATCATAGTGGTTCGCTCGCTCGGTTTCGAAACCGTTCGCTTCCATAAATATCTTCACTACTTTTTCAAAATCACTTGGGGGCAGATTTCTTGCTTCTGCTACCCACTCTTGATGCAACTTTTTCTCAACCTCCTTCATCTTTATCTGAAGAGGATGGGCTTCTTCAAGTTCTTTAGATGTGGTTGCTGACTCTAGCAACGTATGAATAGCCTCGTTAAATTCCTTACGCCTGACGACGTTCACAGGACTTGAGTAAGCAATCGACTTCAACAGACGCTTAATAATGGAAGGATAGAGTGCCTCGTAATGAACCACTTGAATACTCGCTTTATCAATATGAATAATGTGGCGATAATCGTCTGTCGATTGTAATGGGTCGGCAAATTCATAACAACTTACCCCGTCCTCACGCAACTTTGCCTGCATAATAACAAAATGGTGATGGTCTGGCTGCTTTGGAATAATCATGATATCTCCGGGCTTTATTTGAAGCATCCTACTTAACGTCGCCCATAGCCTTGTTGCATCCCAATGTGAGGAGGCTTGCTTAAAGTTGTCAATAAACGTGTCTCTTCCATTAAGAAGCGATAGACCTTCCGCAAACCCCCAACCTTGTCTCAAGCGTCCTTTTTCGATCTCTTTGTACAGCTCTTTTTTATGACTAGTTGACTGCCTAAAGACAAAGCATTGCGCTTCTACTCTTTCATTCTCTTCCGTAGTAGCTAGCACACCAGTTTCTGACTCCATTCTTAAGGACGGAAGAAGCTGTGCAGGATCGACACCACCTTCATACGGCTCCCAGTACCCCATTTTCAAAAAGGCCTCTACATGCATCGGCGCACCCATGACTTTAGCGTCTAAGTGAAGGATCCTCGCTTGGTCATCCCCATAACTGAATAAATAAGTGACCTCGTCTCTCTTGGCAATAATCTCACCGTTCACAAACTGTTCTTTAAGCATCTTGATTCCCCTTTTCTATCTTTTCAAAATAGGAACAACCCGAACACACCCAGGCTAGAAAGCCATCTAGTAAAACCTCATGGTCCTCTACAACCAACTCTTCAGCCGCATCTTCATGCATCACAGTCTTGCATCTAGGGCATTCTTTCATTTAGATATCACTCATCTCAATTAGGTTAATAGATTGTAACAATAATACCATTTGAGTACCGTATTATTCCATATCTATGTGTCGGGTGTCAGACCCCCCTGAAACGTGTCGAATCATTTCGGTGAATTTTCTGACAAAAGAAACAAGAAAAAGAAGGGATTACGTAAATGGTGTCGAATATTTATATATAGGATCGTGTGGAGGGTACTATTGTTTAGGTGCTTATATTTATAGAAAACTAAAATGTAAGCGCTAACAAACGGTGACGCCGTTGTTCCATACAGTGGTGGATGCAGGTTTCTTCATGCATATTTTGATACCTAACTAATTTATCTAGGGGGAGTATACATGATTTATCAAAATCCAAACACAGATAATTCAATCGTTCAATTCAAAGAGAAGTATGAAAATTTCATCGGGGGCGAGTGGGTAGCACCGGTAAAGGGGCAGTATTTAGACATTATTTCGCCAGTCAATGGTCAAGTATTTACAAAGGTACCACGCTCATCAGCAGAAGATGTTGAGCTTACACTAGATGCGGCACACGCAGCGAAAGATGCTTGGGGAAAGACGCCTGTTTCCTACCGTGCACAAATCTTAAATAAAATTGCTGACCGTATTGAAGAGAATCTTGAAATGCTTGCGGTGGCTGAAACTTGGGACAACGGAAAAGCTGTGCGTGAGACGCTAAATGCTGACTTGCCCTTAGCTGTGGATCACTTCCGCTACTTTGCAGGTACGATTCGTGCGCAAGAAGGCGGCATCAGTGAGATTAATGAAGACACGGTCGCTTATCACCACCACGAGCCACTAGGTGTCGTTGGTCAAATCATTCCTTGGAACTTCCCTATTCTTATGGCTACGTGGAAGATTGCACCGGCACTAGCGGCGGGGAACTGTGTCATATTAAAGCCAGCTGAGCAAACGCCTGCATCTATTTGTGTCTTAATGGAACTGATTCAGGATCTACTACCAAATGGCGTCTTAAACATTGTACAAGGAACAGGCCTAGAAGTTGGTAAACCACTTGCAAAAAATCCGCGCATCGCTAAAATTGCGTTTACCGGTTCAACAGCGGTAGGACGTTCGATCATGCAATATGCAACAGAAAATATCATTCCTGTAACGTTAGAGCTTGGTGGAAAGTCGCCAAATATCTTCTTCCCAGATGTGATGGATGCAGATGATGGGTATTTAGACAAAGCGATTGAAGGGTTCGTTCTGTTTGCCTTAAACTCAGGCGAAGTATGTACATGTCCGTCACGAGCGCTTGTTCACGAGTCGATTTACGATAAATTCATGGAGAAAGTTACCGAGCGTGTGAAAGCAATCAAAATCGGCAATCCATTAGACACGGATACGATGATGGGTGCGCAAGCTTCTAGTCAACAGCTAGATAAAATTCTATCTTACTTTGATATTGCAAAAGAAGAGGGTGCTGAACTATTAATCGGTGGCCATCAAAATAAGTTAGAAGGAGACTTAGCAGAGGGTTACTATGTTGCTCCGACGATGTATAAAGGGAACAATAAGATGCGTATTTTCCAAGAGGAGATCTTTGGTCCGGTCATTTCGGTGACAACGTTTAAAGATTTTGATGAGGCAATTCAAATTGCAAACGACACGCAATACGGCTTAGGAGCAGGTGTTTGGTCACGTAACGGAGAGCTTGCATACAGAGCAGGACGCGCGATCGAAGCGGGTCGAGTGTGGACAAATACTTATCACCAATACCCAGCGCACGCGGCATTCGGTGGTTACAAGCAATCTGGTATTGGCCGAGAAAACCATTCGATGATGCTGTCACAATATCAACAAACAAAATGTATTCTAGTTGGATACAGCAAAGGATCAATGGGATTCTTTTAAAATGGAAAAGGTAACGACGACAGAAGCCGCCCAAGCCCTCATTCGCACATTGAAAGATACGCACGGAAAACTCGTGTTCATGCACTCAGAAGGATGTTGTGATGGGACATCGCCCATCTGCATGCCTGCAGAGGACTTTTACTGCGGGGACCAAGATCACCTAATAGGAGAAGTGCTCGAAGTTCCATATTATATGCACACCTCGAACCTCTCATATTGGGAGCACTTTCGAATCGTCATCGACGTCGAAGAAGGCATGGGGAACTCGTTTTCTCTAGAAAGCACAGAAAACAAATCGTTTATCGTGAGAAGCACACGCATATAACATGCGGTGCCTGTCGCTCCCAGAAAAATCTTAATTTCGCACATAGTACCAAATCAGAGCAGCTGTCGATGAAAAGACAGCTGCTCGTTTTCCGTCAGAGATATGCCGGTATGGGTGTCAGACCGCTACTGCGCTCACAAAAGTGGTGCAGTGTGCAATATCATTTTCTATTGAATAACATTGTTGTACGGTGCGTCAAACTAATGACAATTTTTTAATTAACCCTAATCCGGTTTGTGGTAACTTGAATAGGAATGTGATAACGTTCATATGATTCTATATATTCAATTTTCAGCTTTTAATCTTAATAAGAAAGGATGGCTGAAATTACAAATGATTATTGATTGCCATTTCCATGTTGATGAAACGATGTTAGAGCTAGAAAAAATGATTGAAGAGATGGATAAAAACAATGTTGAGAAAACCGCATTAATTCCACCCTTTAATGAAACCATGTATGAAAAAGAAAGTACATACCAGGATAACCTACACCGCTTATTCCGCTTTTTAATCATGAAGTTCCCCAAAATAGGTCTTAAGATTTATGACGGATTAGTTAAAGATGGTTACTTTAAAGTCAATGGAAGTTATAAGATTTTTACCGAGCCAGATAATGACATTGTAGCAAATGCTATAAAACGCTATCCTGATCGTTTTCTGGGCTGGGCTGCCGTTAACCCAACTATTCCAGAATCTGTGGAGACGTTAGAGACATACCTTAACCTACCTGGTTTTATTGGAGTAAAAGCCCATCCATTTATGCATAAGTATAGTATTAAAGAACTTGATTCCATTGGAGCCTTATGCCAAAACAGAGACATCCCAATGATTATTCATCTATCTTCAGAACCAGAATCCTACAAATACTTACCTGACAAATATCCCAACCTCAAAGTTATTTATGCTCATGCAGGAGTTCCTTTTTGGAAAAGCCTGTGGCAATATGCAAAGGAAAAACCCAATGTCTACGTGGACACATCAAGTGATTACCTTACCCCTTCTATCGTAAGAAATGTAGTTCAGGCACTTGGATATCGAAAAGTATTGTTTGGTTGCGATGGACCATATGGGATGAAAAAGTTTAATGAGTACGATTACTCGGATAAAAAGAGTTGGATTGATTCTTTAGACATTCCTCAAGAACATAAGGAATTTATTCTAGGGAAGAATTTTATAGAGTTAATAGGTACGGGTGTCAGACCCCACTGCGCTAATGCTGTACTTAAACGGGGGACAGGTGATGGATTATGGAATGATTGAGAAGGACTTTGCTTGCTAAGATTACTATAGTAAATAAATGAGAGAATACCCGCTGAGTAAGATTGCTCAGCGGGAGTATTTTTATATTTGGTCACTTTAGTACGGTGATTCGTTTAATTTGAGAGTGGTCGAAGGCACTTATCCGCCAAACATTTGCGTATAGTATCGGTTATACCCTCTCGAACCTTGATGATATCCGATGCCGATGCTATCAAAGGTTGTTGAGATCATGTTGTGGTGATGACCTGGGCTGTTAATCCAAGATGTGGTGACATGTTGTGCAGAGTGTTGTCCTGCTGCAATATTTTCGCCCATGCGAGAATAGTAAGTTATACCATGATTTCTCATCATCTCAAACGGTGAACCGTGCGTTGGAGAGGTGTGGCTAAAATATTGCTGATCGTGCATGTCTTTTGACTTTATGCGAGCCACTTGACTCATGTTCACATCAAGTCGGAAAGGGGCAACACCTTGGCGATGACGTTCTTCATTGGTCAATAGGAAGATCTCTACTTCTGTGAAATTCATGTTAAGAATATCCCCTGTAACCTTATACTTAGATGATGGAATATTCCTTGTAGCATTTTCGGTATTGATATAAATAGAGTTCGTTGCTTGCTCCCACTTCACATTCGCTCCAGTTGCTTCACTAATAAAGCGAAGAGGCACGATGGTTCGACCGTTTGTTGCGTAGGCAGGACGAGTGAGTGCATGTTTATGAAAGTTAACGTACGCATAACGATTGTTAAGCTGAAGAAATAATGAGATGTCCTCATTTTCCCCTGCAATGGTTTTAGTCGTTGAATCGTACTTTAAGTTCATGTCTAGTGCAGTAAAGATGGAGCGTATTTCGACTAGAGTTGTCCCGTTTTCAATTACAGGATTATTTGTAAAATGAAGCTTCTTGCCATCTAAAAACACATCAATGATCGAACCTCTAGCATCTGCCTCATGCGGGACGGAAAGTAAAGCAACTAGAATGATAATCAAGCTTACTAGATATCTATTCATATAACTCCTTCAATTATTTCATTTATTACTATCATAATTGAAGATGAAAAATTTGTCGTGGGACTATGTTAATCATTAACTCTTTCTACGAGTGTCAGGCACAGTTATAAAGCATTGGTATAAATGAATATATGGTAAAATAATACTTATTAAATGATATAATAGTCTCGGAAACTATTAAAGTAGAAGGGATGTGTGTTGCTTGGATTCGGCCCACCTACATAATTCAGTCTTTAACATTGAAATGAAAAGAAGAGAACTAGAACAAAAAAATTTAACACGTTCTGAAGTTAAACGTTGGTTCGAAGATAACTATCGTGTTTTTTCAAGGAAGAGTGCATTTACCTGCTTATGCTGTAGTAAGCCAGTTAATATGAATTTAACTAAAGATGAAGGCAGACCTTTTTATTTTCGGCATAATGACGAGAGCGAATGCTCTTACTCTGAAAACACAAGGACTTATGAAAAACATGTTTCCAAATTAGAGGATAAATCGAAGAAAAATGTCGGTCTAACTATTTTTCGTGAAATTTTGGTAGGAGAGCTGAAGCCCTACAATGTGGAGATCGAGAGAGGTTATCATTACAAAAAGAAGCTCTCGTTTATACCGGATTTTATTATAAAGTTTCCCGATTCTGATGAACGCTGGGCAATTGATTATTTTACGGCAATTGACCAAGGATTAACTTCAGGCAACTACGCTCGTCATTTGTCTAAAAGAATGAAAACTTATAAAGAAGAAGGCTTTAAATTCTTTTCATTTGTAGACTATAGTTGGCTTTCCTTTTTAAAAGAGACGAATAAAGGAACCTTACTTACTGCAGAAACTTATGTAACTGTTAAAGAACAAGAAGATTACCAGTGGGATACATTTCTTGACGAAAATGTGCAAGGTGAATTATTAGACTTTTTCATAAAAGATACAGGGGCTACTATGAAAGAGTTTAATACCAGAAATATAGCTTATGTAGATGTATTTAATAGGCTATGCACGATCTTTCGCTTCATACCAACAGCACAACATGATCGGAATATTACTTTTTATAAACTGTCATCCTCTAAAATTCCATTGGCTCAAGCATTAGCGATGAATGCTGATCACAACCATTTTGTACTTTCAAAAGAGAATGAGGATGATAGGAGAACTGAATTCTTAAAAGCACTAATTGAAAGGAAACAAAAGTTGGAGTTAGAACAACAGTGGGTGAGAGAAGAGGAGGAAAGAATTCGAGCAGAGGAAGAAAGGATCAAGCAAGAGAACGAAAAGCAAAGGGTTCGATTAAAGGCCGAAGTAGCAGAAATGCAAAAGATAAGACAGCAGGTTAAAGACCTGGAGGACGAACAAGTTGAAAGAGAAATGAAGGAAAGGGCTAGAAGAGCAGCGTTAAGACCTATTGAAGTGCATCCTGAATACTGGAACCAACGGTCACGAAGGAACTCCCAGTATAGCAATTACACCTATCAAGAAAACCCTTCAGTAACTAACTATGAGAAAACGGGAGATAGCATAGATAAAAAGAAAAAAGAAAAGGTTCGAGACTTGCTGTTATCTCAACCTATTATAGGTGAACTCTATATCAATGGTGACAACAAGGCTTGGCGGATGGTCATCTTGAAGTGGATAAATGAAAATCAATCAGTTGATACTCTCATTATTTCGTTACAGAAGATTATCAGTCAAATGAAAAGTGAAGGCATTACTTTCAATCAAAATGATAAGCTTGTCAAGTATACAATTAAACACTTCTTTGAGTTTTATGAGAAAACGGTAAAAACAGAATTAAAGAAAAAGATTGAACTAATCATTCAAGAATAATTTGGGGGAAGTAACTATTATGAAAATATTAACGATTACAACAGCTTTTTTTGGTGGCCTTTTAGCTCTGGTATATTTATTTTTGTTGTTTTTTGGAATAACTAGTCTGTTTGGTACTGCTTGGGTAGATAGTATTATTAATTGGTTTCATATATGGGGAATTGCGATTTTTTTCTTTATTATAGTGATTGTTTTGAGCGGGGTACATTTTGCTAATTTAAAGTATTTTAAACTGTTTCATATCGGTATTTTCACGAAATTTATTGAAACCTTAACTATTTTATCTGGTGGAATATATATAAACAATATTGACCAACCCCTTTGGCTTTTTTCTTTTTCTTTACTTTTTATATCCCTGTTAAAAGCTATATCTTGGGGGATACATTTTATAAGGTATATGGGGAAGACAAAAGAGGATATTATAAAATTGAACACTAGTGTTGCATTAATTAGTTCACAATATTAAAAAGACTCAAAATCTTCGGTTATTTCGTTTTAAGCAAAGAAAAAGTCCTTTATAATGGATTTGTTAGGTGGTAACCTGTCCAAATCCAAAAATAAAGGACCAACTCATGGACAAGATTACACGAAAAACTTCATTTGGACAATGGTTTTCACCAATAAATCTTCGATTATTTGAAGAACTAGTGAAAACGTTACATTTAGATTATTATACAAAGAAATTAACGACAGAATCTTTTCTGAAATTGTTGCTGTACGCACAGCTTGAAGAAGTTGAAAGTTTACATGCCTTGGTTGATTTTCTTCTCGAAGAGGACCTTCAAGGTGGGGTTAACTTAGAGTCTATCAGTGTCTCTCAGTTATCAAGACGGTTAAATGGGATGAACCCAGAGATTTTTCATAGGTTGTTCCTTGATTTAGTCACTCAAATTCAGGATCAAACCACGGGAAAGAAACGGAGTATGCCATTAAAGGTGATTGACTCAAGTACACTTCCGTTGAACCTGACCAATCATAAATGGGCGAAATTCCGCCAAACGAAGGCAGGAGTAAAGCTACATTTACGCCTTGTATTCATGAAAGAAGGATCTTCTTATCCAGAAAAGGCTGTGCTGACACCAGCTAAAGAACATGACCGTAACTAACTAGAAGTGATGGTGGATGACAAAGAATGCATGTATGTGTTTGATCGCGGTTATCTCGATTATGAACGGTTTGATCGAATGACAGATGAGGGGTATTTTTTCCTCTCTAGACTACGTAAAAATGCCGTTGTACATGTGGTTGATGAATTCGAACTACCGCCTGAAACCAATGTACACACGGATCAAATGGTCTTGATTGGAACCACTCAAAATCGGGCAGAAAACGTCTTTCGTCTCTTGAAGGTTGCCGATTCAAAAGGCAATGAACTAAAACTGATCACGAACCGATTTGATGTGAGCGCAGAAGAAATTTCAGAGATGTATCGATCACGCTGGGCGATTGAATTGTTCTTTAAGTGGATCAAACAACACCTTAGGGTCAAGAAATTCTATGGTCAAAGTGAAGAGGCTATCGAGAATCAAGTATTCATTGCACTCATTGCCTTTAGCTTGAACGTGCTGATTCAACTCAAAACAAATAGTAAGAAAACACTCTTGCAGATCACCAGGTACTTGCGGGCACTTTTGTGGAAATCAGCGCATTATTGGGAACGAAAGATCAAAGGGAAAACCGTCCCTTAAACCAAGTCATGTCGTCGTCACTCGCGTTTAATTGTAAATATTTTTCCAAATGGACAGAGCCACCTTTGCTTGGGTACTAGCTTTTTTGGCTCAAACGGGAAGAAAAACAAAGACTGAATTTTCAATCATTATTTATGCAACACTAGTGAAAATTGAACTACGTTGATCAATTATAGGATTCTCGACAATTTTACTATTTGTGTTTATCTATCAGCTATAAATTAAAATAAAGGTATTTAATAAAATAGTGGTCCTAAACTAATGCTCATCACAATACGTGGTGGGTATTTTTTAATTTACATAAATGAAAATGAGAGTCCTAAGTATGCAAGTTGGTTGGGTTCAAAGTTGAAGTGCTATATTGTAGAAGGGTTTATAACCTTCAATCTATATTTTTAAATTTTTATCTATTCAGCTCCACGGAGATGCTCAGACAACCGCTTGAAAATGAGCGGGTGACAATCAGTCGCGTGCACTCCACAGTCACTTATCCCTCATCCCTTATTATGATCGGCGCAATGAATCCTTGTCCGTGTGGCTATTTCGGCTCTCACCAACGTTACTGCTCCTGCTCATTGAAACAAATCCAAGCTTATCGCAACCGTGTATCCGGACCGGTGCTTGATCGAATGGATCTCCTCCTTACATTGACTCCTGTGAACCTTGATAAGGAAGAAAAAAGCATTGAGACCTCAACTGATATAGTAGCCCGAGTGAAGGTGGCAAGATGCAAACAACATGAACGCTATCAAAGAGAAGTGAGCAATGCGAAAGTGCCGTATGAACTACTGCAAAGAACGAGTCCGCTCACTCGCGCGCAACAAAAGATGCTAACGCAACTCGCAACAAAACAACAGTGGAGCAACCGAGTCCAGCTTAAAGTCATCCGCATCGTCCGAACGATCTCTGATTTAGCCGGAAGTGATCACATCACCGATGAATCCATTTGGGAAGCAATGACCTTGAGGCGAGAAGGAAGTAAGGATAATAGTAGTGTAAGTAGTAGTGCGAAATAAATGAGCAGTACCAGTCCCCTGTTGGATAAACGCTTTAATGGAGTGGGGGACTGGCACCGTTGTAGGCGTCTGGACTTCCGTCGTTTGAGATTGGATTTCCAAAAAATTAGTCATCTATACAAAAAGGGATGAAAAGTAAAATCCAGTCATGCTAAGTATGACTGGGTTAGGTTATATAATGTTTTATTTAGTGTCAGCTTGGAGGTATTGTGTTGAAACTAGTAGGAAAGTACCTCACTTTTACCGAATATGGTAAGATGGAAATAGAACAGTTATTGGATGGTCTACTAGGCTATGGCGTCAGACTCCCATTGCGCTAATGCTTTATGTGAACGGGGGACAGGCACCAGTATAAATATAACGAGGAGTTGTTACGATGAATAAATCAGAAATGACGGAAGATAATCTTGTGGCTACCTATTCCATTGTGGCCTGTGACCCTGAAACAGGAGAATTAGGTATTGCCGTTCAGTCGAAGTTTTTAGCTGTAGGTGCTGTTGTCCCATGGGCTAAGGCAAATGTTGGGGCAATTGCCACGCAGTCATGGGCGAATACAAGCTTTGGTCCAAGGGGATTACAGCTACTAGAGGAAGGTTATGATCCGGAAAAGGTAGTGGAAATTCTTTTAGAAAATGACGAAGGCAGAGAGTTACGACAATTTGCTGTCATGGATGCCAAGGGCCGTGTCGCTGCTTTTACAGGGAAAGAATGCTTTGACTGGGCTGGCCATCAATACGGAAAAAACTGCTCCGCTCAAGGAAATATTCTTGTGAGTGAAGCGACGGTTCAAGCATTGGTAGAAACGTTTGAATCTGCGGAGGGGACTTTAGCGGAACGGTTGGTAGCGGCCCTTGACGCAGGGGAAAAGGCAGGGGGAGATTCCCGTGGAAGACAATCTGCAGCCCTTTATGTGGTAAAGGAAAAGGGTGGTTATGGTGGATTTAATGATCGACAATTTGACTTAAGGGTGGACGATCATCCAGAACCGATTGAGGAACTGAAAAGACTTTACGACTTACATATGCTGTATTTAGCTAAAACTGATGCCTCCGCACTGGTAGATATCGAAGGAGAAATCATCGTTGAAGTGGAAGAAGCCTTACAGAAACTAGGATTGCTCGAGACGACAGATAATCCAATTGAATTAAAGGAAGCATTAAAAACCTTCCACTTACAGGAAAACTTCGATGACAAATATCGAGAGGATAACAAAATAGATATCGCTGTGTTACGGTTTATGAAAGGGAAAGCTGCTAGATGAGGTGCCTGTCAGTGCGGCCAATCTTAGGTCTTCATATATGAGTATCCGTGTCAGCCCCCTTCTTCGTTAATACTTCTTTTAAACGGGGGACAGGGACCGACATATCCGATGGTTTTCACATTAACAGTACTGATTATCTATATTTTCTTTAGTCGATTCTTTATAGACGGGTTATCATTTCTCGGTGATAAATAAATACGTTAACAGAAGAGCCAATCCGTGCTGTGATTGGCTCTTTTTGTTGGTTTTTTGGGGATCAGGCTTTACTGTTATGGAGAATTGCACTGTTATAGGGTAGCGGGTGACTGCACATAGAGGTTTTCGCGCAGATCACGGTCATTTTCGCGCAAACGGCAGCTATTTTCGCGCAAATTATGGCCATTTCCGCGCAAGTGCTTCAAGAAAATGGAAAACGCGTGTGGCGCGAGTTAGAAGTTTAACTCTGCATCACGAGTATGTAGAGGGAATCGACATATTTCACTACATTTGGCCATAAAAACACCCCCGAAAGTTAGATTTCTATTCTAACTCTCGGGGGACGGCACGGTAATAACAAACTCCTAATTGTTAAGGTCGCTCATTCCTGGGGCATGCTCATTTGGCATATCAGGCATTTCGGGGACTGGATATCCTTTTGGTGGGGCTGTGACGGTTAACTCTCCGCCATTTCTGCTTGGCGTGGTTCCTTGGAATATCTCTCCCATACGAGTATCATCCAAGCGGAAGTTGAACTGTGCGTTATGGAAGCCCATATCCACATACTTACGGCATTCGGGATATTTGTTTAGGTCATAATTGGGAATCGGAAATAATTTCCCCCAATCGACACCTAGTGTTTCTAATGCTTTAGCAAACGCGTTCTGATGGGCATTATCTCGTACGATTAAGAAAGCAATAGTTTCTCTCAGTGTTTTATTGTCGCTCATTTCGTAAATTCTTGACTTTTGAAGAACACCAGTAGACTCAAGCACCACATTATTTAGGAGATTGGCGACAAGATTTCCATGGTCATATACCCATGATCCATTCCAAGGGTTTCCACCTGCATCCTCGGGCAGTGAAGACTTGGCTCCCATGATGTAATGATGGGGATTGGCGCCAGCTTGAATGACGTCATCTAATGGAGCCCCATCAGCTGCCTGGTTACCCGGTTGATCACCACCAGATTCATTTAAGAGCTGATTAATCGTCGATTGAACGAGTTCAACATGACTTAGTTCTTCTAAAAACACCCCTCGAATAAGATCGCGATATTGTTTTGCCTTGCCTCTGAAGTTGGCACTTTGAAAAGAGAACTGCATCAGCGTTCTCATCTCACCAAATTGACCTCCAAGTGCTTCTTGTAGAACCTTTGCAGCATGAGGATCTGGCTTATCCGGTACAATCATATTAATTAAATCTTCTCTGTAAAAATACATAAGTCACCCACCCTTTATTTTAATCCTTTCTAGAATGCCTAATAAGATGAGAATTATTCATGGGTGTATGAGGATCATCTACAGGTATATAGGATAAAAAACAGGCAAAAAGATACATTTTTTCAAGTGTAGGTTGCTTCTTAAAATGTTATAATAGTTTGAAAGCTCTATTACTTTTAGAGGGGTGTCCATATGAAGTGGGTTATTTTATTATTTATCGCAACCTCGATAATCTCGTTTAAATTTATTTTATTGGATAAGTGGAAACAAACAAGAATTGCAGCGAAACGATATTTAGAATTGGTAGAAAGCTCAAAAGACATTATCTATTACTACGAATTAAAGCCAACAAGTAAGTTCCTCTACCTTAGTCCGTCGATTGAACATTATCTAGGAAAAGGAATAGTAGCTAAGTCCTACCGAAATCCTAGCACACCTTTTGAATTGATCCACCCAGATGATTATAAAATTTTAGAGAGTAAAGTAAATGGAGAACTTGATTATAGCCAGACAGTTATTCAACGTTGGAAGAACGATAAAGGGACATACTGCTGGTTTGAGGAATATGCTACCCCAATCTACCAAAACGGTGAAGTGAAAGCTGTTCAGGGGATAATGCGTAATATAGATGAAAAAGTAAAACTTCAACAAGAACTAGAGTATCGAAGTACCCATGATGCTCTAACAGGTATTTACAATCGATACTACTTTGAGAAAATAATAAATAGGTATGATCTTAACATAAACAAGCCTATAGCCATTATAGTTTGTGACTTAGATGATCTTAAATATATGAACGATAACTATGGTCATAAAAAAGGCGATGAACTAATCTTAAATACCGCTACCTTCTTGAAGAATTTTTCGGGCTATAAGCAAACGGTTGCAAGAATTGGTGGAGATGAATTTGCAATCATATTAGCTGATCTTGATAAAGTTACAGCACAGCAGACCTACCAAAAATTAGGGGGAGAAATCATTAAGTATAATGAAGATAACCATACTCCAATAAATATATCTATTGGTTTTTCGTTTACTGAACATTCATTAGGGAAAATGGAAAAGCTGTTTAATGAAGCTGATAAACGAATGTATGAAAATAAACAGTTTAAAAAATCAATTAGTATCAGTGTCTAACCCCACTGCGCTAATGCTGTACTAAATCGGGGGGGCAGGTGATAGATTTTTTAATACCAAAGAAGCATATTATGGAATAGTTGAGAAAGACTTTGTTGGCTATGGCTACTATAGTAGATCAATGAAGTGAAGGTCCGTTGAGTGAGATCGATTTCATGCAAACTGTAACCTTGCAAGTGGAGAAAATGAGCTGTGGTAATTGCTTAGACACAGTGAAAGCAGTAATCGAAGGATTAGACGGAGTAGAAAAAATTCGATCTGTTCATTATTTAATGGCAAACTAGTGAGTTTATTTACCATAAAAGACATTCTCTTACTGTTGCAGCATGTGTCCCGCGTTGGAAGCTGCTTCATGCTCCAGATATGTATATGATAAAGATAGCAGTAGGGCCAAAAGCGAAGGGATGTATCGACTTCAATGATACGCTTTCGTATAATATGAAAAAGGTGACCAAAGCTATTGGAAAAGGCGTCAGAGAAGTAACGGTCATGATTCAAGATCGGTTGTCCAATTACGAAAGAACGTGCCGAGGAGTTAGAACTTGATCTTATGGTTCAGAAAAATTTTGATTTACATCAAACAGCACTTACTGTATCGATTGACCACACTACCAATAAAACCGGTATTTCCGCTATAAAAGATCTTTGTATCTATCGTTCTGAAATTAGAAATGTAGAGTGTGAGGAATCTATGTCTAGATTAAAATGATTTTGGAAATGAACTAAGTTAGAAATGTTACTGGTGGGAAGCTTAATTCATAAGAAAAGTGGTTCTTAGATATGAATATATTTTTAGAAGTTGTATTTCCTGTACTGCTTGTTTTTTTGATTGGATATGGAGTTCAGAAGTGGAAACGCATTGATATTAAGGCTATTTCAACTGTGGCTATTTATATAATGACTCCATGCCTTGTGTTCAGAACATTTTATACAGCAGAATTAGATATGCAATATTTATATATGGTAGTATTTTCAGCGATTCTATTAACTTCTATTATTATCATTAATAAAATATACGCTAAACTAAAGAAGTTTCCACAATCTATTGAGAATGGCTTGATTTTATCAACTGCCTTTATGAATTCAGGAAATTACGGGGCACCAATAATTCTTTTTGCATACGGTAATATGGGATTCGCTTATTCGGTTTCTTTTCTAGTCCTACAAGCAATCATTATGAACTTTTTTGGCGTTTATTATGCAGCTAAAGGGAAGGCTGGAATTAAAGTTGCCATAAAATCAGTATTGGCAATGCCAGCAACTTATGCGGTCATAGTTGCATTACTCCTCAAACCGTTAAACTGGGAAATACCAAACAATCTTTTTTTAACAGTAGATATTATTGCAGAAGCTACAGTCCCTACCGTTATGGTGATTTTAGGAATGCAATTAGCTCATATTAAATGGGATAATTTTAGTTGGGGACACATTACATATGGAGTAGTAGTACGGTTAATACTCTCGCCGATTATAGCTTTCATTATTGTCAGCTTACTGCCGATAGACCCATTGCTCGCAAAGGTATTGATAGTGTCAGCTGCTATGCCATCAGCCGCTACTATTGTAATCTATGCAGTACAATTCAATTCAGAGCCAAAACTAGTTTCAAGTATTACCTTAATAACTACATTAGTTAGTATTCTTACAATCACATTGTTACTCGCAATTTTAGGTTAGTTTGTTAGTACCCTGAGCCGTCTTTTGGATGGCTTTTTTCACGTGAAATCGTCAATTTTATAGCAAACGCTACAAATATATATAAAAACGTACGTCGCACCAGTAGTTGAAAAGGGAGATTCTATCAAATCAGCATGATATTCCGATGAAATCGGCTCATAATCGGGGAGACGCATACATAATGTGGTAGGTGCATCGAATCCCACCGTGCCTGCCACGCATCTTAGCAAAACGTCAAAATGAGGCCTCGGAGGATAGTCATTTTGGCAGAATGATGGTATTTTAATAGAGTCGAAGAATTGAAGGAGATTGTACATTATGCTTGTTAAACATAGATGGTCGTGGGTGAGTGTCCTTCTTTGGATGGCGCTGATCTTTTATTTGTCACACCAACCGGCAGCAGAGTCGTCGGCGTTAAGCGGTGGGGTCATGGAGTCGATCGTGGCAGTTGTTGAAATTATCTTTCCAACCATTCAACAGCATCTCGATACATTCCATTTCTTCATCCGAAAAGGGGCGCATTTCTTTGCTTATTTCATCTTAGGGCTGCTAGTGATCCATGCCTTAAGAGGTGGTCGCCTCAATGGGTATCGCCGAGTGTTATTGGCTCTAACCATTTGTGTGCTTTATGCGATCTCAGATGAGGTTCACCAGTTATTTATTTCAGGTCGAAGTGGAGAAGTAACCGATGTGTTGATTGATAGTGCGGGGGCTAGTGTCGGAATTGCGTTGTATCTGATCGCCAAAACCATAAAGAGAAAAAGGCTACAGCAGCAACTAAGGGAGGTGAATAAATGAAAAAGTGGTTCCTTATAGTCGGAGGTGCAATGGCACTAATCGTTATGCTGTTTACCTTTATCCTCTCTAAAGGGGAATTTGTGATGGACTCTACCTCTTATCTCACTGAGGATGCACAAATTGTTGAGGAAAGGCTGCCGTTCTATATTGGCTATGGTCTCCATTGGAATGGAATCGGAAGCCCGACCTTAACCGACGTTACTTTACTAAGATCGGACGGAACCGAGCTACATGAAGATGATGTACACATATCGGTTACTTCAATGGTAGATAAAATGGGTGTAACCGGTGTAATCGACGAGGAGACCGTCATGAGCGAGGGGTATACTGATGAATACATCCCCGTGAAGGACTACAAAATTATTGATCACTTCCTGCTGGTTTTTCGCGTTGAAATACACGACCAAAACGATCAAAATGATCTAGAGCAACTTAAGATTGAATACAAGAACTTCGGACAGTCACGACAACAAACGCTCTATTTCCCGAGCTTCATTAAGGATGTGGAATAAATAAATTCAAGGAGAAGCAGGGTATTAAAAATTCTCTCCACCTATCCTTAACTACTCTGCTTCATATCTGAATTTTCAGTTTTTCCGTTGCGTATCTTATGACAAGGTGCTAGGATTAAAGTAGAAACCTCATCATCCACCTCAAGAAGACCTCTTAAGAGTTTCACACATCTTCATATAAATTCAAATAAAACATACTAACTAGTTAGTATAAAGGGACAGGAGAGAGTGCATATCAATCCATTTAATTTTTCGCATCAGATTCGAGTTCGTTATTCAGAGATTGACGGGCAAAAGATCGTCTTTAATGCTCATTATCTAACTTACATTGATGTCGCGGTGACAGAGTATTATCGAGAGGTTATTGGTTCAAACTGGCTCGAGTTAGCAGAGAAAAATATTTTTGATCTCGTCTTAAGAAAGATGACACTGGACTACCTTTCCCCAGCCAGGCTAGATGATCTCCTTGATATTCATTGCCGTGTCGTTAAAATGGGAACCTCGAGCATGAATTGTGAGTTTGCCATTAAAAGAGGGGATGAGCTCTTAATTCAAGCTGAAGCCGTTCAAGTTTGCTTTGATCTTCAAACAGGAAAGTCAAAGCCTATTCCAGAGGATATCAAAGAGCGTATCAGGGAGTTTGAAGGGTTATCGATATCCGTTGAATAGGGGAGGGAGAACAACTACTATCATTTAATCGTAACCAGTGGGAAACGTAGGCTAGTGGGTTACAACCCACCTGCGGTAATGTTTCTCTTGAAAGGAGGACATGCACCAGTAATAAAAGTAGAGAAAATAGATTTATAGATGCAAGTGCCACCCGACATAAGTACTGGTGTAACATTATTAAGCATGGATAACAGCTATTGGGCACCACGCTACTTGGGAGCGAAACGTTTTAACTAATTATAACTTATAAAGAGAGTCATATTTCTTCATCTTATAGATGAAGAAATATGGCTTTTTTCGTATTACTAAGGATCAAAAGGTTCCGTTCATTTGATGCTTTTTTAAAATAGGAACCGAATTTCTACATGTTCTATGCTATGTCCGAGAGTAGAAAATCAACTCCGAAAAAAGGTACATGATTAAGAAAACTAACATGTTCTCAAATTGTCGAAAATCTCTTAGGCTATGTCGAAGAGATTTTATAGCTAACTTTATCATCGCAGGAGTATACTACATCTATCAAAATTAAATTTACAAGTTTTGGAGGATGGAAGATGAAAAAGTTGCTTACTGTGTTACTAACACTAGCGTTACTTTTTACTATGTTACCGATCTCTGTATTGGCTCTGGAAGAAAGCGATCCGAATTTCAACAAATTTTTAAGGGATATTGGATGGGAAAAGAAAGATTACCTTCATTATCTAGAGAGTAAAGGATACTCGTTAGAAGATTTTGATAGTGTGAAGTGGTTAGGCACTCCTTTATCAGAAGAAGCGGTTCAAAGCATTCAGGAAAAATATGAGTTAACTAGAGAAGAACTAAATGAACTCTTAGTGGAATTTGGTGATATAGAAGAAGGAGAAGATGTGCTTGATGGAGAGTATCTGATCTTTGTAGAAGAGTTAGACGAATGGGTGGACTATTACATATCGGGTGGATGGGAAGGTACGATTATTAATGACATTAACTTGCAAGAACTCCTTGATGAGTATGGTTTTGAATCATTAGAAGAGTTTGAAGCATTTTTATATGAAAATGGAGATGCTATCAGCAACTATGACTATATTGAAGACCTTGATTGGGCTGTCTACATGTATATGTACGGTGATGATTTATGGAATGAAGAAGATTTAATAGAGGAACTGAACTCTGTCTTCGCGGAAATTGGGTTAACTAAGGATGAGATTAATCGATTATTGGAACATCTGGAAACATTAGATATGGAAGAAGATGTATTTATCGATCGTTTGCTTCAATTATCAGATCGCTTAATAGCAATTGAAGAGTTTGATTCATTAGATAATCTTACAGCGGAACAGATTGCAGAGTTACTCTCTATTTTCAAAGAAATGCTAGATTTATTCGAACTTGATGTGCAATTCTTCTTAGTGAAAGATGACGAAAAGAATTCCATATCCATGTCGACATTAATGAAAATGACAACAACAAACGGGTTTGACTTGTTAATCGAAATCTATAACAAGCAAGGCTCTTTCTTAGCAGATATATTGTTGACGGCAGATATGTTTGGATCGGAAATCATTAACGAAGCAGGAAGTGACTTGAAGAAGGTGACAGAAACAGCGACAAAGTCTGACTTGAAAGCGAAAGAAAAGCCTAAAACACAAGTCGGGCAAACACAAAAAGGGGCAAGGCTACCAGATACGGCCACGAACTACGGCAACTATACATTACTAGGGGTAACGATGTTAGTAGCTGGAGCATTTTTGTTTCGTCGAAGAAAGGCTGTTCGCTCGTAGGAGGTCAACATGAATAAAAGGATCGTCATCACATGTCTATCACTTGTCTTGCTAGCAGGGGGGATATGGTTTACTACAACCAATGCTTATAATTTTGTAAAAGGGTATTGGTTGTATAAAAGTAGTCAAGAGGTCGTTGTTTCAAAACCGGCTGAAGAAATTAGCAAAGAACAAGAATTAGATCTAGAAGTAGAACAAGAAGAGTCATATTCTCATGTCCAATATCCGTTACGACCTGAAATAGGCGATAGCATGGGGGAATTGGTCATCCCGACACTCAATGCGACACTCCCGATCTACCACGGGACACACGAAGATGAATTGGAGAAGGGTGTTGGACATTTCGAAGGCAGTGTCTTACCCGGTGAAGCTAACAACTCAGTCTTATCAGGGCATCGAGATACAGTCTTTCGAAAGCTAGGGGAAGTAGAGAAGGGTGATTTACTCATTGTGCGAACAGGAGCTGGTGAGTTTACGTACAAGGTGAGGCGGACGAGAGTAGTGGATAAGGAAGACCGCACAGTTATCGTTCCAAAACCACGAGCGATGCTCACCGTGTCAACCTGCTATCCCTTTGACTTTATCGGAGCGGCACCAGAACGGTATGTTCTCCAAGCAGATTTAATTGATACAAAAACAGCCGTAGCACATTAGGAACAGAGGGTAAAGCGAGAGATGCATGCGTTGATTAGCTGAGTCTTTAACTAAGCACCAAGTTATTTAAAAGCAAACTGGTTCAACTAATCTAATTTTAGGAACTTCATATACGAAAGCCATCCTCCATCATTTTAAAGATGATGGAGGATGGTTTTTTTGTAAATTAACTGGTTTAATATGTAATTAATGTGATAGTATAGACCTACTAATTATTTACAGGAGGTTTCTTGTGCTATCATTCATCTTAATAATTCTGCTTTTTCTTTGTCTGTTTGTATTGCCGAAATGGTTAAAGTATCAGGCTTCGACCTATAAAGATGAGACAGGCTATACTTTTTGGCAAACGGTATCGGACAAGGGGACGTACGGGGAGTTTGTAACTTATACATATCTTGAGAAACTAGGAGGAAACCGGAAGATCCTAGCCAATGTCTATTTAAAGAAAAAAGACGGTACGACAACAGAAGTTGACCTGATTTTCATCTGTGAAACGGGTATCTATGTCGTAGAGTCGAAGAATTATAGTGGATGGATCTTTGGAGATGAGCGCAGAAAGAATTGGACCCAGACACTACCGAACAAAAGAAAATATCCTTTTTTCAATCCGGTCTGGCAAAATGCGGCTCACCTTAATGCGATTCAATCAACGCTCGAAGTAGAAGATCATCTTCTTCATTCGTATATTGTCTTCAGTAAACGATGCACGTTAAAGAACATTCACGTAACAACACCTCGTGTAGAAGTGATGAAAAGAAATGAACTACTTAAGGTTCTATCCACAGAACGCCAAATCTCAGCTCCAGTCCTGACTAATTTTCAGATCAATCAGTACTACTATAAGCTGAAGGCCTTTACTAAAGCAGATCAAGCGACAAAGGTCAGACATATGCAAGATGTGCAAAGGAAGATTTCAGGTAGGTAAGAATATCACCATTTCTTACGTCAGATCTCTTAAGCACAGTTATTTTGATTAAAAAATGTTGGTCGATTCTATAAATATAGGTAATTTAAGCTGAGAATGTGGAAAAGACGTCGAATTAGACGTCTTTTTTTCTTGATGAGGCATTCTGCGGACGGGTTCCGCGCGAATGAAGAGCGTTTCCGCGCAGATCGAGCTCATTTATGCGCGAACAGCAGCTGTGTTCGCGCAACTTTGGCCCATTTCCGCGCAAATGCCGCAAATAACTAACTTTTAACCCATTAATTGCCAAAAAATAAGCAGTGAACCTCTCACCGCTGCCTGTTTCGCCTAATCTAAATTATTTCAATCTAAACATTGAAACGACTCTAGCTGCTTCTGCGCGAGTAATTGAGTTCTGTGGTTTGAATTCTGTCGCCCCCACTGTGCAAAGAGACTTGTTTAATGATTATTTCACAGAGCAAAACGCGGGTAGTGAAAGGCACTGCTTCGTACTAAAAAGAATAATCACTACCTTATCCTTATATAAATAATTTACGTACTATAAAAGGGGTGATTTGTTGCTTAAGGGATCTATGTTGGGTGCCATGTGTGAACCACACGAAATATCATTATGCGTTTAGAGAAGAAGCTCAAAGAATCATAGAGAGACTGAGGGAAAGAGGGGTAGAGGTGAGGTTTTATTAGATAAGTGTGTCAGGCTCCAACCTTAACCGACTTCACGAGAGTAGATGTGTCTATTTCCAGAAAGAGCAAATTGAGTGTCACTACTTAAGAGTGTCACTAACCTAAAAGTTATGCAGACATGTCCTTATGCTGCTTTTCCATAATATCAGCAGAACGTCTAGTGTTATCAGCAATATCGACAACTAGCTGAATAATTTCTGCTTGTAATTTAATAACACCCCATGTAAATCCAGTTCCGAGAATAGTAAGAATGAACATGAAGAAAGATCCTGTAAATAATTGGTAAAGGGCAATCAACAAACCAGTTACTAGTACCCCTAACGATAAATACACAAAAAATAAATTGATTACTTTTAGAACTGGATAGGAATTAAGTTTACCGCTACTAGTACTCCCTAATAGTGCTGTTTTTATTAATGATGTATTCATTTAATAACCCCTTTTCAAATAATTATTTGCAAGCATCATACCAATGACTCAGTACGGTTAATCGATCGACAATAGACCATCAACAATTAGGATAACTTGGTAGCCTTCGCTTCTGCCCTCTTGTTCAAAATGATAATATTCGCTCGTTTGACTTTCATATGTAAACAAACTCGATCTTTTGCAGTGATATCAGATATGTAACTGACCACAGCCTGCTAGTACCATATACAACAAAAACATTACAACTACTTTTTCATTACACCCTCCTAAGATCTATAATATAGTGTGAGTCAGTTAAAAATAGTTCTTTTAAACTACCTACCTTAGTAATAATATGATAAATTATGGTAAATTTCCAGTAATTATTTAAAATGGGCGTATATTAAGACTATTTAAATTACAATTATTTGGTAATGATACTCGGTTTTTACAATAAATACGGAGGTCAAGCTTATTTCAATTATAAACGTACTCCGCCGCTGGTTGAACTCATACTAAAGTGAGGACTAATAAATTGAAAAAAAACGACAACCATAAAAGGCTGCCATTTTTGTTCTAATAAGTGCTGGTATCTTCAGTTTCTTCTAATTCCTCATCGGATTGAAAACTTTCCACTTCCCAATCCTCTTCATCATCATAGTCATCAAAGTACTCATAGTCTATTTCATAGTCGTAGTCATCAAAGTACTCATAGTTCTCTTCATAGTCATAGTCATCGAAGTACTCATAATCCTCATCGTAGTCATAATCATCAAAGTAGTGATAGTCTTCTTCATAATCATAGTCATCAATATACTCGTAGTCTTCGTACTCATAATCGTCATACCAGTATTCATAGTCATAATCCCAATACTCGAAGTAAGAAGAGTCCGAGGAATAGTCTCCACCATCAAAAAATCCACCATCGTAATAGTCCCATAAATTATCAAAGAAATATAAGCCGTCAGAATAGTAGAATTGTGAATAAACTTCTTCCTCTGTCATCGGTTGTGTGATCCAGCCTTCAATTAACGAATGTATGGTGTGAATAGGGATACTAAAACCAATGGCAGAATCTCTCGTATCTTTAGCAGAGTTAATAGCAATAATTTCCTCTGTGTCTTGCGCTAGTAACGGGCCACCGCTACTCCCTGGTGAGATCGGTGCAGAGATCTGATACAAGTTAGAATACACAAAAGTATCGATCACAAAATCACGATTTACTCCGGTTACATAGCCCATTGATGCCGTATTTTCTAAACCGAGTGGACTGCCTAACGCAATTACTGGCTCACCAATAAGTGCCGAATCCTCGTAAGCAATCTTAGAAGGAGTTCGCCCTATGAAATCAGGAACTTTAATAATGGCAACATCTGTTTCGTTGGAGTAACCAATAACCTTGCCTTCATGCTCAGAACCAGTCATCGTTTTTACTGATGTATCAATAGAACCTTCCACAACGTGTGCATTCGTAACGACAATTCCGCTTTCGTTATATAAAAATCCGGAACCCTGACTGTAGGTTGTATGAATCGTAAAAACATTCTCTTGTGCATCCGCAATAATTTCCGTTAATTGTCGTAACGTTTCTTCTTTCGGCTGCTCGACCTTAACAACAGCAGCAGGCTCCGTGTTGACTGTACGAGATTCATCTGCCTTCTCCACGTGTGTCGCTAAAGGTTGGACCGTATCGATTGATGGTTGATTGAAAAGAGATTTTGGGCCATCAAACCAAACGAAACCACCACCGATGGATAGAACAAGAAAAAGTGCTAGTAATATTGTAGATTTTGATTTACTTGTTTGACGTTTTTTTCCACAATTTGGACAATGGGCAGATCGCTGTTTCAATTCACTGCCACAGTCGGGACAAAACATGACAAAAACCCCCTCATAAAAACCTAAGACTATTTTACCATTAAAATAGTAGTTTATTCTATAGGAGGTAGTTATTTTTGTAAAAATAGTTAGACAAGTGATTATAAGGCTTCCCTTAGTTTGGGCTGGGTGTTGAGGAGAACTATGAAGCACTTAGTTTAGTAGCGCAATTTAGCCTGGTGCTAATAGCGATACTTCTACTATTTGTAACGATTGGCGGATACAACATCAGATTAATAAACTAATATACCGTCTAAAAAAGCATCGGTTACTTTATACCCTTTCGGACGTTGACTGACTAATGATACACAGCCATCTTCTTGTAAGTTATCCATAATTTGATTAACTTTGTACCTTGATTTAGCAGAAAGATCCATCAGTTCTGCGACTGAAATCGTCACGTTTTCATCGACGAATATACTGAGATAAGTCATAATTCTTAATACGTCAGATTCTTCGCCGCGCTCTAGCCACTTTTTTTCTTCAAAGAATCCTTTAATCCGTTCCATTTTAGACAAGTTAGACTCCAAATCTTCAATAATGCCTTCTTGCCCTGAGACAAGTAACTCTAGCATGTCAATTAAATAAAATGTCATTTCTCCCTTATTTAGCGGAGATGGAATTTCTTCAAGTGCTTTGTAATACTTCGTTTTGTTTTTATTGACTGCATACGAGAAGGTGATAGCTGAATACCTCTCTAAATACCTATATAAATAACTGCATACTAATAAACGTCCGGTTCTGCCATTTCCATCATAGAAAGGGTGGATGTATTCATAATAGTAATGGGCTACCATATAACGGTATAACGCTGGGTGTTGTTCATCGTCAAGGAAATTAACCAATGCATGTAGTGATTCCAAAATCTTGATCTCTGAACGAACACCTACATGGGTGGTCTTTGTTCCATCATGAATTTCCACGTGTCCTTTTCTAAATAATTCTCCGTCCGGTTCATTCTCTTTATCAATTTCATCGGATACTAGATTGTCATAAAGGTCTCTAAAGCTTGATAGCTCCTTAAATGGTTTAATCTGACCAATAAATAAGTATGTTTTCATCAACCCATTAAAGTGCTTGCTATCCTTTTCAGATTTGAGGACGTCCCCTAACACTTCTTTTAATTGTTTCTTCGTACTACGAATTCCTTCGATCTCATTGGTACTCTGAGCTTCGTTGACAATCAGTTTGTGAAAATAGGGTTCAATAACAAATGAAGGGAGTCGCGCAATAAGTGATGAAATCTTTGAGCTATTCATTAACACGTTGTTGTTCAAAGACATTAAAGGATGGATATTTACGTAAAATAACTGGAATAACTCATTCATGACCTTTCCTTTTCTGAAACCATTGATCGAGAGGCTCGTTAAATAACTACCATAACTATGCAGTCTCTTATCGAGTTCATCCTTATATAAATCATTTCCTCTTTTATAAAAAACTTTATCTAATTTATCATACGTCACCAATACACGCCCCCTTATTTAAAAATTATTGACATTTTTAATTTATGTCATTCATTATATATTAAAAAATGGAAAAAAGGGAGGAGTGAAATCTTGTTCAATAGTTAAGTTAAAAGGAAGAATATCGGTTCATAGATAAAGGTGTAAACCCACCCTTAGTCGGTGCTAGATAGGAAAGCTTCACCATACAATAAGCGGTCCGCTGCATTTGTCGTTCGAAGGTTGGGTACGAGACATCGGCGATGAGAGAGTTCGTCTCGTGAAAATGTACGATAGTCTTTGTAGGTTGATCGACATTGGTTTCAAAGGATTTCACATGGTGGTAGAAAATCCAGATGCATTCGAGTTTGCTCGGGGAATGAGTCGGGAACGCGTAAATTTGGTTCGTTGTGTCGACTGAGATCGGTACTTTATTTTGAGCTCTAGTTAGTTCAGCGACAGCTAATCGTCGCCCATCATAAGTTGCGCCGCCTTCAATACACGCGCGCTTGATCATCGTTAGAGCTGGTTCGCGTACATAAATGGTTTGCTGACCCTCTAAGACGATCGTGTCACAATCAGGTTGATAAGCAGGCAGGAGGGCAATCGTGTGCGGGTTAATGTCATACGTTTCGTGGATTATTTTTTTCATGATTAGGTCGCTCCTTAATCGGGGATGGGGTAGTTGAGGTTTTTTTGTTTTTTCGATGTTGCGTGTTCAAGATCGCTGCTTGTTACATCTCTTTCAGCCAAGTGGGAAAGCCGTGTTTCGCTTCATACTGCCTCCGTCTCTCGGCCGAAATCATCGCAGCGACGGTACCGTAGAAGTATTGGAATAGGCTTTTTTCAATCTGGTTGGTTTTGTATTTTTGCATTGTTATTTTGAAAGCTTGGATGATTTCTTTGAGGTATGTCTCGATCGATTCTCGGACATTTAATTGCTTATAGGCAGACATCGCACTGTACCAAAGTCGTTGGCAGAAGTTCGGCGCAACCGAATGGAACGGGCGCGTCGCTTGGACAAAGGGGGAAGGAATATTTGGATGATCTGACGGGATGCTACTAGTATGACTAAGATCTTTATGGTTTTTATTAGCTTTATGTTTAATAGCTTTAGGGTCGAAATCTTGGGGTGAAAGGCTTGATGCAGCAGCGTTGTCCAGCTTTTGGCGTTGTTTCAATTTTTCCTCTTGCAGTGTACCGAAGGGCAGCACGACATAAACGCTATGAGAGTATCCACCTTGCTTACGAATCGTGTGAGAGATCGTGATGATCCCCAAAGTCTGCGCTTTTTTCAACATCCGCATAAACGTCGAACGTGAAATCCCCACCTTCTCATCATGCGTCGCCTTCACCATCACCCCAATCCGCGCATTGCATAAGCCAAGATGCTTCACACTAAATCTCATCAACCGATCAAACGCCACGCGTTCTGCACGAGTGAATGCATCCCCGTGCAGCTGGATGTGCATCTTCACCGCCCGATTAAATTCCTCCAACGTTGAAAACCTCTTTAAATGAGTAAATTGTTCAATCAAACCAGGTCTCATAACCATTTCCTCCTCAATTCATTTGATAGCTGTATAGTAAAACAGCCGAGAAAGATCGGCATCTCGGTAAAAAGCGAGAATGAGAGGGTCAGAGAGCATCGTTTTGATCGTTTGACCAGGTGAAAGAGGGAAAATGAGAGGGTCAGGAAGTGCGGTTTAGGCAAAATGACCGTTTTTGAGATGAAGATAGGCTTTTGGGTAGATCCTAGGAGTCGGTTTTGCGCGAATAGAGGACGTTTGCGCGCATATCGACGTCATTTCCGCGCGAACAAGAGCTGTTTTCGCGCAAACTCAGCCTATTTCCGCGCAAATGCTGTTAAAAATAACCAAATGAAAAAGCCGCTCTCTCCTAGAGGACGGCTTTAAAACTATTTACTGAATATCTACATCACTTAACATGTAAAATCGCTTTTTCTCATCAACGGTGCTAATCCCCTTTACCTGCAGGAGCCCGGTGAAGTCAACGAGCTTTAACTTATTAGCAAGATCGGGAACATGTTCTGAAAGCTCGGCTTCGATTCGTTGGACGAGTTCATAGATAGCGGCTTCGCTCATTTGAAAGGTGTCGGCTGCTTGTTTTATCGGTGATTGTTGTTTGAGCAACATGAGGTAATCCCGTTTGGTGAAAGCCTGATCTTCAAGTGCCGCTTCTAGCCGATCAACAAATTTGTACACGCGCCGATCTGGTTCTGGCAGGTTATTAATATAGAGCGTACGGGCGAACTGAATACGAGAATCCGTCATCGAAACACCCCACCTTCCTTTATTTCTTCAAAGCGTAATCATTTGGATTTATATAAATTTAAGCACAGTCGAAATCAAAAGTAAAGAGCATGATTTGTTGACAAACATTTTAACGTTCAGTATAGTTACGTTATAAATCGTAATTATTACGATTAGAGTGAAGGAACAAAGATAGACAGAAGGGAGTAATGGAACATGGCTAAAAAATCAATGGTCGCGCGTCAAAAAAAGCGAGAAAAAATCGTCGCACAATATGCAGAAAAGCGCCGTGAGCTAAAGGAAAAGGGAGACTACGTAGCACTCTCAAAGCTGCCGCGTAATTCATCTCCAACAAGATTGAACAATCGCTGCGAGGTGACAGGACGCCCACGCGGATATTTGCGGAAATTCAAGCTATCCCGCATTAAATTCCGTGAACTGGCACATAAAGGACAAGTACCAGGCGTGAAAAAATCAAGCTGGTAGTAATATAGTTCAAAAGCGTAACGTCTAGTGCTCCGACGTTATGCTTTTTTCTTGTTTGAGCTGGCTGCGGATAGGCTTTCGCGCGAATCGAGAGTGTTACCGCGCATATTGAACTCATTACCGCGCGAACAAGAGCTGTTTTCGCGCAACTTCGGCCCGTTTCCGCGCAAATGCTTCCAATAAATAGAAATCACCTACATCTTCCATTTAATGAACAATCCCTAATAGGTCATGAGGCCGATCAACTTGGCAATTATTTATAAATAATTTAAATGCTGTAAAAATCAATTTCCACAACACTTCTTAAACTTTTTTCCACTTCCACATGGACATGGGTCATTGCGTCCAACTTTCTGTCTTGATTGAAAGTCAATGACATTGCCTGTTTGAGTTGGGAGTGGTCGCATCGACTTCTTTTCCTCAGCAGCTAGTTCGCTTGGGGTATAACCTTTTAGGAAGCATTGACGGGTGTTGTTCATGAGATGAATCAGGTTGTCCATTACCTTTTGCAGTGATTCGAGGCTCTCGATTTCAATATCCGTCTGTAAGTATTCCAACAACTCTTGTGGGAGATGGCCCATATTAACCCCGTCGACACAATCAGCAGCGAGGATGTCGGCATCTTCTTGTTCCAAGTGATATTCCTTTTTTAGAAAAGTAACAAATTGTCGATAGCTTTTGTTGCGATCCACATAATCAGGTGAACCAGCCTCAATTAACTGTGCTTTTGTAAACGGGTAAAGGTTGAGGCTCTCTCTCATGCGTTGCTCCTGAACGACTTGATCAGAATCAATGACACGGTAATGTGAGAATCCATTCTTATCGACATGAAATTCTTCGTGGTAGTCCATCGCATCAAAAATCACTTTATTGAAAGAAGAGCGACAGTCGACACCTTCTGTATATTTCTCAACCAACTTAAACAATTCGTCGGGAGTCAGCACCCCATAAAAGTACAGCAATCCATGAGTCAGTTTGGTCCATTCGGTATTTTGTCTAATCGTTGACCACACGTCATCGTCTTGTCTCAAAAATTGTAGCTGCTCCATGAATTCTTTAGGAAGAGCGAGCACATGTTGATTGTTATAAGTAGCTGTAAAAATGAATCCCGTAGCGCGGAGATACTCAATTTGCTCAAATTCCAACTCCCCGATCGAAACCTGTCCACCATTTTTGAGCATCTTCTCTAGCAAATTAAATCGCTCATGGTCCCATATTGAATACACTGACTCTGCTCGTTCAGGAATCTCTTTCATAAATAGTTCGATTAAATTTGTCTTATTTAAGGTACTAGCTCTCTTAATGTCAAGTCGCTTACGAATCGAATCCAGTTCCGCTTTCGTTAAACTTGATAATCCCTCTTTCAACGTAAAAGGTACACTCAAATTGTCAAAAAAACTTTTTCTCTTCCTTTTTTGAACTGCACTCAGCGCTGTTAACTCCTCCATTGCCGCTAAAACCCGTTCTTGATCCGTCGTTTGACTCATAGGACACCTCATTTAAGTAGTATATTGCTTTTATTATAGCATTTTGAGGTGCAGCAGATAAGCTTCCGCGCGAATCGAGAGTGTTACCGCGCAAATCAGAGTCATTTCCGCGCGAGTGCTGTAAAAAACTAGAAAATACATCAATCTATCATTATTTTTTAGAGTATAATAGAAATAATGTCGGACGTTTGCTAAGATGACGGTAGATGATCTAAGTATCATACTGGACGAGCTACCGAGACGATCAAGGTCGCGCGATAAAAATATGCAGTAAATGTTTAGAGTATGCCGAACGAAGAGGGTATCGTCGTAACTAAATTTCTTAAAAATATGTTTACAATTCTATGATTAAGGATATATACTTTTAACACGTTAATTAAGGAGAGAACAGCTAATGTCTGCAACAAAGGAAGCAACAGGATTTACCGAGCACCAACTAAAAGATCTATTGCAACAATTTCAAAAAAAAGGGTCAGAGCAAACTGACGTCACATCGACTCAATTCATTGAAGAGATGGCTTCTGTATTAAGACCTTTTGTTAACATGGAAGAAGTACAATAATCATATTAAATTTAATAGACAATAGACGAGAATGTGGAATCTGGTCTATTGTCTATTTTTTTGTCTATTCTTCTTCTGTTATGGATCACTCCAACGTCGCAATTACCTCTCGCATCTTCTTCAACGCAGTTTTCCGCCAAGAGCTGACGGTATTTTTCGAGACGCCTTGTTCGGCTGCGATTTCACTGAGCTTCTTCTCATAAATGATCGCCTCCCGCACCCAAAGCCGTTCGCGCTCGGACAATAGATGAAGATACGGTGCTAGTTCGGCTAACGGATCATGCTCATTAATGACGTCCTCGGAAGGGGCAGGAACGACAAAATCCGTACTCACTTGTTGATCTTGCAACACAAAACGCTCATCATACGTACGCTGCCTGCGCAGCTCCATTAACATATGACCACGCACCGTATACATCGCAAAAGCAGCAAACGATCCTCGACCTTCCTCATATTTCAAATAAGCCTCCCATAATGCACAAACCCCAATTTGATAAAAATGATCATGAGAACGATAGAGATTGAGCTTTTTAAGTTGCCCTTTAATAAGTGGTTCATATTGAGACAAAATTTCTTCAAACGACACGCCTTGCATTTGAATTCATCCTTGATCAGAAGCGCTTCTGTGTTATTCCGCGGTACGTGTAGAATACAGCGGAATAACAAAGCAAGCATCTTGATAAAAAATGAAAATAGAGTCGATGAAGGCCCCCATTTTGGCAATTTCAATGAGTGATTGATCTAAAATCGGTATGATTAAAGTTGAGATTTAGCCATTTTAATAGTTTTTCGATGAAATGTTGGACAGTTGCCTGACATTTCCTCATCATTCCGCGCGAATTCCTTCCTGTTTCGCGCAACTTGATGACGTTTTCGCGCACATCGGACCGGTTTCCGCGCAAATCAACATACTTTCCGCGCAAACGCTTCAATAATATGGAAATTACCCCTCCTGTTCAGCACTCACTTCATCCAATGGCTTACAATTGTACTTTACAGGTCGAGGCTATATAATCATTTTGTGTATAGTCTTTGTATAAGACATGTCCAAATTGATTTCGTCCTAATTAAACTAATCATTTCTACAAAGAGAGGGGCAAGCCGATGCTTTCGTGGCTTATTCGCAAACGGAAAATTACGATCTTATTCTTTATTATGTTTACTCTAGTCGGGCTGTTAAGTTTCTTGCAGCTGCCACAACGAGAAATCCCGGAAGTAAATCCAGCGATTGCCCAAGTCACAACGGTGTATCCAGGGGCATCGAGTGAGCAAGTCGAACAAAATGTCACCGACCCGTTAGAGGAACGCTTATCACAAATGCAAGAAATCGCCTCGCTTACGTCAGTGTCAAGCCCTGGCCTTGCTTTCATGACGATTGAGTTAAACGAAGGCCTCGATGCGGATCAAGTTTGGAATGAAGTGCGCCAGCGTGTGAATGACGCATCCGCAGAGTTCCCGGAGGATGCCAACACACCGATGTTCAACAATGAACTAAGTGCTCAAGGTCTTGCTACGTATCAAATTACATTCAGTGATCCGAATGACCTCGCTGAAATTGATACGACTTTAGACCGTTGGAACACACGCCTCAACACGTTACCAGACATTGTCTCGATGCAAATTCAAGGTACCGTCGAAAAAGAAGTCTTAATTGAAGTCGACCCAGAAGCATTAGCGGACGCGGGCATTTCGACAAATCAATTAATCGGTGTATTAAACGGCGAGATTAATGCCGTTCCCCCTGGTGAATGGAAAACCGATGCCTATAACTACCGCATCGAACTAGAAACGCTAACTGATGTCGCTGATCTTGAGACGTTACCTGTTGGAGCGAGTAGTGAAGGCGAGATCATCTTATTTGGAGATGTCGCTTCCATTAACGAAACGTTTAAGCCGATCAGCGAGCAAGTTGCTTTTGACGGCGAAGAAGCGATTTCGCTTACCTTTACGCTAAAACAAGGCGCGAGTGTCACGTCCGCGCAATCGGATCTAGACGGATTTGTCGACCAGATTCAAGCCGAGTTACCAGACGGAGTCGAGATGACGCTGCTGTATACACAAGCGGACCTCGTCCAAGAGCTATTCCGTGACTTAGCGATCTCCTTTGCGATCGCCGTTGTCTCGGTCTTACTCGTCTGTTCCCTTGGACTCAATATATCAACAGCTGTCAGTGTCGCCCTAGCGATTCCAGTCTCATTAAGCTTAGGCGCGATCGTTCTCCCATTTATTGGAGTTGACCTTAACCAAATTTCATTAATCGCCTTCATTATCGCGCTCGGAATCTTGGTCGATGACGGAATTGTCGTCAACGAAAACATCGAGCGTCGTCTAAAAATGGGTGAAGGGCCAGTAGATGCCGCGATCAACGGGACAAAAGAAGTCGCCGTCTCGGTCATCACCTCAACCCTAACCGTCGTCTTTACCTTCTTGCCGCTCATGCTCTTACCAGGCCAAGCAGGAAGCTTTATCCGACCACTCCCAGCCGTCTTAATCGCAACGATGATCGCATCGACCTTTGTCGCTTTGCTATTGATTCCGATCTATCGTTCGATTCGAGAAAAAACGGCTTCGCCTACTAGAAGAAGCGAGAGGAAGCCTGCTGGTTTCTTAGGTGGAACGTTTGACCGCGCTTCGGCTTTTTATGGGCAACGCATGATCAGAGGTGTGACGAAGCGTCCACTCCTAGTTGTGATTTTAGGATTCTTACTCGGAACCGCTGCCTATGCGCTGATTCCGTTTATTCCGCTCGAATTCTTCCCGGATACAGACCGTGAAGAAGTATTTGTAGAGGCGACGTTACCTGAAGGAACAAGTCTTCAAGCAACCGAAGCCGAAGCAAGGAATGTCGAAGCATGGTTAACTGACGTGGACTATGTTCAATCGGTCTCCACCTATGTCGGAACCGATATTCCGCGTCTATTCGGTGCAGGCGGAGGCGCAGCATCAGGTGAAAATGCAGCGAACTTCCTCGTTTTCATTGATCGTGAAAAGATGTCGACACGAGAGACGACGAACGCATGGAATGACATATTACCTGAAGCTTTCCCAGATATGAATATTAATGTCTCAATGATCGAGTCAGGTCCCCCAGTCGGTGCGCCGATTGCGATTAAAGTAAGTGGGGAAGACTTCGGTACGCTACGTGAGATGGCAGGAGAAGTGAAAGACATTCTCGCTGCTACAGAAGGAGTGGCAAACGTCGATGATGACGTCGGTGCGAGCATTGAAACCATTCAAGTGACACCAGACCGCGAAGCGTTAGAAGAAAGTGGGATTGCAAGCGATGACTTAGCGACTGCGCTCCGTTTAGTCGGAGAAGGTTTGCCACTTGGTCAGCTGCAACAGCCAGGCGAACTTCTTGATATGCGCCTAGTCTATGAAAATGCGGGACCGTTGTCAGTTGATGTATTAGAAGACATTTCGGTCGCTGGCTTTAGTGGAGAGAGCATTCCTGTTGCCGATCTTGTAACGACGAGTGAAGTACAGTCTGAGCCAAGAATTCCACATGACAATACGGTCCCAACGATCACGGTACGAGCGTATCCGAATGAACGCTCAAGTGATGAAATCTTAGCCGATGCCCGTGCAGACCTTGATGCAGTCACTGCACAAGACGCTGCCTACACGCTATCGATCGGCGGGGAAACATCAGCTCGTACCGATGTATTTATCGATATCGGTAAGATTTTCATCGTCGTGATGTTCTTAATCTTGATCGTCATTGCGATTCAATTCTATTCATTAACGTTACCAATTTTAATCTTAAGTACCGTCTACTTAGCGATTGCTGGGGCGTTAATTGGACTCTTCATCACCCAAACCGGTCTCGGCTTTATGTCGATGATGGGCGCCGTTTCATTAGCGGGGATTGTTGTACGGAACGGAATTGTGTTAATTGAATTCATCGAACAACGAAGAAAAGAAGGAATGGACCCACGTGAGGCCGTGATGATGGCAGCCGAACAACGCTTCCGTCCGATCGTGTTAACATCATTGACGTCCATTGCCGGCTTACTTCCAATCGCCCTTGGTAACAGTACATTATTCAAGCCACTAGGGATTGCGATCGTCTCAGGGTTGATCTTCTCAACCTTATTAACCTTATTCATCGTGCCTGCACTATACTTGCTGCAGTCAAACGTCCGAATGCGCATCCGTGCAAGACGGACAAAAACAGCTTAATCATTAAAGCTGCGCCATATGTTGGCGCAGTTTCTTTTTTTGTACATGAAACCAAACATATCACCAAAACGTATATTAGATAAAGAATGCAGAGGAGGAACGACAATGGAGCTTCTATTTATACCGCTCGTCTTTTTACTGATTTTCGGTGGATTAATTTTAAATGTACTCACAAGTGTATGGTGCTATAAAGATTCCGTCAGAAAAGGAAACAGCAAGGAATTCAGCTTACTCATCTTAATTGCGACGATGTTCTTTCCGGTCATAGGTTTTATCATTTATTTATTCATTCGCAATTAATTGAAAGCGAAACGGTTATTCTCTATCAAAACCGGGTATAAAAAAGGTGATGACTACTATAGGGAGTGGATGACCAATGAAGGATACAATCTATGGAAATACGCCACCATTTTTAGGGGCAATTAATGGAACAACACAATCAATCGACGATTCGGATGTTTTAATATACGGTGTGCCGTGGGAAGGGGCGGTAACATGGGGGGATTTCACGGGGTGCGAACTCGGCCCTAAAGTGATGCGCCTCTGTTCAGGTCGCTACAGTGGGTATTTACCAGAGCTTGACCATATTAATGTATTTGAGCATTTGAAGCTCGCTGATATGGGGGATGTCGACGTCGTTCCTGCTGATGTCGAGGAGACGATGAGACGGATTGAAACCTTCTCAGGCAAGATGTGGGATTCAGGCAAATTCCCAATAGCACTAGGTGGCGACCACGGGATCACATACCCAATTGTCAAAGCTCTAGCCGAGCGAACCGAAGGAAAAGTCGGAATCCTTCACCTTGATGCGCATTATGACAACATGCCTCATCACGAAGGCGATAAGTACGCGCGTTCCACACCTTTTGCCCGTCTCTATGAATTAGATGGAGTACGCAACGAAAGCTTAATCCACGCCGGAATTCACGGCCCGAGAAACAAGCCTGAAAGTGGGAGCTTTGCAAGAGATGCCGGGGCTAAGACGATTACGATCAATGACATTCGTGAGTCAAAAGACATCCGCAAGCTTGCTGCAGATTTATATGACCAAGCAAGCAAAGACGTTGATGTCGTCTACTTATCCGTCTGTAGTGACGTGCTTGACTTTGCATTTAACCCAGGAGGACCAGTCGATGGAAATGGCTTAACATCGTATGAGCTGTTAACACTGATCTATGAATTCTCCAAACGTGGCATTGTCGGCATGGACTTTGTCGAAGTGTACCCACAACAAGATCCAAACAACGTATCCAGTCACTTTGCGTCGATGATTGCTTTGTACGCATTAGCGGGAGTAGCGGAAAATCGAAAATAGTCCTATTTTGTATATGAAAACAAGCACATAGACCCTAGTTATAGAGGGATTTATGTGCTTTTTGTTTGCGAATTATGTCGGATGATAGATTTATATTACATTTGTGTAACAATCGCTAGAATAGGGGAGGATTTTGATAGAATATTGGAGAAAAGCAACCGATAGAAAAGCTAGATACATAATCATGACTAATGAAGATTCAATACATATAGATCATAAGTCATTCTCAGTCGTAAAAATATGGACATATAATGTACAGGGGGATTAAAAGCATGAATAAAGTAGTAGTAACGTCGGCATTAGCTGTAGGAGCCTTCCTGGTTGGTCCACAATTGACAGAAGCAGCTCTAGGCGATCAAACACTTAGACTAGGGATGACAGACCAAGATGTAACAGAATTACAGAACGCATTAAAAGATCAAGGTTTTTTTACACATGAACAAGCAACAGGATATTATGGAACAATCACAGAGGATGCGGTGCGTAAGTTTCAAGCAGCGAACAACTTAACGGTAGACGGCATTGCTGGTCGTCAAACATTTGCAGCGCTTCAAGCAAGCGGCAGTGCACCAGCAGTGGCACCGAGTACACCAGCTCCTTCAGTGGAGGTTCAAGAATCGACCATTCTTCGTCGCGGGGCAAAGAGCAGTCAAGTCGGAAACTTACAACAAGCGTTAAAAGAAAAGGGATATTACAGTCACTCGATTACAAATGTATATGGATCAATTACAGAAGAAGCGGTGCGTAAGTTCCAAGCAGCGAATAACTTAACGGCGGACGGGATTGCTGGACCTCAAACGTTTGCGGCGTTAGGTACAGCAGCTCCGACTAATCCAACCAATTCTAATGCAACAGTTGTTGAGTCGAGTACATCTCCTTCGACGACTACACAAGTTCAATCGTCGCTACTAAGAGATGGTTCAAGAGGTAACGCAGTCACGCAACTTCAAGATAATCTACGGTCGCTAGGATTCTTTAATCAACATTCTACTGGAACGTTTGGGAGCATTACGGCGCAAGCGGTTCGCACATTCCAAGTCGCACATAACTTAACAGCAGACGGAGTAGCGGGTCCACAAACTCTCAATAAGATCAATGAGGCATTAAAAAATCCTTCACTAAATACAACGCCACAACACACGAACACCAATAATACGAGTGCAACACAAAGCACAGGGGCGTTTGTAACAAATATTATGGCGAACGCTTCAAAGTATCTTGGTACCGCGTACTTATGGGGAGGAACCACTTCAAGTGGGTTCGACTGTAGTGGCTTTATTCAAACGGTCTTTAGAGAACAAGGTGTCTCGGTTCCGCGGACAGCTGCTCAGCAATGGAACGCTGGAACCAACGTTTCACAACCGAATGTAGGAGACATTGTGTTCTTCCAAACCATTTCAAATGGCCCGTCTCATAATGGGATCTATATCGGTAACAATCAATTTATTCACTCAGGCTCATCAACAGGTGTAACCATTGCGAGTATGAATAATAGCTACTGGGCACCTCGCTACTTAGGGGCAAAGCGTCTCCATTAAAATCTACAATGTAAAAGGCTTGTTCGCTATTAATTTAGTGGACAAGTTTTTTATTGTTCAATGGGTCTATATCTTTTATTTACCACGTATCTATTGAAAATAAACCGGATTATTGAGAGAGTATTTAATAAGTTGAAGTGACATAGGTCGTAACGGGATCTATATTAGAAACAACCAATTCATCCACAGCGGCTCATCAACAAGTGTAACCGTAACGAGCATGGATAATAGCTACTGATCACCTCGATACCTAGCTGCTAAAAGAATGAACTGATTCTAGTGGAAGCTGTGTCTCTTACTTATAAGGCGCGGCTTTCTTTGTTGCCAATAACTATAGAACGTTTACTAGTACTGACGGGTCTGATAGCCCACATAAAGTTTTACAGCTTACAATTCATGACTATGATATAATCCATATAGATTTTTTAGGGGATTTAAAAGGGCAAGCTTATTACAAAACGTGAGATTGTATAGGAGGAGTCACCATTGGGCCTTAAAGATAAATTGTCTCGGAGGATACCGAAAAAAGGTTTTCTGCGAAATGTTATGACGTTAATGACGGGTACTGCGTTTGCACAAGCTATTCTCATTCTTTCTACCCCGATATTAACAAGATTGTATTCTCCAGAAGACTTCGGAATTTACGGGAATTTTATTGCTGTAACAGCTATAATTACGGTCATTGTCGCATTGCGATATGAATTGGCCATTGTCTTACCGAAAGAAGACAGTAAAGCAAAGAATATTTTGAAGCTATCTGTTTTAATAGCGCTCTCGATCTCAACGTTTCTATTCTTGCTCGTTGTCTTATTTGGCGACTTTTTAGCTACTAACCTTAATTGGATTGATCGAGAGTATCTATATTTTATTCCGTTTTATGCATTTATGGTTGGGTTATTTCAAATTTTGAACTACTGGTTTACTCGCACGAAAAACTTTAAACGCCAAGCTCTTGCGCAGTCAGGGAAATCATTCTTTACAGTAGGTGCCCAGTTGCTTCTCGGAGTATTTGCTGCTATAGGAACGTTCGGTTTAATCATTGGTCAAATGGTCGGGCAATTATTTGCGGTTGGATTTTTATTGTTGTTCTTACTAAAGAATAAAAATGTTCGCCAGATGATTTCATTTAAAGCAAGTGAGCTAAAGAAACTTGCTATTGAATACAAAGACTTTCCATTGTATTCATCATGGAATTCATTCATTAATACTATCTCTCTGCAGATACCTATTATTATCATTACCTATTATTTCTCAGCGAGCATCGCGGGATTTTATATGTTAGGACATCGGTTATTAAGTTTACCGATGGGGATCATTAGTAGTTCGATCTCACAAGTGTTTCTGCAGAAATTGGCGAAGGACAAGGCAGATGAAGAAGAAAACAAGAATTCATATAAACTATGGAAAGTGTTAACGCCAATCTCTGTCTTCTTTAATTTAGTCGTTATTCTCATCGCTCCGTGGGCATTTAGTTTGGTCTTTGGACCTGAGTGGATTGTAGCTGGTGAATATGCAAGGTGGATTGCCTTTTGGACAGTTTTTCAGTTTGTATCTTCACCGCTAAGTTCTGTCAGCTATACGTATAATAAACAAAGGCTATTTCTGTGGTTCCAAATTGCGTTGCTTATATTCCGTGTCGCAGCATTAGTAACGGGAGGCATGATGGGAGACCCTGTCATCGCTATAGCATTATTTGCGATCGTGAGTGGTTTATTTAATTTAATTACAATGGGTATGTACATCTATATTGAAACAGGTAAAAAAGAAGCGACGAAAGCGACGCTTGTAAATGCAGTAACATTTACAGCGCTATTATCTATTTTGCTTCTTACCTAGAAGGGAAGGTATTCATGAAAGTAGTATTAATAGGAGACACTCTCCTCAATCAGGAAACCTTGTCTATTGATAACAAGTTACTCGAACAATGCCAAGATGCAGATCTCGTCTTATTAAATGTAGAAGGACCACTGACAACAGCTGCTGCAAAGAAATCAGCAGGAACGCCGATCTGCTCACGACCGGAAAATATTCGCTACTTGCAACAATTGAATGTGCATGTGGCTATTCTTGGGAATAACCACATTATGGACCATGGAATCGAAGGTCTAACGGAGACATGTGATATATTAAAAGCGCATTCGATCGACTATGTCGGTGCTAGTTCTGCTGAGCAAGATCGACCATGGGTAATTGAAAAAGAAAAGGTCGCGATCTTCTCATATACCCACCAAGAAGGACCTATGTATGACTCGGAGGGGTTTGGACCTATCTCGTTACCTCCAATAGAAGAACTTCTTCGAGAAATTGATGCTTACAAACAAGACGGGTATAAAATTATCTTCAATTATCATGGCGGAGAAGAGTTTTTCTCCGTACCTTGGCCTAGAAGAAGAGGATTCCTGCGTCGTATTTCTGACCAGGGAGTAGATATTATTTTCGCTCATCATTCCCATTCGATCCAACCACTCGAGATACGTGATGGGAAAGTTGTGATCTACAGTCCGGGTAACTTCTATATGGATACCCCCTACCAACGAAAACATGAGCAAACGAAAGAAGGTTATGTCACTGTAATTGACGAACAAAACGTGACGACTCTTAGCTTAGCTATTGACCTTGATAAGAAGGAAGTCTCTGTGTCAGGTGAGAAAGTCATTCGACGTGATCAAAATCGAGAGTTGAACGAAAAACAAGTTGAGGGCATCTGGCGTAAGGAGTGTAAAAGCAAATTCTCCCAGCCATTTAAACGCTCCTTCCCGTTATCACGTTCTAAACTAGTTATTCGCTTATTAAGATATGCGATCTTCATAAAAAAAATAAAGAAGCTAGACAGAAAAGAACGAGATCTTGATATTTTATGGAGCAGTCTTCCGTTAATAGGTCGTCGCTATGTGAAGAAGTTGTTTTCAAAAGGGTATACTAACTACCGTTTTTAACTTCAATAATGTAATGAAGGAGCTTTGACTATCTTGAATGTACAATTAAAGCAAGAAAAAGGGTTTTCCTGGAAGCGCAAAGGTGCTCTTTCATTTAAAGGGTATTTAAACGCTGACTTTGATACTGTTCAATTCGCTACGTCAATCGCATCACGTTCCACTGAAGAACTAAAAAAAGCATTAAGTAAGAACCAACAATTTTTCGCTTTGCTTGTTGAAACAGAGGATAAACTAGTCGCTGCTGTCGACCATTTACGTTCTTTTCCGTTATTCTATGCGAAAATTGGTACGGGCTTGCTCGTGAGTGATGATGCTCGCTGGATTCAACAGCAAGTGAACGAATCTTCGCTTGAGAAAACCGCTCAAGCTGAGCTTGCCATGACAGGCTACGTTACAGGAAGTGAAACTTTGCTACCCTCTGTTAAACAATTGCAGGCGGGTGAATATCTCTTTTATGATAAAGCGAAGAACGAGCTGAACATAACTACGTATCTTATAATGGAAGAGACCGATCAGATCGAAGGAGATTATGTGAAGCTTATCAACCGAGTCGATCAATTACATGAAGAAGTATTTAGACGAATGATTGATTCACTTCAAGGTCGAACCATTATCCTGCCGCTAAGTGGGGGATATGATTCAAGAATCATTGCGATGATGTTAAAGCGTCTAGGGTATGAGAAGGTGATTTGTTACACCTATGGAAAACCTGGCAATTGGGAAGCGAATGTCTCCAAAGATATTGCCGAGAGTTTAGATTATGAATGGATCTTTGTTCCCTATTCAGCTGAACGTTGGCAAAAATGGTATCAAAGTCAAAGTCGCTCTCACTATTATGATGAGGCAGGAGATTTCTCTGCGCTTCCACACATCCAAGACATAATAGCTGTGGAGTACTTAAACAAGGAAGAGCTTATTCCTGCTGATTCAGTCTTTATCCCTGGGCATACAGCTTTTCTTTCTTTTGCCGGATACGAGCGTTCTTGCCGAGATCTTAGCGAAGTGGCAGATGAACTGATGAAGAAGCATTACGTGCTTTGGGATTGGTCGTACAACGGACGCTCATCGTACAAGAACAAGCTAAAGGAAAAAGTAGTTCACCAGCTGAACTCACTCCAACAAGAACGTCTCGAAAATGCCTTTTACTTGTGGGAAGTCAGAGAGCGCCATGCCAAGTTTATTTGCAACTCAGTGAGAGCTTATGAGCACTTCGGTTATGAGTGGCGAATGCCGCTTTGGGAAAAAGAAATGCTTACTTTTTGGATAGGTGTTCCACAAGAATACCGTTATAAAAAGCGTTTGTATAAAGATTACTTTACCCACACATTTCTTAAAGACTATGCCTCAATTGAAAAACCGAACAGTCATGAAAAGGAAGTGTCAAAAGGCATTCGTGATCTATTGAAATCTTCTCCATTCATTTTTTATTCGATGAAAAAAGCACAAAGAATAAAGGGCTATCAACAACACCCATTTGACTGGTTCAAGCTAGTGAATCGTTCAACCTATGTATACGGAGTTATTAGAGGAGCAAAGAATATTAATTCTTTCCTTGTTAACGACTACTTAGATGAGCTTGAAAAAGGAATGAAATAACCGAAAACCTCGCTATCCTACTAGCGAGGTTTTCTTATGCGTGGATTTTTTAATGAAGGAAAAAGTAAAAAAGTGTGAAAGATAGCTTAAAATTAGTTTTAAAAGGGAGACCGTCCTCTCGTATGTCGTCATTTATGGTATGATATTAGCGTGATATAATGAAGAAAGTCTATATTTTAATTGAGGGAGTACCTACTGAAATGAAGCATATTCTTGTGTTTTTTCCATATGAACTTCAAAAAAATCCTAAAAGTGGTTCAGGTGTTCGTCCGAAGAAAATGGTCGCAGCATTTGAAAGCTATGCCAATAAAGAAGGGATAGAGCTTGTTGTTATCTCAGGACAAACAAAAGAAAGACAAGCTTTAATGAACCAATATAAAGAAGATAATCGTGCAAAAGATGCTCTTTTTTGCTACATGGAAAATGCGACGATACCTTACTGGTTAACAGATCCCGACCACCTTCCCCGCCATCCGCGAATGGACCTTGCGTTTTGGACATACTTAAAGAGAAATAATGTCCCTATTGGGCTATTTTACCGGGATGTATACTGGAAGTTTGATGACATGTACGTTCCGCCTGGTGGAAAGAAGCTGTTCACACCGATTATGAGAGCGATCTACCGTAAGGAGTTATCAACATTCAAAAAAATCGTTGATATCATGTATCTTCCGTCACTTGAAATGAATGATTTTGTTGAATGGAAGGGCACATTCCGTGAGCTACCTCCTGGAATGGAGTTTGCTCCTAGTACAAAACAAACGAAGCATGAGGGTGATCCTTGGCATGCTGTGTTTGTAGGAGGCATTACCGATCAAAAAGGAATTCTCTTAATGCTAGAATCGATACAACAAATAAACGATCAAGGAAAACAACTTCACTTGACCTTGGTTTGTCGAGAACAAGAATACAAAAAGTACCCAGAGATGCACGAGTTTGCAAAAGCAGAATGGTGTTCTGTTCAACATATTGCAGGAGATGAATTAAAAGAAGTCTACGATCAAGCAGACTTTGCGGTTATTCCCCGTGAAATGAACACGTACCATCACTTCTCCATGCCGGTCAAAATGTTTGAATACTTGGCAAATGGGCAACCAATATTGGGTACGAACTGTAGAGCTCAAGCAAGAGTGATTAATGAAGAGAATTTAGGAATTACAACTGATGATACAGCAGAAGCCTTTCTAGTAGGGCTAGAAAAGATGACGGACCCGGTCACCTATCAACAGCTTCAAGCGAATGTCATTGAAAATAGTTTTAGCGCGCATTCTTGGGAAGCACGTATTCACCAAGTGGCAACTGAGCTGATGAAAGGAAGGAATTAACATGAAGTTAGTATTACTCGCACCAGCGAATAATGTGCATACAAAAAAGTGGCTAGATTTTTACAATGCAAAAGGAATTGAGGTTGTAAATGTCAGCTTTGATAGTCACAAAGATGAGGAAGATCGAACAAAGTGGCCTCACATTAAAACGATCTATCTAAAATTGAAATTTTCAAATAAACTAGCGTACTTTTTTACGGTCAATGAATTAAAAGCCATCTTGAAAAAAGAGCAGCCTACGCTATTGCACTCTCATTATATTTCTAGTTACGGTGTGGTGGGAGCACTAACGAATTTCCATCCATACGTTGCTTCAGTATGGGGGAGTGATATATATGACTTTCCGAAAGAAGGCTCAGTAAAAAAACGGATGATAGAGTTCGCCTTGCAAAGAGCGGACATGATTTGTTCCACAAGTCATGTGATGGCAGATGAAACCAAGCTCTATACATACAAGGATGTCGAGGTGACCCCATTTGGAGTCGACATGTCAGCGTTTAAGCCAGCACCTAAAGACCAAGATGTAGATAAGTTAGTATTTGGTATTGTAAAAACGATGAAAGAAAAATACGGAATCCGATATTTACTCGAAGCATACAAAGGATTCAAAGAATGTGTATCAATAGAAGAATATGCTAAAACGAAGCTCGTTATCGTTGGTGGTGGTCCATTGCTTGAAGAATACCAAGAGCTTTCACGTTCACTCGATATAGATGATCAAGTAACATTCACAGGGAACATTCCTCACCATGAAGTTCCTTACCGTATCAACCAGATCGATATTTTCTTTGTTCCATCGACGCTCGATAGCGAAAGCTTTGGAGTAGCTGCCGTTGAAGCTCAAGCATGTGCAGTTCCAGTTGTTGTAGCGAATGTCGGAGGTTTGCCGGAAGTAGTAATTAACGGGGAAACAGGCTTTGTCGTCCCAACAAAAGATAGCGCAGCACTAACTGAGAAGATGCTCGAGATGTATCAAGATGCGCCTCTAAGAGAGAAGCTCGGGAATCGTGGTCGCGAACATGTGGTCGGAGAGTATGAATGGAATGAAAATGCAGAGCGGATGTTAGCTGTATATGACAAGTTATTGAGTGGTGAGAAACATGCTTAATTCTTCAACACCGCTTATTACGATTGTCACAGCCGCATATAACTGTGCAAATTTCATTGGCGAGACGATCGAATCGGCTCAATCTCAGACCTACACTCATTGGGAAATGCTGATTGTCGATGATTGTTCAAAAGATAACACACGTGAAGTCATTGCTCAGTATGCCAAGGACGACCCACGTGTTCGCCTGATCGCTTTGACGGAAAATGGAGGAGCTGCGGTTGCTCGTAATCACGCTTTACGAGAAGCGAGAGGAAAGTATGTTGCCTTCTTAGATAGTGATGACCTCTGGCTTCCGCTTAAGTTAGAACGACAGCTTAACTTTATGGAAGAGCATGATTATGCATTTAGTTTTACCGCGTATAAGATGATGAATGAAGTCGGACAAGACCTAGGACAAGTTGTATCTGTCCCGCGCGCCATCGATTACAATGGTTTATTAAAGAATACGATTATTGGCTGCTTGACGGTTATGATCAATGTAGAAAAAACAGGAACACTCCAAATGCCAAACATCCGCACAAGACAAGATTTTGCCCTCTGGCTCTCTGTCTTGAAGCGAGGCTATACAGCATATGGATTAGATGAGGTTCTCGCTCGGTATCGAAAGGTAGAAGGGTCGATCTCAAGCAATAAAGTGAAAGCCGCTCAAAAAACCTTCTATGTGTATCGTCATGTAGAAAAGCTAAGTCTTCCTTATGCATTGTATTGTTTCTTTCACTATGCATTTAATGCTGTAAAAAAACATCGAAAATAGACCGATTGAGAAGACGTTGTTCTTTGATTCGTGTGAATGGAGGATTTTATGATGAAGAAGGTACGGAAAGCGATTATTCCAGCAGCTGGACTTGGAACACGATTCTTACCAGCAACGAAAGCGCAACCAAAAGAAATGCTACCAATCGTAGATAAACCGACAATCCAATACATTGTTGAAGAGGCGATTGAGTCAGGCATTGAAGATATTATCATTGTCAGTGGTCGCGGCAAACGAGCAATTGAAGATCACTTTGATAAGTCATATGAATTAGAAGAAACACTCGCCCAAAAAGAAAAATATGCGATTCTTGAAGAAATTCAAGCGATCTCTAACTTAGCGAACATCCATTATATTCGTCAAAAAGAACCTCGTGGACTTGGACATGCGATTTTTTGTGCTAGTCGCTTCATTGGTGATGAGCCATTTGCCGTTTTACTTGGTGATGACATTGTAAAGTCAGAAGCAGATCCGTGCTTAAAGCAGCTAATTGATGTCTATGATGAGCAACAATGTTCTGTAGTCGGTGTCCAACGAGTAGCAGATGAGGATGTATCGAAATATGGCATTATTTCCCCTGCTTCAAAAGAGCATGAAGGCGATACGATTAAAGTTCAATCATTTGTTGAAAAGCCTAAGCTTGAGGAAGCCCCATCTAATTATGCGATCATGGGACGATATGTATTGACACCTGAGATCTTTGACATACTTGCTAATCAAGCTCCAGGTGCAGGCAATGAGATTCAATTAACGGATGCAATTAAAACATTGAATGAAAGTCAACAAGTACTAGCGTACAATTTTGATGGAATTAGATATGATGTAGGTGATAAGTTTGGCTTTATTAAAGCGACAGTTGACTTTGCCTTACAACGTGATGACCTACGTGATGAAGTTCGTCAATATTTAGAACAAGTTGTTCAAGGAGGAAGTACGAAATGAAGATCGCAGTAATTGGTACAGGCTATGTCGGTCTAGTGACGGGTGTGAGTCTTTCTCATATTGGTCATGAGGTAACATGTATTGACCTAGATGAGGCGAAAGTAGATCGCATGAGCCAAGGTCAATCCCCTATCTATGAACCTGGACTAGAAGAATTGATGAAAGAAAATAGTGCAGCAGGAAGATTAGCATTCACTACTTCACACAAAGAAGGGTTTGAAGGTGCGGAACTAATCTTCATCGCTGTGGGCACACCACAAAAAGAAGACGGAACAGCGGATCTTCGTTTTATTGAACAAGCAGCTAAAGACATTGGGGTTCATATCACAACCGATGTCGTCGTTATAACGAAAAGTACAGTTCCAGTTGGGACAAATGCGTTCGTAAAAGAAACGGTGTTGGCTCATTTAGTTCATCCCGTTTCCGTTCAAGTCGCATCGAATCCAGAATTTTTACGTGAAGGCTCAGCCGTTCATGATACGTTTAAAGGCGATCGCATTGTTATTGGAGCAGATGATCAAGAAGCGGCAGAAAAAGTGAAAAGTGTGTACGCTCCACTGGATATTCCTGTGTTTATCACCGATATAAAAAGTGCAGAGATGATTAAGTATGCATCAAACGCTTTCCTCGCAACGAAGATTAGCTTCGTCAATGAAATTGCTAATATTTGCGATAAGCTCGGTGCGAATGTAGAAGACGTGGCAGCGGGTATGGGAATGGACCAACGTATAGGCTCACAATTCCTACAAGCAGGAATCGGCTATGGTGGGTCTTGTTTCCCTAAGGACACAAATGCCTTAATTCAAATCGCAGGAAATATCGAGCATGATTTTGAATTATTAAAAGCTGTGATTAAAGTGAACAATGTTCAACGCGAAAAGCTCGTCACAAAGGCTAAAGCGCGCTTTGGATCTTTAAAGGGCAAGCGAGTGGCACTTTTAGGTCTAGCGTTTAAGCCAAATACTGATGATATGCGAGAGGCTGCATCTATTGTCATTGCACGGAAATTAATTGAAGAAGGTGCTACAGTTGTGGGCTATGATCCAATTGCTACAGATAATGCGAAGATTTGGCTCCCGCAAGAAATGAAGTACGTTCAATCGGCATATGAAGCGATTGAACATACAGATTGTGCATTTATAGTGACAGAATGGGAAGAGATTCGCTCTCTAACTCCCGAACAATGGAAAAAAGCGATGAACGAACCGGTTATTTTTGACGGGCGAAATTGCTTTAATCCAGTGGAGATGGCACAAGAAGGAATAGAATATCACTCGATCGGTAGACCTTCTGTAGTAGAGAAGTAGATAATCTTTATAACAAGTGGTGATCGTTCGGGTTAGGGAGAGAGAAGCTTGAAGCAAAAATCGTATATATTAACGCTATTTATGATGATAGTTGTTCTTTTCATACCGCTTCCTTCCGTGATACTTGCGGAGGAAAGCAATCGTTTCATTATTGCAAGCACCCACCCAGATCAACATGAATGGCAGGATCACTTACTCGAACACGGGATAACGAAGATTGATCAGTTTGAAGTCGGTTCCCGTACCTACACGATCGTCGAGGGAAAGAAAAGTCAGATGGGGTTATTCCAATCGGTAGAAGAGGTCCTCTATATCGAAGAGGACCAACCTCTCTCGATTGTTAATCAAGAGCAAGGATTAACAGCGTCAGCTCTTCCGTGGAACTTAACAGCAATAGAGGCGGATCGCTTATTAGGAGAGCGTTGTGACTGCAAGATAGCAGTCGTTGACTCTGGAATTGCCTCGCATTCACTCTTAAATAATCAAGTGAAAAAGAAAGTTACGTTCATGAATGGTCGAGAAACGATAGGACAAGCAGAAGACGATAGCTCAGATAGCCACGGCACACATGTAGCGGGCATTATAGCTGGAAGAAGTGACGGCACGCGATTTGCTGGAATCTCTCAAGATGCACATTTATATATTGTGAAAGCCTTAGATAAAGACGGGAATGGCTTTATCTCAGATCTGATAAAGAGTGTTCAATGGGCAATGAATGAACAAGTACAAATCATTAATTTAAGTTTAGGGACAGAGCGTTCCTCACAATCACTTACCTCTGTATTACGTGATGCGTATAATCAAGGTGTAATTGTGATTGCAGCAGCAGGAAATGAGGGTGGTGCTGTTGAATTCCCAGCAAACTCTCCTTATACAATCGCTGTAGGAGCGGTGAATCAGAACGCTCGAATGCAATCATGGTCAGCGTATGGGCCAGAAATCGACATCTTTGCACCTGGAGTACGAATCTTATCAACCGCAAAAGGTAATCAATTTTTAGAATTATCAGGAACATCCATGGCTGCCCCTCATGTGAGCGGTGCAGCTTCTAAGCTATTACCTTTATATACTGGTCGTCATTCAGGTGAAAAGGTCGAATGGATGAGACATCAACTATCGACATACTCGAATACAGCCTTTCAAGGGGATGGTAGACCATTCCAATCAATAGGATTGTTAAATGTATATCGAAGCTTTTATGAAGTTCGTAATCTACCTAAGTATATAACCGTACAATTAGCTAATGGACAGACACAAACTCTCACACAAGACGTACTAATCCCCTATTCAGACCCCTACAAAAGAATTAATATTCAACGTAATCTTATTAAAGAAGAGTGGCAGCTCAACTAAGCCATTCTTTTTTTTATTTATTTTTACACAAATTTATGTAAGTAAAACAGTCTAAAGTCCTCATGATTTAATATTCTAATAAGTTGATAGGTATCAACTCCAAGATTGGAATAACAAGAAATATTTTACTAATAAAAGAGAGAAAAATGAAATTTTTTGTAAAAAAAAAGAGATTTTAGACTAGTATTTTGTAAAAATATCGTTTAATATAGTAATTGTAGTAAGAACAACAGCATCTTCCAAGGAAAATGTTTCTTCTGATAGAAATTAACATCTAATAAGTTATTTCTTGGAGTGCTAGATTTAGCAGACCAATAGACTAGTTTGTTCTTCTTGTGTAATCTTTATTTGTCACGAAGGTGACAAATGTCATGATTTAAATTAGCTACATACATTCGAGAGGGGTAATTATTCATGAACATGAAAAAAACGGCAAAAATCGCGTTAACGGCAACACTAGCAACAACAGCATTCGTAGCAGCAACACCAGCTGAGGCTAATGCAATGACACCTCAAGAAGCAGTAACAACAGCTCAAGTTGAGGCTAACAAACTTACTCCATACACAAACATCGCAGCGACTGGTGAACTAACAGTATCACCTGGATTCCTTGCTCAATATAATCTAGCAGGTAAAGCTATTGCGGATGCAGAAAAGCATGCAGCACACGCTCCTGACCGTGCTTGGTTTGATCGTCAATTAAACTACGCTAAAGAAACTCGCCTTAGAGCAGCGCGTGTGATTGATGCTAACAAGCATGTATCACGTGTGAATGATGCAGTAGAAAACTTACAATCATTCCAAGGTCAAGAACTTACAAGTGAAGTTGTTGAAGCTTACAACGCTTTATCATATGAGCTCGTTCGTGCAGAGCGCGCAGTAAGCCATATCCATGGCTCAGCTAACCGTGTAGCAGCTGGTGAGTCTTTCATTCAAGGAGCTAAAATTGCTCGTGAAGGTCTTATCTGGGAAGTAACAGCATTCAACCTACTTAACGAAATTGAAGCAGCACTTACTGAAGGTGAAGTAAGTGAAGAAATAGTAAAAGAAATGCTAGCTCGCCTTGATCGTATCAACAACCGCGCAGTTCGCATTAAAGAAGAAGGTAACAAGCTATATCCTGGCATGTACCCTACAAACGAAGTAGTTGCTGAGCAATTAGCTGAGAAGAAAGAAACAGTAGAAGAAAAAGTGGAAGAAATGTTCCCAAGTTATGTAGTTGAAACTGTAAGTGCGATTAACGCTACAGTAACAAAAGGTGATGAGTACGTATTACCTACAACTGTTGATGTAACTGTTGCAGGCGAAGAAGCTCCAGTATCAATGGAGGTTGAGTGGTCTGGTGCTGTTGATACTTCTGTTGTTGGTGAACAAACATTCACTGGTACTTTAGTATTGCCAGAAGGATATGTAAACACTAATGAAGTAACTGTTGAAGCTACAGTTGTTGTTGAAGCTGCAGTTTTAGAAGTTACTGAAGTTAGTGCAGTTACTAAAACCATTGAGTTAAATGTAGCTGTATTTGAAGCAGAAGAAGGAGCAACAGCAAAAGTTGCTATTTTCGCATTGAATGATAAAGGCGAAAAGACTGGAACTGCAATTGTTACAGCTAATGCTGCTGAAATCAAAGATAACGTTGTAACATTTGATGTAAGTAGTAAAGTCTTTGGTAACAAAGAATATGTTGTTGAAGTAACAATCGGTGAAACAACAGAAGCTGTTAATGTAACTGTTGAATTTGATGCTGTTGAAAAATTAATTGCTAATATTAACAAAGCTACTGCAGCTCAATTAGCAACACTTCTTAACAATGAAGAATATTTCACTGGTTTTGATGTAGCAAATGTTGATGCTTATTTTACTGCGAAAGAAGCTGCTAAACCTCTTAGCACTGTAGCAGAAGTTCAAGAATATGTTATTGATGCAGCAGCAGAAGGTTCAGAATTTGATGCATTCACTACAGAATTATTAGACGATAAAAAAGGCACATTTGCTAAATACCTAGTATTAAAAGGACAATTCAGTAATGTACTAGATGCTAACATGGATGAGTACATGGCTACGACTGGACCAATCTTTGATACTAACTTAAATACTCTTGACGGAGCTATGACTAGCTTTGATGCTGTTTCAGATGCTATTGATGTAATCAACCTTGATGCAGTAGTAACAGAAGCTAATTTAACAATTGCTGATGCAAAACCATCTAAGTTAAATGACTATAAAGCAGCTCTAGAAGCATTAGTATTAGCAAATGCTGATGTTGTAGATACAACAAATAGTGATACTAAAGCAGAGATTATTGCAGCAATTGATGCTGAACTAAAAGCAAATGCTGACGCACGTGTAGCAGCAGATGCTGAAATCGTAAAAGGTGAAGCAGCATTAGCAGCATTCGCAACAGCTAATGGTGGAGTTCCAACAGAGGCTCACACTGAATATGATGCTGTTGTAGCGGCAATTGAAGCTTTAGAAAAAGAAGACTTAACAAAAACTGAACTTGCTACAGCAACTCTTACAGGTGCAGTAACAGCACTTAAAGGTGAGACTGAAGAACTAACAATCCTTGATGATACATTAGCAGCATTAGCAGCATTTGCAGCAGCATTTGGTGAAGATGCTGAATTAGAACCTGTTTATACAGATGTAACAACACAATTTGAAGATTTTGATGAAAAGAATTACGAATATGGTGTTGGCAGAACCATCGAGACTCTTAAAGTAGTACTAGCTGCATTAAAAGCTGAAACAGCTGAGTGGGAAACTTACAACTCAGTAGTAGCTGCTAAAACAGCAACTGAAATGAGAGCTCTATTATTTGGTTTTGAAAATGATGATTATGTAGACTTAACATCGGCTCAAAAACTAGAATTCGCTGGATTGTTCATTGCAGCAGTAGCTGAAGATGAGTCAGCTGATTTTGCAAGAGTTGACGTTTTACTAGCTTTAGAATTAGATGTTTATACTGGATTAATCAATGGTGTTAACGATGCAACAACTATTTCTGGAATGACTACAGCTTTAACAGCACTAGGAAATGAAGCATTTAATGCTTTATCAGCTGCTCAAAAAGCTGAAGTATCAGAAGCTGTATTAGCTGGTAAGCCATATGTAACTCTTGCTGAAATTGAAGCAGCTATGGGACTTTAATTATTAGTCCCTGCTTAACCAGAGCAAATAAAAAGAAAGGACTGACCATCAGGTTGGTTCTTTCTTTTTTAGTTTTACTATTATGGTAGATGGTAGGAACAATATCATTTTCCGTTCTATATTTGAATGTGGTGGGTATCCAGTATTATTAAAGGTTTCTTGATTCTTTGAAAAGTGTTTGAACACTCTCATGTAACCCTTTTTTACTCTGTATTTACTGAATATTAAAAAAGAAAGCAAAAAGGGTGTTATGTGGATAAAATACTAACTTTTTAAAAAGTGGAATTGTCAAAGAACAGACGAAGAAGTGTCGATTAGCACCTTGTGACAAATTCCAGTGCAGAATCAATTGTTAGTGTTTTTTCGGAAAGTTTGATATTGAATAACTATAAACTTAAGCTAGTATTGTGTATGTGTGGTAAAGACCATTCAACAAAGGAGTAGCTTTTAATTTAATATTTTCCACTGCTGTCGGTCTGTAATTAGGTGTTGCAATGGGTGTCTTCCCTTCTATACTTTGATGAGTTCGATTCGTTTTGTAATTGTCATAAATCTACTGGTGAAGCATTTATGAAGGTGAAGTAAAGTGAAAAGGTTCTCATACCGTTACATGAAGTAAATATTTATTATTGAAAGTCTCCTACGTTTCTTTTAGGGGGCTTTCTATATGTATATTTACATTTTATTTTACTAATGTAGGTTTAAAACAAATAATAATGTTAACAATACTATTAGATTTCCAGTCATTCTAAGAATAAAGGAGGTGCGGTGCATGAATCAAAATGAAAAGTATTGGCGTACCGAGATTGAAACAATCTCTGAATCAACGAAAGCAGTTTTAAATGAATACTTATTGAGCTTGAAGCTCGCTAACAAAGCAGAAGCAACTATCACTAAGTATCGGGCAGTGCTAGAAAGGTTCTTTTCTGAGTGTGAGGTACCGTTGGAAGAAATGACTTCGGACGATGTGCTAACATGGTTGACATCTTATTCTGTAGATAAGAAACCAAAAACAATTGATCTTGTTTTATCTACCCTATCTTCTTTCTTTCAGTTTTGTTTAGCGGAAGAGTATATTGATAACATGGTCATCAAAAAGAGGTGGCGGCCGAAAATCCCTCAAGCACTGCCACATTACTTGACGGAGCAAGAATTAGCAAGAGTCAAACTAGCAGCTGAGACATTAACCCTTCGAAATCGAGCTTTAATTTTGTTCTTATTCTCATCTGGTTGTCGAAAGACCGAGGTTGCCAATCTATTAATCAAAGATGTTCAACTAACAAGACGGACGGCTGAAGTAAGAGGAAAGGGTTCAAAGATTCGACATGTACATTTCTCTGAGGAGTGTGCCTTAATTTTAAAGGAATATCTTCAAAGGAGAACTTGTCAACCTACTGACCCTCTCTTTCTCAATAAGTTTGGAGGAGCTTTAAAACAAACAGGTATCTATCTAGTGGTCACTAATCTAGGGAAGAAAGCAGGCTTATCTCACTCTCTTTTCCCTCATTGCTGCCGCCATACTTTTGCAACCAATATGTTATCAAAAGGGGCGGACCTAGAGTTTATTGCCGATGAAATGGGACACAACGATCTTAATACGACTAGAGTATATGCCCGAATCCCTACAGAAGATATGAGGCAAGCCTATCAAAATAAAATGGGGTAGAGATGAATGACAAAAAATGCGAAAGCTCAAGAAATATTTTTTGCTGATCACCAAGCAAGATTTAGTAACGAGACCATTCGGAGTTATCGAATGGCGCTCTCCCAGTTCTTTTCTACATGTGAGGTCGATTATGATGTAGTGAAAGCCACCCATATTCGCTCGTGGTTAGCCTCTTTAGAGGAACGTGGGCTTAAACCTAGATCCATTCACCTCAAATTATCAGCAGTGAAGTCTTTCTATCATTATTGTATGGAAGAAAATATGATTAAGAGAAATCCCACCGCTACTGTGCACACACCCAAGAAAGATGATTCTCTTCCTTATTATTTATCTAAACGACAAGTAGCCGAGCTTCAAGAATTAACCAAAAAGGATGTGAGAGATCGAGCAATTGTAGAAACGCTTTTTGCTACAGGTGTCCGAATAAGTGAACTACTAGGTATTAAACTAGAAGACGTACGCTGGGACACCAGACAAATTTGGATTCGTCAAGGGAAAGGTAATAAAGAGCGGTTCGTGTTATTTACTCATGATTGTGGAGAACGTCTTCATGCTTATCTTGAAGATCGAAAAATAGAAAGTCCCTACTTATTTTGTAATCATCGGGGGAATTGTCTAAGTCGTTGTTTTGTAGATAAGAGATTTCAATCTTTTACTGAAGAATTAGGCTTTCGAATTACTCCGCATACAATGCGCCACACATTTGCTGCCCATTTAGCAGAAAAGAATATGCCACAAAGCTATATTCAGGAGTTATTAGGCCATGTCAACATCAACAGTACTCGCATCTATACTCGCCTTAGAGAACAAGCTCGAAAAAAACAATATGATCAATATCAGACGTAAATGGGAGGTGTGAAGGATGGAAAAATCACCTTGGAAAACGTCAAAAGTTATTCTTAATCAAGAAAATAAGCAACTAATAGAAGAATTTCTACTGATGATGAAGCTGTCTAATCGAAGTCTTCAGACGATCTATAGCTATAAACTGTGGTTGCAAACGTTTTTTGCGGACGAACTACGGGCTTTTGATCAACTCAGTTCAGAAGATATCTATGAAAAGTTAATACCTTATATTGATGGGAAAAATGTGGCTTCTTCAAGGAGACGATTAAGTATTTTATCTTCTTTTTATACATTTTGTATACAGGAAGAACACTTATCCACATCTCCTATTAAGAAAAGATGGTATCCAAAGATCCCTCAGCCTTTGCCTAAGTATTTGGATAAAGAAACGATTTCAAAAACTCGGTTTCAAAGTGAGAGTATGCCTCTTCGTGATCAAACATTGGTCGAACTTTTTTTAGCTACGGGGTGCAGAGTAGGAGAGCTTCATTTACTAAATATAGAAGAGGTAAACCTTGAGACTCGAACCGCAAGGGTTATTGGGAAAGGAAGAAAAATCCGTTATGTACACTTCACTGATCGTTGTGCATTATTACTTGAGAAGTACTTAGCTAGTCGTCGTGATGACTCCCCAGCTTTGTTTGTTTCAAGGTACCTAAAGAGGCTCAGTATAAGAGGAATGCAACATGTCATCGAAAAAATTGGGGAAGAAGCCGGATTAGACTTTAGGCTGCACCCACATCGCTTTCGCCATACTTTTGCGACCGAGTTGTTAGCGAAAGGAGCCGATTTAGCTTTTATTAGCGAAGAATTGGGCCATAGCAATTTAGCTACCACACAAATTTATGCAAGACTTCCGAAGCGAGAAATTGTTTCCATGTATCGCAAGTTTATGGGGTGAAAGAATGGAACTTCAAGAAGTGATGGAGAAATTTAGAGCAGAATATCGATTTCATTTAGCGGAAAACTCAATGAAGGAATACCTTGCTACAGTGCGATTGATGGTTGAAAGAGTAGGAGTCCCACTTGAGCAAATTCACGGTAAAGAAATTAGAACATGGATGAGGTTATTGGAAGAGGATGGATATCAACTTAGCAGTATTAGAAGATTTTTGTTTCAGTTAAATCTCTTCTTTCAATTTTGTGTGGAAATAGGGGTTGTGACGCAACATCCACTCCGTTCCATTCGTTTTCCGGGTGAAAAAATTTCAATCCCTTATTACCTTCGTCCCTCTCAAATGAACCAACTACGAAAGCATGTTCAAGGCAATCCTCAAGAGAGAGCCGTGGTCGAATTACTTTACGCAACAGGGGCACGTTTAGCAGAGCTTGTGGCGATGAATCGAGAAGATATTCAGTGGTCGGAAAGGACGATTCACATTCCTAGTGGGAAGGGGCAAAGAGGAAGAATGGTGTTATTTACTCGGCAATGTGAGGAGTACCTTAAAGCTTATCTCTCTTTGCGACGAGATGATTTGCCCTGTGTCATTGCCAATCCAAGACAAAGAGCACGTATTAGTCGACGGACGATTCAAAGTTGGTTTTCGAGATATAAGGAAGAGTTAGGGTTTCATATGAGTCCCCATGTGATGAGGCATACTTTAGCTGCTCATTTAGCAATGAAAGGCATGCCTATTGCGGGTATTAAGGAAATTTTAGGGCATGATAATATTAGGCATACCCAATTGTATGCTCGCCTGTACTCAGAGGCTCGAAAAGAACAATACGATGAGTGGATGTAGCCACTCATCGGGTATAGGAGACCTTCGTTAAATGGTCGTTACCTATACTAAATAATTTTACAGTAAATCGTCTAACCACCTGATACAAAAGGGATAGGGCGTTTTTTTATTATACCAGATTGAAATGGAAAGTGCGATTAACGCTACTACAATCGAAGTAACATTCGAAGGTGCTGACGAAGCTGTAGAAATCGAGCTTGAAGCAGCGTTAGTACATGGTGAAAACGAAGTAACATTCGAATACAATGGTAAAGAATTCACTGTAACAGTTGACTTTGTTGACGAATCAGTAGTTGCTATTGAAGAAGCAACATCGGCTGTTGAAGCTTATGAAGCGGCTACAATCTCAACTTTCGCTTACGTTGCACCTACAACGGAACTTCATGAAGCGGCACAAGAAGCTGTGGATGCATTAGAAAACGAAGAAGCTCAAACTGAACTTCAAGAGCGTATTGATGCGAAAGTTGCTGCTGTTGAAGCACAATTAGTTGCGGTTGTTAAATCTGTAAATGATGCTACTAACCAAGTTCAATTATTATCTTCTTTAAACGGTTTCTTCTTAGAAGTTGATAGTGCACGTGTAGCTGATTATATGACATTGAAAAATTCTGTTGAACCTACAACAGTTGAAGAAATTCAAGTTGACGTTGTTTATACTACAAACGTAGAATCAGCGGTAAATGCTTCAAGAACACAAGTTCAATTACTTGCAGCTCTTGAGAACGGTCAAGCATTAGGAGTCTTTACTGGTGTTCGTGCGGATTATATCGTTACTTATGCTGATACTTTGATTGCTGATGGTTCAAGCTTCACAAGAACTCAAATTCAAGAAGTTATTAACACAGCAACAGAAACTATTGTAGAAACAGCAGAATCGGCTGTATCCGATGCAGAAAGAACTCCTTATAGTGATGTGGCTCTTGCAAATGCAGTAGCTAAAGTAGCGGAAGTTCCGTCTGATCTTGTTGATGAAGATGGCGAAAATATCCTTGCAGGATTTGAAGCACGTCTTGCTGATGTTAAGAAAGTAAATGAAGTATTGGCCGGAGCGAAAGTAAGCCAATTACGTTTACTAGCTGCACTTAACAACAATGGGTTTGGACGTGTAAATGTAGATAAGATTTCAGATTACTCTACTGCGATTGTAGGATTTGGAGAAACACCAGAAAATCTTACAGTAGAAGATATTCAAGCTGAAATTGATGCAACTAACTTCGAAGTTGCTGAAGAAACTATTGGATTATTAAATAACTCTTCATCTAACACAGACTTTGCTAATGCATTAGCATTACTAGACTTTGTTGTAGCTGATGGAGAAGATGAAACCGTTAAAGCTGATCTAAAAGTTTCATATGATGAGAAGAAAGCTTTATCATCTGCTGCTAAATTAACTGGAGCTTCAACGAATGCTGCAATCACGTCTGCACTACAAGCTCTTTCAAGCTCTTCTGAAGACTTTGACTTTGCTACAGTTACAACTGCATACTTGAATAAATATGCTGATAAAATTGCTGAAGCTGCGGGTGTAGAAGGTGCAACTTTAAATACTATTACAGCTGGAAATATTCAAACTATCGTAGTTGGCGTTGCTGTTACTGAAGTGGCTACATTAACAGAAGCTAGCACTGATCCACAAGTATTAGCTGCACTTACAGCACTTGCTAAGGCAACTGAAGACTTTGATATTGATACAGTAAACACTTTACTATTAAGTGACTATGCGTCTGCAATTGATACTGATGGCGTAGTTAAAGATACTGCTTCAGATATTCAAAATATTATCAATGGAGAAAATAACGCCGAAATCGTTCTTGATAATATTGCAGGATTTACTGCAGATGAAAATGCTCCTGAATTATTAGTATTATTAAAAAATAATGTATTAAACTTAAGTAATATTGTTGATGCTAATAGTGCTGCATACTTTGCAAATGTTTCGACAATTAAGACTGCTGCTGAGGTTGATGTTGATGGTCCTGCTGCAACTACTGAGGAAGTGGCTACTGCAAAAGCTAATTTACAAGCAGAAATCAACGCAGTTAACGCGGTTGTATCTTTAGATGCTGCAACTACGGCTTCTGCTGCTAGAACTGCATTAACTTCATTCGCGCTTGTGACTGCTAATTCTTCAGAACCTGGTGAAGGTGAAGAAGATACAGATGCTGCTACTAATTACATTAACCTAACAAATGCAGCGAAATTGGAAGTTGCTGAGTTAGTATTAGCTGAAAGAACTTCTGATGGATTTAAAACAGTAGGTACAGTTACTACTGAACTAGGAGATCAAATTGATGCTCGTAAAGCATTAATGGATGGAGTTAACACTGCATCAACAATCTCAGCAATGAGTTCTGCTCTTGATGCTTTAGAGTATGCTTCATTCGAAGCTTTAAGCTCAGCTGAAAAATTAGAAGTTTCCGAAGCATTCCTTGCTGCCTTCCCAATGACAACTGGTGAAGATCCAGAAAAAATCAAATACACTACTCTAGCTGGAATTAAAGCTGCTGTAGATGCTGCAATTGCTTCAACAAACTAATATCTAAACTGTTATAACAGGAAAAGCCAATCACTTCGGTGATTGGCTTTTCTTGAGTTATTTTTCAGGAGGATAATTACGACTCTTCAACATCTTGGATCAATTGCTATGACTTTAGATGAACCATTCCCGGACTTCAAAACTTTAAGACCTAAATTTCACTTTTATTTATGTGGGCAAAACTCTATTAAACTAGAACACTTGTCCAAAAAAATTTGAACAAAAGAAGGTAAGAATGGTCGGTAACAAGACTACTCTTGCTTTTTTACTCTATAATTACTGAATATTATAAAAATAATTGAAGGTAAAAAAGGGGTTATGTAGATAAAATACTAACTTTTTAAAAAGTGGAATTGTCAAAGAACAGACGAAGAAGTGTCGATTAGCACCTTATGACAAATTCAAGTGCAAAATCAATCGTCAGAGTTTTTTCGAAAGCTCGATGCCAATTCAGCATTCGTTTGAATGTATCTTTTTTCAAGTTCTGAATTAACTCTAAAAATGCAATGAATTCATCCACCTGATTTTCAAATGTTTTCATATAGCGAACCTTTAACCAGCCCGCCATTTGTTGCATTTCTCTAGAATTAAGCTGATACAATAGATTTGAAGGTTATCAAATTAGGATGGGATAGATTCAATATGAAATATGGGTTCTTTATAGAAGATATTACAAACTTCGAGGAATTAGTAGGATATCTAAAAGAGCATATAAATAGAACATTCAATCGGTTAGGTAGAAAGAAATCATCAAGATTGTTAAAGAAGAAACTCCATTTCTTAATCCATGAATATTTAGAAGAAGAGGTTCGGACATACGGTTGGACTGATGATGAGGAATTCGAACAAGAGGATGCAGCTAGAATGTTTCTTCAAGTATTCGACGTGTATGATCATGAACTTTATAAAAAATGGAAAGAGATATTCCGTGATGAGATTGAAGAATGTTTTACCTTTGAACCGAGTGAAAAAGAGAGATTAGAACATGAATTGAAATTACATATTAAAAAGCTAAAGGGAAATCCGATTATACCTTTTCGTGATATTAAAAGTTAAAACTGTATCAACTAACAAATCAACCATATATTATAATCATAGAATAGCGATTCTACCTTACTGCTCTAATTCCAAAAGGGATTGGGGCTATTTCTATTTAGGAGGAATGTTTAATGATTAATGAGTATGGTAATGAAGAGGTAGTATTAAGAGACGAAGCATTCAAGCGTAGGAAATATCCAGCTAAGAGTGTGAGTATTGTTAGTGTAAAGCAAGTAAGAGAATCTAGTGTGTTTAGCAAAATAAAAGTACAGAGCTTTGCAAAGAAAAAATCATGCTGAAACTTTACATGGAGAGGTGGGCATGGCAGAGCCAAAAAGAATGGCATATCAAGGAAACCCTATTCGAAGCAATTTTTGAGAATTGTGAAATGGAATGAATGAAAAGTTAAGCTACTTTTTGTATGTATGGTACAGACCATTCAAAACAGAAGTACCTTATAATTTCGACTTTTTTACGGAGCTTGTAAGGTAAGTAAGTGTTGGAATCGATGTCTTCCCCCTATACTTTGATGAGTACGGATCGTGTTGTAATAATCATAGAGGTACTCGTGAAGAACGCATTGTAAGTGAAGCTGGATTAAAGGAATGGAGTGATCTAGTAACTTACGCTTGATCGTTCCAATAACTTTTTCTACATAAGCATTTTGCCAAAGTGATCGGAATGTTGTTCTTTTTGAATTGATTTGTGATGATGTTGATAATCCTTAGGGCAAAAAATAGTGTCGTTTTCATGAGCTAGGTATTTAGGTACTTCATCATTAGGAGTGACATGACGAAACTTCAATGACCCATTATTCAGTAGAATGTTCTGTCACACCAAAAGAGATGATCTTTCGGGTCTGTTGATCAATGATAACTAGAACATATAGTAGGTTAAAAGTTAAGGTTGAGATGGTAAACAAATCTGTTGCCCAATTTTCTGAGCCATGATCTTTAAGGGATGTCTTCCATTGATGGTGCTACCCAACCTTTAAGCATTACAGATCAGTTGATTAAGTTGAAAGAAGCTCAAACAAATGCAACATTCGGTTCTGCACTAGTTGCATTGGCTAAGGACAGTGCTTCACTTGATGCGGATTCTATCCTTTCATCAACTTACTAAAAGGATTTGACGCGAAAATAGCAAAATCTGCTATTGATTACAGTGAAGACATTGATGAAGCTATCATGAACCTTTATATTACATGATAGGTGGTTTACTTCTTTTTAAATGAATAAATGGTGCCTTTTATTCGAGGGTCTAACATTATATAATTAATTAGTAAGTAAGTTGATAAGAGGAGGTATACTCTTTTGATAGATATCGAAAAAGTCCCCGCAACATTAGCCGAGGAAGTATCAGAGTTAAAGAGTAAGTCGTTAATAGGTTATGAATGTACAACTAGTCCTTCTTATAATGAAGAGAGTTTATATTTACAGTTAAATTCCGATTTGCACTACTATGAAACTCAATGGGGTTGGGGTAAGGCAGAGCTAGATTCATTGACGAAGCGTATCCAACATCTGATTTTTAATGATGAAGCTAGAGAAGAGTGTGAACTTCGTCTAAGTTGGTTAGAGAAACTCCATAAGGCAAAAGACTTAGTAGCAAGTATGAATAATGTTGACGATATGAATCATGCCTTAAAACTATTAAGGTCTGTGCAAACGTCTCCTTTGAAAAAGGAATTAATGGTAAAAGTAGAAGAGTACAAGAAGAATTTCATTGTTGACGAGCTGCAGGAAGAAGCCATTATTGATGCTTTCTCACAAGTGAAAGAAGCAACTACAGCAGAGGCCGTAATGAATGTACTTGTTGAACATGTAGGAGAGCGTTATATTAACTTGTCCAAAGCCGGTAGAGTGGCAGTTGCTAAGGAAGTAATGAAGAAAAAGGATTCATATAGTCACATAGAAGACGTTATTCAAGATACTACTTATCTATCTAACGAGTTAGAAGCTAAGGTTGAAGCGTTAGCGAACTACGAAGATGAAATACAGTTTATTAATCAGCTTAAACAATTACCAATTGACGGATATGGCGAATTAAGTCTAAATTCTAAAGCTGATATTGCTCGCAAGATTCCGAGTATGAACGGATGGAATAATAGTCTAGCTACGTTATCTAGAGTAATTAATACATTGATAACGAAGATGGAAATGGAAAAACTGCACCTTCAAACTGTAGACGAAGATTTTGATTCAATTTACTTCGACTCCTCTGGTACGCTTAAAAGAGGAGCAAATTCTTATCATGAATTGAAGAAACAAGGTGCTTATGTAGCCAAGCAAAATGGTGACTATATTTTAACGGAGATTATTTTTGAAAAATTACAGAAATAATCAAACTAAGAGTGTCTGTCCCCCACTGTGTTAATATTTTGTTTATACGAGGGAAAGATGTTATAAGTTGAAAGAGTGACATCAGTCCTTCATTTCACCTAAAGACAAGAGAGGATTACTACTAATTGTAGTAGTCTTTTTTTATTTCGTTGAACAAACACGATCCAAAAATTTTCTTATAATTGTGCGGTCATTTTATAAGACACACAGTGGGGGTAGGTGACTTCCTTCAAGTGAAAAAAATTGTAACAATGCTATTTGAATCACAGTGCATGTGTGAAGCTGTGATTCAACTTTGTGAACCCTCTGATTTTTCTTTTGACAACAAAGAGCATGGCGATAAAGGACGCTCAGAAATTAGCGGAAACCTATGAAGCGGCCATGACGACAGCGACAATCGATGCTTCAAACCCCTGAGTAGTGAACTGCACGGGGGGGCTGTTTAGATTAAGTAATGGCATCATCTAGAGAAGAGACATCATGGAATTTCAACCACTCGGAGTAACGTATAAGAGCTAAAGTAGTACCGCTAATTAAAGTATATGATGCAATTGTGTAGTGCAAGAGAAAATAAAGAGTAGTGCAATGACTTGTGCAGAACTTTTATGCATACTTTTCGTCCTTCCACCTTAGTACGTTAACTTATGAGGGTAGATTAGCATAACACTGTCATGATGGGATCTGATTTACCAGGCCATTTGGAAAGGTATGTATAGCTCCGTGTAGCTTATAATTCGGGTGGAATAGCTGCGGCGTATGATAGGAAGCTTGATACGATAGCTTCACCATACAGTAGGATGTCCGCTGCATTTGTCGTTCGAAGCTTGGGTAGGAGATATCAATCGTTAGTGGGTTGTTATTGTAAAGTTGTACGATCGTTTTGGCAGGCTCGAATGGATGTGGATGAAATGATTTGATATGGTGATAGAAAAGCCAGACGCATTCGAGATGGGTCGGGGAGTGAGTGGGGAAGGCATAGATTTGACTAGTTGTGTTAATCGGGATCGGGATTTTGTTTTGCGCCCGTGTCAGCTCACTCACGGCTTGCCTCCGCCCGTCATAGGTCGCACCGCCTTCAATACATGCGCGCTTGATCATCTGGATCGCCGTCTCTTTCACATAGAGAGTTTGATGACCCTCGAGAACGAGCGTTTCACATTCGATGTCATAAGCGGGCATGATGGCGATCGTGTGCGTGGAAATTTCGTACGTTTCAAGAATCTGTCTGTGCATAATTAAAGGCTCCTTTATCGGGGGATGTGTGTCAGGAGGATCTATCGTGGGTTATCTTTTGAGTAGGAAGGATAGCGGTCAGTCTTCTTCGTCGGGGTCATATTTCTTTAGTTCAGCAGTGATCAACATCCATGCTTCTGTTAGTATCGGATTCGACTGCTTTATTTTAAGCGCATATTGGAACTTAAGAAGTGTGGTCACGGAGATATTATGTTCCCCACGTTCAACTTCTCCGACGTATTTTGTATTAAGGTTACCCAAGTCGGCTACATCCTCAATCGTCTTGTCCTGCACTATTCGCAAATTACGTAGAGACGTGCCAATCAACCGGTTCATCTCATTGATATCTAGATCACTCAAGAAGATCATTCTCCTTTTTAAATCTATTATCAAAGTGAGAGAGGAAAGTGACGACCGTCTATAGACAGCATATTGGGGATATGTGGTAATTTTTCAAAGAATTTTTTTGCGTCAGACCCCCACTGCACTAATGCTGTACTTGAACGGGGGACAGGCACCAATATAAATATAACGAGGAGTTGTTACGATGAATAAACCAGAAATGATGGAAGATAATCTTGTGGCTACCTATTCCATTGTGGTCTGTGACCCTGAAACAGGAGAATTAGGTATTGCCGTTCAGTCGAAGTTTTTAGCTGTAGGTGCTGTTGTCCCATGGGCTAAGGCAAATGTTGGGGCAATTGCCACGCAGTCATGGGCGAATACGAGCTTTAGTCCAAGGGGATTACAGCTACTAGAGGAAGGTTATGAGCTGGAAAAGGTAGTGGAAATTCTTTTAGAAAATGACGAAGGCAGAGAGTTACGACAATCTGCAGCCCTTTATGTGGTGAAGGAAAAGGGCAGTTATGGTGGATTTAATGATCGACAATTGATCATCCAGAACCGATTGAGGAGCTGAAAAGACTTTACGACTTACATATGCTTTATTTAGCGAAAACGGATGCCTCTGCACTGGTAGATATCGAAGGAAAAATCATCGTTGAAGTGGAAGAAGCCCTACATAAACTAGGATTGCTCGAGACGACAGATAACCCAATTGCATTAAAGGAAGCATTAAAAACCTTCCACTTACAGGAAAACTTCGATGACAAATATCGAGAGGATAACAAAATAGATATCGCTGTGTTACGATTTATGAAAGGGAAAGCTGGTAGATGAGGTGCCGGGATATGGTGCTAGGCACCATATATGGACATTTTGAATGAATTATCTACTTGGAATGGACACTAAAAAAGAGAGTTATCGCATGAAGTTACGGTAACTCTCTTTTCCTATTCACCGAGTACCACATCAACCAACAATTCAACAAAACAGGCCTGGGCATCACTTATAGAGGTCCAAACAAACACCATTGAATTTCTGTATTCATAAACTTTGAATTGGACCATAGGTTACAAACGTGTATGATAATAGAGAATCAATCATTTTAGGGGTGCTTTCTGTGAAGATAAAAATGAAGATTATAGTACTTATAGGATTAATAGCTTTTAATATCTGGTTAGTGCCGAAGTTGTATAAAGAAATAGTTGTCAATTCCAACCCACCTCACCAAGTAGCAGCAGAAGTAGATGAAGTGGAGGAGTTAGTGAGTGAAGAGGTCGATGAAATAGAGGAACCGATAGAAGAGCTGCAGAAAAAGGAAGTGGAAGAAACCGAGAAAATAACACCAGCAAAAGAGCCTTCACCGGCACCTGAGGTCATGAAAAATAAAATAAAAGTAATGGAGAAATCAAATGACTTCAAAATAGGATATGGGAGCTTTGAATTCGATTTTTCAATGGATCGCGAATCGATACAAATGTATTTAGGTATTCCTGATAGTGAGGTTTATATAGAAGGTGAAGAACTACATACCTATGATTATTTTTATGAAGACATCCGCTTTTCCTTTTTCCCTCAAACCGGCGACTTGTTTGCGATATCGTTTAAAGCATCCACCGAAATACTTCAAACAGACTGGTTCCAACATCTTGTAGGGGATAAGCTGATAGATGACGCTGTGACTATTACGAGTCTAAATAAAAATACATTTTTAGACATTGAAGTAAGCGAGAATGTTGCAGTCAAGTTATATTTAAATTTAGAAGGACCATCCTTTTACAATGAAAGTTATGCAGAAGAAGAGACTACACATACCGAAACGACTTTCCCGATCAATGTTATTCCTCATAACTCAGATGAACACCTGGAATTGTTAGCAAGAGAGTTTGTCAGAATGCACGTTGACCCTGAGCGTCAAAGGATGGCAAATTATTCAGGAGAACTGAGATCCAGAGAAGCCCAACACGCTAGAGTATCCGTCCGGGTAGATGAACTATCCAGTTTTCACCCTACTAAGTCTACTCGATATAATGTCATTCTAGATGTTCGAAGCGACCAACCGGCGGCTATTTCCATGCAAAAGGTGGAGTAGGAGTAGGTTGATGATCGAGGCTATTGCTAAAGGCAATAGTTTTTTTCTATTATTGGATAATTTACCTCTTGTGTTAAATATTAACTTTTTAGCTCAAGAATATTTTTTAGGGCGTTAATTTGAGTGAGAAATCTTTTATTATGCTATTAAGAAGAAAGCTGATTTGGGAATCCATGTATTGCACCCTGTAGCATATAAGTCGGATGGAATAACTGCGGAAATTGATGGAAAGCTTGATACGACAGCTAGACAATACAATAGGATGTAAGCTGCATTTGTCGTTCGAAGGTCGGATAGGAAATATCGATTGTTAGTGGGGTGTTGTTTTATAGTTGCACAATCGTTTTATCAGTCTATTATTCTATGCAACTTCAAGAGGAATCCTTTTATGTGAAGGATACTACAGTGACTCAATAGATGGTTTTATTTGGTAGGGCACCTGTGTTAATCTAGTAATATAGTAGCTTTAAAACTTGTGGAGGCGGTATTTATGTTTAGAAGAGTTTTATTATCTATGATTTTATGCTTAATGGTAGTTGGGTTGTTAGCCCTACCGACAGTTGGCGCTCAATCCCCAACAGGTCAAGAACTGACATATAAAGAAAAGAAGGAAATGTTAACAGAGGTAGCGATTGAACACGGGATTCCACCAGAGATTCTAAAAGCAATTGCTTATAATGAGAACGCGATGAATCAATTCAATGATGGTGAGCCAGCAATTGCTCCCGATGGTGGAATTGGTATGATGCAAATTACCATTCCGCAAGAAGAGTTAGATAGAAGAGGGTGGGATCTCGACCGAATTAAATATGATACAAGATACAATATTGAGATCGGTGCACAATGGTTAAAGGAAAGATGGCAGTGGGGCTTCCTACCATCCGTAAATGATAAAGACCCACGTAAACTAGAACACTGGTATTTTGCCATTATGGCTTACAATGGCTTGTCGTTTGTAAATGATCTCGAGCGCAGTCCGACAATACCATATCAAACAAGAGTATACGATGTGATTAGCAATAACAGTTTAATTTCTCCATATAAAGTGACTGAATTTGAGACGAACTATAACAACGGGATGTTAACATTTAATGGGACGAGAGATAACTATGTCTGGCCACAAGCCATTACTTATTCTACACAGATGTTCCAACCAGGCGATCAAGTGACGACTCGAGCCTTTCCTGCAACGCTAAGACAAGGGCCTTCAACAAGACACAATCACTTAGGTCTTATAGAGCCTTATACCACACTTGAGATTGTTAGTGGACCACATGAAGTAGATATAGAGGACGACCATGCAAATCATTATGTATTTTATGAGGTGAAAGGCGGTCAGTATCACGGGTATACCGCGTCATCAAATTTACAAGATCAACAGCAACAACTATCAATACCTAATACACCGCTACCGACTAACCATCGAGCAAATATCGCAAGAACAGCAATTCTAACGGATGATGTACCTATGCTTAGAAAACAGGATGATGGGACATTTGTGGAAATTAGAACATTTGATCAAGGTGAGGGCATTCGTACGTTTGGTGTAGATGGTTATTATTATCACATTGGAGGAAATGATTATATAAAGAATGAACCAAGAAAGTTATCTGTCATGATTGGGAGATTGTTTATTAAAGAAGAAACGATTATTTATGAAAAGAATTCGAACGGAGAGATGACTAAATTTAGAACAGCAAATCAAGAAGAAGCTCTACGAACATTCTCCTACACTCAAGATTATTATCATGTAGGCGGTAATAATTACGTAAAGAATGATCCAAGTAAAGTAGAGTTCTTTAAAGGTTATGCAACAATTCTTGAAGACACTACTTTGTATCATCCAGATGGAACTTTCAAGCGTACAGTCAAGCAAGGGGAAGTCTACCGTATTTCAGATATTGATCGGTTACAACTGAAATTAGAAGATGGCTCTTACATATTAAACACAAGAGGCGTTGTTAGATACATTATTGGTTAACAATAAGAAACCGAACTCTTAGTATAGTAAGAGTTCGGTTTCTTTATTTTAATGACTAATGCGTTCAAGTAAGGATTGTTCCCAATCTAGTAGGGACTGATTGATCTTGGGTAGTACTGGGTATTGTCCAGGGTGAAGGGCTTCGCCAGCTACTTTAATTCGAATACTTCTGTTCTTAAGTCGTTCTATTAATTCAAAGGTTGCGTCAAAGTCTCCAGTTGGATTAGCATTTACTCGACTTTCTAGCTTTCTTAATTCCTCGTAGATCGTGACTTCCCAAATCAGCGATTCACGCTGGATTTTTGCAGGTAATACAAATTGTTCTGAAGCGAGACGGCGATTTTCAGAACCAACAATTCGTCCTACGGCTCTTTCTGTTCGACGAATCTCACTCGATAAAAAGTGATACGCTGCAACGGCCTCTTCATCTAATCGATCTAGATCAATAAATGGTTTAAGTGATTGAACGGCTTTTTCAAGATCCTGACCGGTCTTAGATACATCAATAACTCGAGCCGCTCGTAAACGGAGTGTGTCTGCATGTTCTAGTTGTTGCTGTAACCATTGTTTCTTTGATGAAGGGTGTAGTGAATCAATACGTTTAGTCGCATCTGCTATATGTCGTTGCACGCCATGATACTCATTTAGAAATTTAGGGGTAGTTAGTGCATCGTTTGGCTGTGCTAATGTGTAGAACGGTTGTAAGTTCCTTGCAGCAAGTTGAGCATCGATCACATGAGACTGAGCTTTATCTTCAAGGTGTGTGGTAATTAAGTTATTAATATTATTATCTACTCCAATAACAATATGTGGAGACTTGTCTTGTTTGAGCCAATTTAATAAAGTAACCATGTTCGTTTCTGATACCGCCACACACCCGGCAGTCGGGCTTGTTGAACCTCGCCAAACATGTAAGAAGATCGCACTTCCCTTTCCCGCAACGATAGGGTCTGTATTATAATTAATCGTTGTACCATACTTATATAGAGGATGATTCATTCGTTCGAAACTTTTCCATCTACTTGACGGATTTCCGGAAAAAGATATCCATTTGTTATAGTCAGGGGAAGTAACATCATCAACCCAATAATCGTGTTGACCTGCCCGCTTATAAGGGAACGTACTCGATGAGGGTTTCACAGCTGTTCCAAATCCATAACCTATGGAATAAACCCCCATTGGAGTCGTTCCATCTCCTTCTCGTTTATCTAGATTCATCCCGTTCGGGCCAAGCACAGCAGCCATCGGTCTATGGGCCTCAACCCAACGACCATTTCTCTTTTCATACGTATAGAGTGTAGCCTGATGATTCGAGCGATGTGAAGAAGACACAATGATTAGCTGCTCCTCATCGGTGAATTGTTCAATAGAAGGAAATGATGAAGCGTGGCTTGTTGTTGGAACATAAAAAGTGAAAGATATCACCATTAAAAGCATCATAAAACCCATCCTAATTTTCATTATCATCATCTCCTGTCTTTGTTGTTTATTGAAGAAAAGCTCGACAAAATCTGTTTGTCGAGCTCTTTTTTTCGAAAAATTATTTAGTTGCTGGTGGATATATTTTCCATTTTGTAAGGTCAATATTTTCTTTCGTTTGCATATGGGATGGATAAATAAAGCTCCATGGTTTACTTGTATTAGGATTTACATAAAAGTCGCCAAGCTTGAATGTCCCTTTAGCTACGATCTCACCGCTTGCATCTTCAAGGACAAGAGGCAATTGTTCTAGGTTGATCTTCTTGTTACTGCCGTTTCTTACTAAAGCCGTAATAACGAGATTACCTTGTTCTTGCTTTTTCGCTTGCAAGCCTGTGAAATTAACTTCGCCAGACTTTAAAGGTTCTAATGTTTGAATGAATGTAGCTAAGCTTTCCTTTTCTTGATTAGATAGAGAGGCTTCCCAACTCTCTGAAAGTTCTAGGGCATGTTTTGTTCTATTAGGTTTTAACGCAAATGCTAGTTTCCAATCTTTTTCAGGAAGAGATCGTTCTAAAGCTAGATCCGACTCAAAAAAGAATATCCAAGGACGACTACTTCGAGCAGGAATTTCCCCAACTTTTTCTAGTGGAAATTCTTTCTTAGCTAATGTTTGGTTTTCAGGGTTTAATAGAACCAATGTTGTTTTATTTAATTTGATCGATCTATCTAAACTATTACGGATAAATGCTGTGACTGTATACCCTTGCTCTGAACGCTCAAGGTTAATACCAGACAATGAAAGTTGATTACTTTTGAGTGGGGCACACTCCTGATTCAGAAATTGATAAACATACATATCCTCTTTAGCTAGTTGCCATGAGGGGGAGATAGAGAGTGTAGTGGTAATGTCAGCTTCTACAGCTTTTGTTGTTACATCAGCCGTCATATAGCTTTCTATCCCTTGGATTTCTGGCTTTTGTTGATTCTTTTTTTTGAAGAATGGTATCATGTTTATTTACCCCTTTTAGTGGTTACATAGTCTTGCTGTGCTCAATATCATTAAAGGCTTTCGCCACATAGATACTGACATCTAATTCAATATTACGATACATTTGTTCGAATAAGTGGAAGCCTTCTCGCTGGAAAATGCGTATAGGGTCTTCTTGACTGTAGCTTCTTAAACTTATCCCTTCTTTGAGCCTATTCATTTCTTCAATATGCTGTAACCAGTGAAAGTCGATAGACATTCTTAGAATATTTTTAAATGTAGAATCTAAACTTTCGTCCCCGATGGAATCATGTAAGCGGGCGATATAATCAGAAGCTGCTTGATGAATACGAGAATCTATCTCTTCACGATCTATATCCTCGATAGCCACTAGTTCCACATCAATATTTAAAAGCTTTAATTTACTTTCTAATTCATCAAGTGCCCATTCTTCTGGTAGAAGATGATCAGAGCAATATTGATCAATAAAGTAGGTATAACTTGATTTAATCATGGCGGTAGTAGTTTTTAACAAGTCCTTTGATTGAAGAACATTGTTACGTAGTGTATACACAGTTGTACGTTGCTCATTAACGATGTCATCTAACTTGAGTGTATACTCTCTAATAGAATAGCTTTGATTTTCACACATAACTTGGGCTTTATTAACTAATGTATAAGCTTCCTTTGCTGTAATCATACCAGTAGAGTCGGCTACTAACTTCGGCTGTAAGACTTCAACTTCCTCGCTAGCGAAACGTTGGATAATATCATCTTCTAATGAAGTAAACATTTTTGTTTCACCAGGGTCTCCTTGTCTACCAGATCTCCCTTTTAATTGGTTATCGATTCGTCGGCTTTCATGACGTTCAGTACCAATAACGTATAAACCTCCGAGCTCAGCTACTCCTTCACCCAAGATGATGTCCGTTCCTCTACCGGCCATATTTGTAGCAATTGTCACTTGATCTTTTTGACCAGCAAGAGAGATTAATTTCACCTCTTTTTCAAGGCTTTTAGCGTTTAATAATTGGAATGGGACATTTTCCTCTTCAAGACATCTAGCCATAGCTTCAGATTGGATAATAGATGAAGTACCGATTAGAATAGGCTGCCCTTTTTGATGTCGCTTTTTGACTTCAGTAGTTACCGCTTGATATTTTTGTTCTTTGGTCAAGTATAGTGAAGGATCACGATCAATTCTTAACGGCTCACGATTTGTAGGAATGGCTATGACATTCATGCCATAAAGAGATTGGAATTCCTTCTCTTCGGTCTTAGCCGTTCCAGTCATTCCAGCTAATGTTGGGTACATTCGATAGTAGTTTTGAATAGTAATCATGGCTTGGGTTTTATTTTCTTCTGTGATACCGAGGTTCTCTTTAGCTTCTAATGCTTGATGGAGCCCATCACTGAAAGTACGTCCATCCATAATGCGTCCTGTGAACATATCCACTAACTTAATTTCGCCGTCAGAAACAATATAATCTACGTCTTTTGAAAACATAACTTTCGCTCGTAACGCTTGGAGAACAAAATGATACAACGTTTGATGGTCAATATCATAGAGGTTATCAATCCCGAAAGTACGTTCAATAGTTGTAATACCATCATCAGTTAAATTCGTTGCTTTCGTGAATTTATCATAAATATAATCGGTATTTTCCTTGAGTGAGCTAGCAACTTTAGCACATACCCGATAAAGATTAGGTGTAACGGAGGTTTTCCCCGCAATAATAAGTGGTGTTTTAGCCTCGTCAATTAATACGCTGTCAACCTCATCAATTAAAGCATAATGAAAAGGACGTTGTACTTGATCTTCTTTTTTTGAAGACATATTATCTCTAAGGTAATCAAATCCAAACTCATTCCCAACACCATATGTAATATCAGCATTATAGGCTTCTTTTTTTTCTGCGCTAGACAATTGAGGAATGTTCAATCCAACGGTTAACCCTAAAAATTCATGTAATTTTCCAATTAGTTCACGGTCACGATTGGCAAGGTATTCATTTACTGTAATAACATGAACACCTTTTCCCTCTAGAGCGATAAGATAGCTTGGAAGTGATGCTACTAAAGTTTTCCCTTCTCCAGTAGACATTTCAGAGATGTTTCCATCTGTTAATGCTAGTCCACCTATTAACTGTACGTCGTAGTGCCTTAAACCTAAAACACGTTTTGAAGCTTCTCTAACTACGGCAAAAGCTTCAACTTGTAGGTCATGAATAGTCTGTCCATCTTGGATCGCTTTTTTAAAAATGGTAGTTTTTTCTTTTAATTGTTCATCAGAAAGGTCTTCCATCTTTGGCTCTAAGTCATTAATGTCAGTCACTTTACTAATATATTTCTTTAAATCTCTATTTTGGAAATTCTGGACAATTCTCTTAATGCCAATTATCATGATAAATCTCTCCTTACATCTAAAAGCAAGCATTTCAAACTCAGTGTGATTATAACATTATTAGGAATACCTAGCCATATATCAAATTAATGAAAAATGATACTTGTTTCCCTAGAAGTACCTTTGTGTCGTCTGTTATAATAAAATATAGAAAATGTCGAATTTCTTTGGAGGTAACTAAAAAACATGGAGAATGTTAATTTTTCTAAGAAGATTATTGGTGAATATAAAAGTAAAGCTTGGGCTATAAAAGTTTTTGAGAAAATGGAACTAAATGAAGATAGTGATGGTGAGGTACTTGTAAAGGCAATATTTGAATCGAGTAATAACCTATTCTATCCAGGTTTTCTAGCCTATGCCGAGGTTGATCTTGATACTTTAAAAGGTGTATATATGATTTCTGAGAGCGATGATCAATTTAATCTAATTCCGTATGAACTAGCTAAAGATTATCTTAAAAAAGATGCAACTACTTTAGAACCTTTCACATATACAACTTTGAGTTAATCTTAAAAGAATCGAAACCACGAAAACTAGCTACAAGTGCTAGTTTTCGTGGTTTTTTTGGGTTAATTGGTAAAAAAATATAAAAAATATGTAGTAATGAGTAGAAAGAATGATGAAATATCTGCGAAAATAGTCGATAATAAGAAAAGATTAACAGTTTTAAAAATGAGAGGAGTTTTTAGTGTGTGGAAAACAAAAGTCTCACTAATAAGTATGTGTATGCTACTCATTGCAAGTATGCTACTACCTACATTAGCAGTTGAGGCATCAAGTGTGTCCGTCACTCAAGTCAGAAGCCAGGTACAATCAGCAGAATCCGAGGCAAATAAATTGTGGCCTTACTTTAGCTTAAGTAACACCAATCAGGTGACTTACTCTACTGCATTTAATACACAATATAATCGAGCAGTTTCTTCAATTAATACTGCGCAAAACTCTATTAATCGATTAAATAACTCGTCAGATAAGACTGCATTACAACAACGTTTGAATTCTGCGAATAATGTTCGCTTTCACGCGGCTCATCTTATCGATGCAATTCGTCAAGGTGATCGTCTTCAAGAAGAATTAAACCGATTCAATCAAGCAATTAACAAAGGTCAAATAAGCGAGGTCAATGACCTATATGATCAGTTTACAAGTCAAATTCGTAGAGTAGAAATGCATGTAGGTCGTGTATATGGATCAAATAATAGACAAATTGTTGGCAGTAAGTACATAAGACCAGCAAAAATTGCACAAGAAAGAACGATTTACGAGGTATCTCAGTATCGTTTATTAAATGATATCCATACGATTCTTCTAAATGGGAATCATAGCGTAGCCGCAAGTGAACTTGCAAAGCTGTCAAGGTTGAACAACCGCGCATCAGAAATTAAGGCTGCAGGTGGATATCAAAATCTTCCAGCTTCAATCAATTCGCAGTTGCAATCTATTGAACAAACAACAAGATCTAACTATGAAAATGTGAAAAATGGCGAACCGATTGATGGAATCAGTCAATCAAATGCGGTGATCGGAACGATTACAGCTTCAGTATTAAATGTCCGTACCCAACCTAATGCATCATCAAGTACATTGGGTCAACTTCGTCAACATGACTCTGTTGAAATTGTTTCAATTGAAGGTTCTTGGGCCGAGTTTTATTATAATAACTCTACGGCTTATATTCATACAAACTTCATAAATTTTGGTGAACAGACAGATGTAGGGATGGTTACGGCGACTTCTTTAAATGTTCGCTCAAAGCCTACGGCACAATCTAATCAAACAGGTCGCTTAACTATTGGTACGTACGTTCAGATTTATCAAATGGTTGGTGATTGGTCATTAATTCGTGTAGGTGATTTGCTAGGTTTCGTACACTCTAGTTACGTGAAGAAGGGAATTCCAAATGAAGCTGCAGCCTTAGTTGGAAGAACTATTGCTGTTGATCCTGGACACGGGGGAAAAGACCCTGGTGCCGTAGCATTCGGTGTCCGTGAAAAGGATGTTGTACTAAGTGTCGGACTATTGCTCGAGCAACGATTGAAGACTGCTGGTGCAAATGTTGTTATGACTAGAAATAACGATACATTCATTGAATTACCAGATCGTTCACGCATTGCTAATGATGCAGGGGCGGAGATCTTTGTGAGTATTCATGCCAACGCTGCAGGAGCTTCCTCAGCTCATGGAACTGAAACTTACTGGAATGCAAACCACAGTAGTGCAGAGAGTAAGGAACTTGCTGAAAAGATTCAGAAGAGATTAATTGCTGCCTTGAATACACGAGATCGCGGTGCCAAGGAAGGCAACTTCTCTGTAATTCGTCATACAAGAATGCCAAGTGTTCTCGTAGAGTTAGGATTTGTTACAAATCAAAATGAAGCTCAACGTTTAACACAAGCTAGTTTCCAAAGAGATGCGGCTGAAGCCATTTATCTTGGAATTCTTGATTATTATCGTGATCGTTAATAGACGAAAGACCTCTAATAAGGGGTCTTTTTTCTTCGAATTTAGGATATCTTTATTTAGTAGATACACGTTATATAACTGACAATCTAGTTCGGATATTTAGTAGAATAATAGATAAATCTAAACTATAGACTAATAGAGGAGCGGATAAAGCAATGAACAGTTTTAAAATAAAAGGGAAAATAATAATATTAGTTTTACTCAGCTCACTTTATTTATTTGGATTTCAAGATAACACTCATGCCTCTATTGTAAATCCAAAGCAAACGTATACATACGCCATGATGGAAAGAGATATATTGGCAATCGCAGCCAAGTATCCAGACTTAGTTTCTTACAAAGTAATCGGAAAAAGTGAATATGGTCGAGATATATTTGCAGTATCGGTAGGTAAGGGACCTTCTAATATTTTAATAACAGGCTCTCACCATGCTCGGGAATGGATGACAACAAACTTGAGCATGCATATGATCGATCAATATGCCAAGGCCTATCAAACTAACTCGAATTTCGGCCCATATCGTACGAGAAACATTCTTAATGATTCAACTATCTGGTTCGTGCCGATGCTCAATCCAGATGGTGTTGAACTTCAACAGAGGGGTTTATCAGCACTCCCATCAAGTCAGCATACTTCTCTTCTTGTTATGAATGATGGAAGTCCGAATTTCAAAAGGTGGAAAGCCAATGGTAAAGGGGTAGACCTTAACCGTCAATATGATGCAAACTGGGCTAATATAAGAGGGAATCCCGGCAGACCTTATTATCAAAACTATAAGGGACCAGCACCTCATTCTTCGCGTGAAGTTCAAGCACTCGTTAATTTCACTCACCAGATAGACCCAGAGATGGCAATAAACTATCATTCAAGTGGAGAAGTGTTGTTCTGGAACTACAAGCAATCTGGAGCGCGTTATCAACGAGATTTAAGCTATGCAAGAGGTGTGAGCAACCTAACTGGCTATACCCTTATTTATTCGGGTGCAAACCCTTCTGGTGGAGGAATGACAGACTGGTTTGTTGATAAATGGCATCGACCAGCCTTGACCCCAGAGTTAGGTAGATATGTCGGGCAAACGAATCTACCAATCTCTGCTTATGATCGGATTTGGCAACAAAATCAAAGAGTGGGGCTATATATCGCGCAAGAGGGGCATAAGTTATTTGTTCCACGCATAACGGAATTTGCAACAGCTCAAGTGAAAAGTAGTCAACTATTAGCTAATCGCTTAGACCCGTATTATCGAATTTCTGATGCTGGTGACTTTATTATCTCAAAAGAATTCATGGATTTATACAACCATAATAGACGTCAAATAAGTCGTACACACACAACGCTAGAGAAGATTAATGGTGGACAGAAAAATTGGTTGCTAGATCAATTAGCTTATGCAGAAGAAAAAGTCTTAAGGTCAGCTTATGTAATTGATGTGGGGAATAATGGAGTAAGAGTAAATCATGCTTCAGCAGACGTTGAAGCACATATTAGAGCAGACAAGTTAACGGATAGTGCCGTGTCGGCGTACCATCACTTATCAAGTGAAATTAGAAGGGCCGAAAATTCAATTGGACGTTTACCGGGTTCTTCTAACCGTGCATTAGCAAGTAATACATTTGTCCTTCCTGCGAAAATCAAACGGGAAGCTTTGATCTTCGAGGTGACATTATATGAGTTGTATAATAGAGCCGAAGAGTACCTTGCAAATGGGCAATTTGATCAAGTCGAAAGAGAGCTTAGTTTATCAAATAGAATACAAAATCGAGCAAATCGAATCAAAGAGGATGGGAATAGATTACATCCAGGAATGTATCCTCAACTTAATGGGATCGAGCAGCAATTAAGTAGCTGGGAGGAAGACATTCGTAATAGGTTGATAACAATGCAGTCGTCTTCACAAGAACATATGGACTCATCGGCTATACAGGAAGGGTCTGAAGAAGAAGCAATCGTAGAGAGTGAAGGAACACTTGATCAAGCTGATGATAAAGTCACAGAAGAAAATAGCCAAGAAGTTGCAGAAGAAACAGTAGAGGGAACTAAATTCACCGAAGAAGATGAGTAATTAACGAAAAAGAAGATAGAGAGGCGACAAAAGCCACCTCTCTATCTTCTTTTTATGCTGAAATATGTTATTTTACGACAAAAACATGTCTAATGTTACAGGAGTGTAACAAAATCAGTCGTTTTTTAATCTCCCTTTAATGTTTATAGGTCATTTATTCTAGTATACTCAGTAATGTACTAAAAAATACTAGTTTAGTTACTTTACATAGAGGGTATATGAGGGGGATTTACAAAATGAAGAAGTGGAAGACGTGGATCTTAGCATTTGGAATTGCGACAGCAGGATTAGTTACGACAGAAATTTTAGTTAATCCGACTGCTCAAGCTAATACACTACAAGATCAAATTATCAGAGATGCTCATAGTCATATAGGGACTCCTTACGTATTTGGTGGACGTTCAACAAGAGGATTTGATTGCTCTGGATTTCTCAGTTACGTATTCGAACAAAACGGAGTGAGTATTCCAAGAACAACTGCTCAAATTTATGCAGCAGGAGAACCAGTTAGCCGTAATAATTTACAAAAAGGTGATCTTGTTTTCTTTACTACATATCAGCCAGGAGCTTCACATGCAGGAATTTACTTAGGGAATAATCAATTCATTCATGCTTCATCATCAAGAGGTATTACAGTAAGCTCATTGAATGAATCATATTGGAGCCAACGATATATTGGGAATCGTTCATTATTAGATCAAACTACTCGTAACTCTGTTAAAGTTGATGGTCTTGTGGCTGAAGCTAGCATCACCGCTCGTAGTTTACGTCCTTATTACGTGGTTAGCTCAACAAATCAACTTCAAATTACACCTCAATTTGAGAGAGAATATAATGCAGCAAAGTATGCTGTTGAGACAGCTCAAGGTGCAGGACCAACAGGATCACTAATTTCACAAGTGAACGATGCAAGCAACTTTGTTGTGAGAGCAGCGAGCTTCTTTGACGGAGTGCGCATGGGAGAACGAGCACTCAGTTCACAAGATGCGCTTGCTAAGCATATTCAATCTGGTCGAATTACTGATGAGATGGTAGCTGTATATAATGAAAACTCGCGTAATATCCTCCGTGGTGAACGTGCGATTGGCCAAGTTACAGGGTCAGACCAACGTAGACTATTTGGTGAAAAATTCATCGTTCCTGCTAAAATTACACGTGAAACAGTAATCTGGGAAATGACTCGTTACAAAGTATTGAAAGACATGAAAATCCAAGTAGAAAATAATGAATTAAGTAAAGTCGAGGCTAATTTTGCTTTACTCAGTCGATTAGAAAACCGTTCTTCTCAAATTAAGGCTTCTGGTAATGCATTATATCCAGGTGCGTATAATGACCTACCAGAGATCGAAGCTCAGCTAGAAGAGATGAAACGTGAAATTAGATCTTTGTACGAAGCGAAGAAGTAATCAATAGATAAAGTAGAGCCTGTATTAAGGGCTCTATTTTTTATGAATTTTTTCCCTAGTCATTGTCTTAATATCTAAAGTGAATAAGGCACACATTAATATAGAAGAAACTAAACGAATTTCTTTGTAGAATAATGTATGAAAGAATGGGATTATGGAAATAATGATTGATTTTACTCTATTTTATGGTACGATTAAGCGGATGAAAATATATTTTTTGAGGGGTTATAAGAATGGACATGCAAATAATATACGCATTTATTGCATCTCTCATAACCGTAATTATTATTACGCCTTTTGTCATGAAGTTTGCCGTAAAAATTGGGGCGATTGACAAGCCAAATTATCGTAAGGTACATCAAAAAGTCATGCCTCGTCTCGGCGGCTTAGCGATCTTTATCGGTGTAGTAGTAGGTTACTTTGTAGGTGGATTACACAACTACCAAATTACTGGGATCACAGTTGGTGGATTAATTATAGTTCTTATCGGAATTTTAGATGATAAATTAGAGTTATCAGCAAAGGTTAAGTTACTTGGTCAAATTGCTGCGGCTGGAGTAGTAGTAGTGAGCGGTCTCCAGATTGAATTCATTACACTTCCTTATTTCGGTCAAGTTGAATTTGGACTTATGGCTATTCCTATTACAATATTTTGGATTGTAGCTATTACTAATGCTATTAATTTAATTGATGGTCTTGATGGACTAGCTGCTGGTGTATCAGCTATCGTCATTACAACGATTGCTGTATTGGCTGGCATTGCTGGAAAAGAAATGATTTTACTGATTGCTTTAATCTTTTTAGGGAGTACACTAGGGTTTCTTTGGTTTAATTTCCATCCAGCGAAAATATTTATGGGTGACACTGGTGCGTTGTTTTTAGGGTATGGAATTGCGATCTTGTCTTTATTGGGCTTGTATAAGAGTGTGACATTGTTTAGTTTCGTTGTTCCAATCTTAATTCTTGGTGTGCCTATATTTGATACAACATATGCTATTATTCGTCGATTAGTTAATAAAAAACCTATTTCATCACCAGATAAATCACATCTGCATCACCGACTTTTAGCGATAGGTTTCTCGCATAAAAATACGGTCTTAATGATTTATGCACTAGGTATTGTTTTTAGTTTTAGTGCCATATTGTTTTCACGCACGACATTATGGGGAACAGTCCTATTGTTGATTGGCTTACTATTAATGGTTGAACTTATTGCTGAGATGGTTGGTCTAATTAATGAACGATACAAGCCTTTACTATCGATTTATCGAAGAGTGGCTGGAAGAGTGGGTTCTAAAAGTAGTTAACCGTTGGCAGTTCTTTTTCTGCGAACGGTTTTTTTTAGAGTAGGTAATCACTTTGTCATAAATATTTAATTTCGATTAGAGAAAGCTATGATAAAATAATCAATGTGATTAATTGAACTTACCTAGAAATGCGTAAGTATGATTTAAAAACGGAGGAGAATTATTAATGAGAGTACCGATGTTAGATCTAAGTGAACAATATCAAGTATTACGAGAAGATATTATAAAAACGATGGATGAAGTGATGTCATCATCACGTTTTATTTTAGGAGACAATGTTAAACAACTTGAGGCTGATGTGGCATCTTACAGCAATGTCAATCACGGTATTGGGGTTGCAAGTGGTAGTGATGCATTATTACTTTCACTACAAGCTGTTGGGGTCGGTAAGGGTGATGAGGTTATCACGTCTTCTTTCACATTCTTTGCAACTGTTGGAGCTATCGCACGTCTAGGTGCAGTGCCTGTCTTTGTTGATATAGACCCGATTTCTTATAACATCGACGCACACAAGATTGAAGCTGTAGTGACGGAAAAAACAAAGGCAATCATTCCAGTTCACCTCTATGGACAAGCAGCGGAAATGGATAAAATTCGTGAAGTCGCTGATCAACACAATGTTGCAATTGTAGAAGATGCAGCTCAAGCAATTGGTGCTACATATGATGGAAAGAAAGTAGGGGAGTTGGGCGATACTGCTTGCTTTAGCTTCTTTCCAACAAAAAACCTAGGTGCTTATGGCGACGGTGGCATGGTGATTACGAATTCTGAAGATGTAGCCGAGAAGATTCGTGTATTGCGTGTTCATGGAAGTAAGCCTAAGTATTATCATCATGTGTTAGGTTATAATAGCCGACTCGATGAGCTACAAGCAGCAGTTTTAAATGTTAAGTTTAAGCACTTAGATAGTTGGTCTTCTTTGCGTCGTGAGAAAGCAGCAAATTACACACAATTGATTAAAGAGCAGCTCGGGGATGTTATTACAACACCGGTCGAATTAGACAAGCGTTACCATGTATTTCACCAGTACACAATTCGGACTGATAGAAGAGAAGAATTACAAGCATTCTTGAAAGAAAATGGAATTGATTCGATGGTTTATTATCCTAAACCATTACATCTTCAACCTGTTTTTGAAGAATACGGATATAAAAAGGGTGACTTACCCGAGACTGAGAAAGCAGCCGAAGAGGTACTGTCTTTACCAATGTTCCCAGAATTAAAGTTAGAACAGCAGAAGTATGTAGTAGAAAAAATGAAAGATTTCTTTACTAAATAAAAGAAGGGGAAGCTCTTCTCTTTCTTTTATTTATAATTAAAGATCTGTGGTGATAAAATGGATAATCAGAAAAAACAGTTTGTACTATACGAATATCTTCAATTCTTTTATAACAAAAAAATATATTTTCTTATTCTTCCTCTGTTAGGGTTAGCTATTGGAGCAGCATTAACGGTGCTCGAGGACAGAATGTATGAGGGAGAAGGTATGGTCTTTCTTGGGGATATTGACAACAGTCAGTTTACCGACCCAACGCTCATTAATGTAAATGATGCGTACACAGAGTTAGTACCAGATGGAACAAATAAGATTGTTAGTGTTCCTCGGGCTAGTGTAATTTCATTTAAATTAATAGGTGAAGACCCCGCTGTGATTAAAGATGGACTCGAAAATTTGACTACGAAATTTGAGCAAGATTTATTAGCTATTTATAACGAACGCTATCAAATTACAGAGAGATCTATTGAAAATACTGAAAATCTCATTGAATCAACACGAGATTCCATTGCTCTCTATGAGGAGAAAATGGCAGATGAGAGCATTTCAATTGATTTGCAAGAAGTCTACTTAGAATTACTTTACATGACACGCGATGATATTAATAACTATATACTTCGTGTTGGGCGCATGCAGACAGACTTACTGTTTTTTGAGCAGCCAGAAAAACTAACGATTACAGTTAAACAAGAGCCTAGTTACCTTATACCAAATATGATTGTTGGGCTAGCCTTAGGATTATTTATGACGCTTATTGCACTAGTCTTATGGAAATACATTTTTGATGCAAGAAGGAGTGTATATCGTGATTAATTTTGCCATAGTAGGAATGGGCCATATTTCTAAAAAACATATCGAAGCAATCAATCAAGCAGATAATGCTAAACTTGTTGCAATATGTGACACAAATGAAGAACGTCTAATTGATTTCAATGGAGATTACACTAAATTTACTGATCTTGAAAAGATGCTTACAGAAGAAGAGAACTTAGATGTTGTTAACATTTGTGTTCCATCTGGATTGCATCTAAGGTTGACTAAGGTTGTCGCTGCACACGGTAAGCACGTTATCGTTGAGAAGCCTATGGCATTAACGGTAGAAGATGCTAAAGAGATGATTCGAGTAACGGAGGAGAACGGAGTTAAGTTATCAGTTGTTCATCCGAATCGTTTTAGACCCGCAATTCAAGCAATGGAAAAGAAAATGCTTGAGGGTTCTTTCGGTACATTAAGTCATGCAAATTCTACTGTGCGTTGGAATCGAAATCAGGCCTATTATGACCAAGCAGAGTGGAGAGGGACTAAGAAATTTGATGGTGGTGTATTGATGAACCAAGCCATTCATAACCTTGATCTAATGCTTTGGTTAATGGGGCCTGTTAAGTCTGTTCAAGCAATGGCAACAACCCGCTTACGTAAGATTGAAGCTGAAGACTTAGCAACGGGTGTTGTTGAATTTGAGAATGGGGCTTTAGGAACCATTGAAGCAGCCACTACAATTTATCCTAAGAACCTTGAAGAATCATTGTCGATTTTCGGGGAAACAGGAAGTGCAGTAGTATCAGGAATGACAGCTAATTTCATTAAGACATGGGATTTTGAGGATGTAACTAATGAAGAAGCTTTAGAGCTTAAACATGCTATTGAAGATAATCCGTTTGGCAAGCCAGGGCATCAATGGATTATTGAAGATATGGTCTCAGCTATAGAAGAAAATCGAACACCCATTGTTTCAGGTGAGGACGGTCTTGCCCCAGTTCAATTAATTGAGGTAATGTTAAGGTCCGCAGAAGAAGGTAAAAAATTAGAAATAGCAGCTCTGGAAGGGGTTAATAAATAATGACAATTCATGAAGCATTATTAAATAAAATTGATAATAAAGAAGCGGTTATAGGGGTAGTCGGATTAGGATACGTAGGTCTTCCGCTTGCTGTTGAGAAAGCTAAATCAGGCTATAAGGTCATTGGATTTGATGTTCAAGACTCGCGCGTTCAACAAGTTAATGACGGAGTTAACTATATTGGAGACGTCGTCGATGAAGAATTGTCTGAAATTGTTAAATCTGGACAACTTGAAGCAACAACAGATTATGCGCGTATTACCGAAGTTGATGCTGTTGCTATTTGTGTGCCTACACCTTTAGACATTTATCAGCAGCCGGATACGTCATATGTCGAGAGCTCTGCCAATGAAATTGCTAAGTATGCACATGAAGGGATGTTAGTAGTATTAGAGTCGACAACATACCCTGGAACAACAGAAGAGATTGTTCGCCCTGCTCTAGAGAATCAAGGCTTTAAATGTGGAGAAACCATCTTTATCGCATACTCACCAGAGCGTGTCGATCCGGGTAACAAAGATTATAATACGAAGAACACGCCAAAAGTTGTTGGTGGAATTACAGAAGCTTGTACAAAAGTTGCTGCGGCCCTTTATCGCCATGTATTAGAGGGAGATATTCATGAAGTATCATCTCCAGCAGTAGCGGAGATGGAGAAGATTTTTGAAAATACATTCCGTCATATTAATATTGCTTTAGCAAATGAAATGGCTATTCTTTGTGAACGTATGGGCATAGATGTGTGGGAAGTCATTGATGCAGCGAAGACAAAACCTTACGGATTTATGGCGTTTTATCCAGGTCCTGGACTTGGTGGTCACTGTATTCCAATTGACCCGTTCTACCTTACTTGGAAAGCTCGAGAATTCAACTATCATACAAAACTAATCGAGCTTGCTGGGGAGATCAATAACTCTATGCCAGAATTTGTTGTTGACCGCTCTATGAAGATTCTGAATGAGGATGGAAAAGCACTAAATGGTTCAACGGTTGTTGTTTTGGGTGTCGCTTATAAAAAAGATATTGATGATGTGCGTGAATCGCCGGTGCTTAAAATTTTATCATTGATGAATAAAGCAGGAGCTAATACGAAGGTAGTGGATCCATTTGTGCCAAGCTTTAAGTTAGATGGCCAAATTGTTGAAACCATTCAACTTGAAAAAGAGTTATTACAGTCAGCTGATCTTGTGTTAATTACAACAGATCATACGACAGTCGATTATCATCTTGTTGCTGAGCAAAGTCCAGTTATATTTGACACGCGAAATGTGTTGAAGGATGTAGAGAAACCGAATAAATACATCAAGTTATAATGGGGGGATTTTAATGAATGCTATCGATTCTTCAGTTCAACTAGACGAATCTGTTAAAATAGGTTCTTTTACAGTGATTGAAAAAGATGTAGAGCTAGGTAAAAATGTGATTGTAGGAAATCGAGTAACAATTCATGAGGGTACGAAGATCGGATCAGGAACAACCATTGCAGATGGAGCGGTATTGGGTAAGCCACCCAAGCCAGCTAAAACAAGTACAGTAAAACTAGATGGTTCGCTTCCACCACTTGTGATTGGAGAGAATGTTACATTTGGAGCTAACTGTGTCGTGTATCGAGGATCTATTATAGGAAATGACTGCTTAATTGCAGATCTTGCAAGCGTGAGAGAGAAAGTCCAACTTGATGATATGGTCGTGGTCGGTCAAAATGTCGTAGTTGAAAACTCTGTTACAATTGGTTCTCGGTCAAAAATTCAATCAAATAGCTACATTACAGCTTACTCTACATTAGAAGAACGAGTGTTTATTGCACCCTGCGTAACGACAACTAATGATAATTTTATGGGTCGTACTGAAGAGCGTTTTGACCAAATTAAAGGTGCTACAATTAAAAAAGGTGCAAGAATTGGCGGGGCATCGATCATTTTACCTGGTGTAACTGTAGCAGAAGAAACCTTCGTAGCAGCAGGTGCTTTACTTACGAAAGACACTGCACCTAAGAAAGTTATGAAAGGTTTTCCAGCGAAAGAACTTCGAGATGTACCAGAACGTGAATTACTTGAACACAATTAAAATAACACACAATGTAAACTAGATATATTAATTAAATTCTTAGCAATAAAGGGGCGTACTATGAAGATTGTTACAATCTTAGGAGCAAGACCGCAATTTATAAAAGCTGCACCAGTCTCACGCGAAATTCGTAAAAGCCATCACGAGATCATTATTCATACGGGACAACATTATGATGCGAATATGTCGGATATTTTCTTTGATGAGTTACACATTCCAAAACCTGACTATCATCTAGGGGTAGGCTCTGGTCATCACGGAAAGCAAACAGGTGAGATGCTCATTCAGATCGAAGAAATCCTTATAGACGAAAAGCCAGATTATGTCCTCGTTTATGGGGATACAAATTCGACACTTGCTGGTTCACTTGCCGCTGCAAAGATGCATATTCCAGTTATACACATTGAAGCTGGGTTACGTAGCTTCAATAAAAAAATGCCGGAAGAAGTTAATCGTATTATGACAGACCATGTATCAACCTATCTCTTCTGTCCAACAGAGACCGCTGTTAATAATCTTCATGATGAAAACATTCATCAAGGTGTGGAAAATGTAGGCGATGTTATGTATGATGCAGTTATGTATAACCAAAAATTAAATCAAGATAGTCATCTGTTGAGCGATATAGGGGTAGATGAGGGTGATTATTATCTTATTACTGTTCATCGCGCAGAGAATACTGATAATGAAGAAAGAATGAAGAACATCCTTGCTGCTTTTTCTGATATAGATGGTACAAAAGTATGGCCAATTCATCCAAGAACAAAACATAAGTTAGTTGATATGGGAATTGACCTTACAGAAATCGCTGACTTGAAAATTATTGATCCAGTAGGATACCTAGATATGTTAACGCTAGAGAAGCACGCTAAGAAGATTTTAACTGATTCAGGCGGTGTTCAGAAAGAAGCTTACTTCATGAAAGTTCCTTGCATTACTCTTAGAGATGAGACGGAGTGGGTAGAGACACTTGAAGGTAAAGCCAATATTTTAGTTGGAGCGAATCCCCAGCAGATAATGGCAGCAATAGAAGCTGAAGTTTCTCCTAAGTACCTTAATGCTTTTGGTGATGGAGAAGCATCAAAAAAAATTGTCTCTTATATTGAGATGAACAAAAAATAAATATGAAGATAGAAATTAAGCGAAGGGGGAGATGGTAATGCTATATATCATCATCTGGTTTTTTACTTTACTTTTATCGATCTTCCTCTTTCGCAAGGCCTCCGGAAGTTTATCATTACTAAAGCCTAATATGCTATCGATTGTTTTTTATTATTCCTTATTTATTACGTGCTTTATTGGGGCATTACTAATTGTCTTAAATGTTGATCAGCATTATATGATTGCAAGGATACGTGATGATGGAGTAAGGGAAATTGGTTATTGGCTTATTATTTTAATTATGATTCTTCTGCCAGCTACAATGGTTGCTGTTGCTTCTATACTAGGATTTGATGCAAAGAAAGAATTGAATGGATACTTAAAAAAACCAGTCATATTCGAAGAGAGTAAAAGTCAACACGTATTGTTTATCGTATTTTCTGCCGTTTCTTTAATTGGTGTAAGTGCAGTGCTGTATACCTTTCTAATGTTAAACCAGATCCCTTTGATCGGTTTACTAACAGGGGCTACTAGTACAGAGTTAGCGCAAATGAGAATTGATTCGAGCCGTAACTTTGGAGGGAATGTGTTAATTCGTAACATTCTTGCGATTAACCTCGTCCCATTGTTATCCATCATTGCTTATGTATACGGTACATTTACTAAAGACCCTAAGTGGAGAATTTGGTTTGTTGTATTATTTTTTTCCTCAATTTTAATTAATGTCTATAATTTAGCAAAAGCACCAATCTTCTTCTATTTCCTAATGCTTCTTCTAACAGCTTTATATATTGGACACATACGCTTGAGTGCAAGACGTATTTTTGCAATGCTATCAGTAGGAGTTATTGGGATTATCATCATGTATGTATTCATTCAGGATGTAAGAGACCTTAACCAATTCCTCTCTTATAACTCTGGACCTATAGGTCGCTTAATATTAGCTCAAATTGCTCCATTTTTCCTTCACCTTGATTTGTTCGGTCAATTTGTTCCATACCTTAACGGTGCAAGCTTGCCCTCAAGTATGTTGTCATTATACGATGTGGAGCATGTCCGCTCAGCGAGATTAACGTTGGAATACTATTTTCCTAACCGAGTGGAGGATGGGACAGGTGGCGTATTAAATACAATCTATGCAGCGGAAGCTTATGCGAATTTTAGATATGCAGGTGTGATATTAGGTACGATATATATAGGTTTGCTGTTGCAACTCATGTATATGATCTTTTTAAGGTTGCCAAAGCACCCAATCTATATTGCATTGTTTATCTTTTTTACGATTAACATCCCAAGAACATTAGTAGGAGGTTTTACAGACTTTCTCTATAATCCTTTATGGATTGCAGTCACTGTTCTGACAATTGGTATTCTCATTGTGAAACGAGTGTATCAAGAAGGGAAAGATAGAATTAGACTTAGATAATATAAAAATCCTCAATCATCTGAATAAGATGATTGAGGATTTCTTTAGTTATTGTGATCATTAATACTGGCTAATGGTTGTGCCGGTATAGTAATGTCTTAGAATTTGTTCAGCGGAACGACCTTGTTCAGCAAAACCTTTTGCCCCATATTGACTCATTCCAATACGATGTCCCCAACCTTTACCAGTAAGAACAATAGAACGTGGGTCAGAGTCAGTTAGCTGAGCAGTTCCTGTTGCTGACTGAATATGAACTTGGTCTGACGTTATTGTAGAGATTCCAGTAGCCGTTTGAACTTGTTGACCTTTCACACTAAACTGCTTTTGTTGGTTGTTAGCGTTCTGAACCGTATAGGATTGGTTAGAAGCTAAGTCAAACCAATTTGACCGAAGGAATCCATAAGCCGACGCACTTGGAAAGATTCTTCGAATTTGATTTTCATTTCCTGTGATCGTCTTATTTCCAGCTGTTGTGTGAAGCGTAACCGCTCGAACTTCACCATTTTGTCCCGATTTATTAACTTGAATATCTAGTAAAATCGCAGAAGGTCCAAACCCAAACTGATCTAATAATGTTCTAGAATTATAAGATTCAGTCCACGATCCATGAGGTGAGTTCTCGTAAGGGTCATTTACCGATGCAAAATACGGAAATGTTGATTGACTAGAGTTCCATACATCACCAATGTTAGCTGTACGTCCACCACTTGTAGAGAAGAAAAAGGCTTGGACTGGTTTACCATTGTAAGACACAATTCTCTTTTTTGTTTCATCAACTGCTTGGTTAGAGCGCGGATGTTCCGATGTGTACCCTCCGTAAACTTGGCTAGCAGGTGTAGTTGTTAGGTTCATTGTATTTAGAGCATAACTACGTGCAGCTATTGCTTGAGCCTTCAAAGCTTCGAGGTGCCAACTAGGAGGCATTTCACCAGGGACAACACCTTTTAAGTATTCTTCAATATCAAGACGATTCACCGTACGAATAGACGCTCCATTTGTTGTGAATTCTAAGGTGCCACGGTATTGTCTATTTTTGTAAGTGGCTAATGCTAGAGTAGGTATGTTCCTTGGTTGGAATGTAGTTGTTGCAGGTACCCAACCACGTTGTCCCGTGCTTGTTTCAATGTTGAACCATAGCTGTCCGTGATTATTGGTAAACTGTCCTAGATATTTAGCAGCTTCTCCTCGATACAGTTCAGTGACAGCATCATAAGAAGAGAGTGCTCCTCGTCTCATAGTTGTTGCGCTACTAAATGTATTGATTTGGTTGTTGCCTTTCATCTCTTGAATTGTAAATCCATTTGGAGATTGATAGGTTCTACCCAATGTTTGCAAAGTAATATTTGATCCATTACGTGAGATCGTAATGGAAGTGCCAGGTTGTAATAATACTTTCTCGTTAGTCGATCGATTATGCAATTCATAAAGACCATTTAAAACAACAGGGAATGAATTTCCGTTTGTATCTAATGTAACTGTTACTGGCTTTTGATAAGGTGCGGAAGTAAAAGCACGAGCCTCACTTTGAAATACAAAAAGGCATAGTCCGAAAATGAGTAGAAATTGTAATCCTTTAATTTTCATTTATCTTACCTCAGCGTGAGTAGCGATGATCCACCCTCTAGTTCCAGTGGATGTCTCAACATTGTACCAAAGTTCTCCAGCGTTATTTGTAAAATCACCGAGATACTTTAGTGTTGTCGATCTAGGGACCGTTTGTACAGAAGCATAGCCAGTAGTAGCTCCTCTACGTATGTTAACAGTAGTTGTTGTGATAGCTTGAGTTGGAGCGTTAACTTGAGTAGAAGAGACGTCACCGCTGAAGATCCAACCCTTTACTGTTGATGAAACATTAACACGGTACCATAAACCATTTGTTGATTCATGCGAGTCAATGATTTGTAACGATGTTCCCATTGTTGGGCGCGAAACAACTCTATAATTTGCAGTGGCACCAGAGTGCACGGTAACATTGGATTTACTAACATAAACCTGATTAGGTAAAGTAGCTTCTGGTGGCTGGTAATCTCCTGTTTCAAGCGCTTTTTTCAATGAATTAATTTCTTGTTGCTGACGTTGTACAGTTGACTCAAGTTGATTTACTTTTGAATTAACTGAACCCAATTGAGATTGAACCCATTCGACACTTGCTAAGACAACATTACTTGATGCATCTGACTTTATCGGAAGAGACATTGCGCCAACTACTAAAATAGCTGAAGCTCCTACGGATATCGCTACTTTTCTACTAAACTTCTTCATTATATTTCCTCCTAAGAATGTAAGATCATAAAAATTATAACAAACAATAAGATTGTGGAAAACAGAATTATGTAGAATTCTATGATAATTTGTAATAGATGATCATTTTTACCTACAAAAAAAGCCGAATCGAAAGTTTAGATTCGATTTGGCTAGGGTTATATTAATCTGATGTTTCTTCAGTTGATGGTTCTAATTCAAGAATGGTCTTTAGTTTACTTTGGGTTTTAAGTAATGACTCTTCACTTGGAATGAAATAATAGACACCGTTTCTTCTTTCATCGGTACCTTCTAGTTGTAATGTTTCTAAAGACCGATCAGTTAAATACTTGTAGAGCCCAGTAGAAGACATCACTTCACGTAGTCGAATATTTGTTTTTGTATTGTCACCAACAACATCCACTAAATTATCAAGTCGATTTATTGAACTAATTGAAAGAGTTTTGTCTATGATTGACTGTATAACAATTTGCTGTCGCTCATTACGGCCAAAGTCGCCTCTTGGATCTTGTTTTCTCATCCTAACAAAGGCAAGAGATTCTCGACCATCTAAGGTCATCTCACCTTCCTCGAAAGAAATCTTATTTAAATCCATATCAGTTTGAGTAAATGAAAATGGTACATCAACGGTGATGCCACCTAGTTCATCGATTACTTCTTCAAACCCATCAAAATTCGTAGAAACAAAATAGTCAATTGGAATATCAAACATTTCCTGTACGGCCCCAACTGTAGCATCTTCATATCCGTAGCTATAAGCATGATTAATTTTATCCTCACGGTTAATGTAAGGGATATGAGTTTTACTATCACGAGGAATGCTTAGCATCGCTGCTTTTTCTTCACCAGGATTAATTACTAGAAGTATAAGAGCATCGGTTCTACCTCTTCCACCTTCATAATCTTCGACTCCCATTAATAAAATAGATGTCGGATCTTTGCTAAGTGTCACTTCGGAATCACGTAGGTCAGAAACTGTGTTTCGATCTAGTTCTTGATAACTGTTACTAGCTGCATTGTTAACTTTTAATGCGAAGTAACCAATTGCACCAGCTGAAACGATGATTAGAAGAATACTAGTGATAAAAAAGGCGCGCATCATTTTTTGTATAGTAGATTTTTTTTTCTTTTGTTTTCTATTTAAACGAAATTCAGTCATTAATCATTTCCCTTTCAGGTATGAAGTATATGCGTATGGCCACATCCAACCTATCATATCGAAAATCCTCTAGAAGGTAAAGAATTTTCTAATAGAAATAACTAGTAGAATGTGAATAATTGTGACGGGTTTCGACATCGTTCACAACTTCCTAGCTGCTAAACTACTATAATTGTCGGAATTTTGTGTACGATTGTTTGGTTTGATAGACAAAATACGATGGATTCCGCGCTAAATTTTCTATACCTTAAGAATACGGTCATAAACATAGGACTTATTTCATATACATAAACTTTGAGTGGCCCAAACGTACGTCCTATATAAAAATGCAAGATTGAGAGAAACGATACAAGGAGGCTGTCTACATGTCTGATGTCATACTCGAATTAAAACATGTCCGTACTCACTTCTTTACTGACGGGGGAGAAGTTCCTGCTGTGGATGATGTGAGTCTGAAGCTTCATAAGGGAGAAGTCGTCGGCATTGTGGGGGAGTCTGGGTGCGGGAAAAGTGTGACGTCGCTATCTGTGATGAACCTAATCCCAAACCCGCCTGGAAAAATTGTTGGAGGCGAGATTTTATTTAAAGATGAGAATTTAGCTAAGGTGAGCACTCGTCGCATGAAGAAGATTCGTGGAAATGAGATTGCGATGATCTTCCAGGAGCCGATGACGTCATTGAATCCGCTGTTTACAATCGGCAATCAATTAATAGAAGCGATTCGTAATCATCAGAAACTATCCAAAAAAGCTGCACGTGCCAAGGCGGTCGATATGTTGAAACTCGTGGGAATACCGCGTGCTGATGAGATCGTTGATGAATATCCGCATCAACTTTCAGGGGGAATGCGGCAGCGCGTGATGATTGCGATGGCAATGAGCTGTGATCCTGAGGTACTAATAGCCGATGAGCCAACGACGGCACTTGATGTAACGATCCAAGCGCAGATTCTAGATTTGATGCGCAAGCTGAACAAGGAGCAAGGGACGGCAATTATGATGATTACGCATGATCTCGGTGTCGTGGCAGAAATATGTGATCGGGTGATTGTGATGTATGCAGGAAAAGTGGTCGAAGAGGGCGATGTTCGAACGATTTTGAAGGAACCGAAGCATCCCTATACAAAAGGGTTAATTAAGTCGCTTCCGAAAATCCACGAAAAAGAACAACGGCTGTACTCGATCCCAGGAAGTGTTCCGAAGCCAGGGACCATTCTACAAGGGTGTCGATTCATGGCGCGATGTGAGTCTGCATTCGCCCGATGTCAGGTGGAAGATCCAGACTTAATTGAGGAATCGAGTGGCCATCAAGTCAGGTGCTTCCTTTATGAATCAGAAGGGAGTGAGAATGTTGGCTAAACCGCTATTAGAGGTGAAGGGGTTAAAGAAATATTTTGATGTGACAGGGGGCTTTCTCAGCAGGAAAGTTGGTGAGGTGAAAGCAGTTGATGATGTGAGCTTTACGGTGTACGAGGGGGAGATTCTCGGTATTGTCGGAGAATCAGGTTGCGGGAAGTCGACGACGGGTAAGTCGATCTTACGTTTGATTGAGCCGACAGAGGGCGAAGTGAAGTTTGAAGGGCGAGATGTGACCAAATTAAGTAATGAAGAAATGCGCAAGCTTCGTCGAGACATGCAGATCATTTTTCAGGACCCGTATGCGTCTCTCAATCCCCGTCACACGATTGAACGAATCATTAGTGAGCCGCTTCTCGTTCACGGGATTGGAACTAAGGCGGAACGGCGTGAAAAAGTAGAGAACTTGTTAGAAGTGGTCGGACTTAGCTCATACCATGCCAATCGCTACCCCCATCAGTTTAGTGGAGGGCAAAGGCAACGGATTGGGATAGCAAGGGCGCTTGCTGTCAATCCGAAGCTAGTCATTTGCGATGAGCCCGTGTCGGCCCTTGATGTGTCCGTGCAGTCGCAAATTTTGAATTTGATGGAAGATTTAAAGGATGAGTTTAAACTCACCTATGTATTTATTGCTCATGACCTTAGTGTCGTTAAGCATATAAGTGATCGTGTCGGGGTGATGTATCTTGGTCGGATGGTCGAGCTTGCGGGGAAAGATTCGCTTTATGAATCTCCGCTACACCCTTATACGAAAGCTCTCTTATCAGCTGTACCGGTGCCTGACCCAGATATGGTGTCGGAGCGAATTATTTTAGAAGGCGATGTACCGAGTCCTTCGAATCCGCCAAGTGGCTGCACGTTCCACACACGATGTTCAGAGTGTATGGATATTTGTCGCAGTGAAAGGCCTATTTTGCAAGAAGTTGGAGAAGGTCATTTTGTGGCGTGTCACCTTTATCCGTGATGTGTGCTGCATGAATGATAGAGAAAAACAAAGTAGAAGACAGGGGGAAATAACGTGTTGAAAAAAAAGGGATCGTTTTGGGTAGTGCTGATGCTAGCATTTGTTTTATTTCTAGCAGCATGTAGCAGTAACGAATCATCTACACCAGAATCAAGTGAAGGTGAAACAGAAGTAGATGAGACAGAAACAACGGAACCAGCAGAACCAGCAGAACCAGCAGAACCGGCTGGCGACCAAACACTTGTCTTTGCTCGAGGTGGGGACTCTGTTAGCTTAGACTACGCGAGTGTAACAGACGGAGAATCGTCTCGTGTCACTAAGCAGGTTTATGAAACATTGATTGAATTTGATCGTGATTCATTTGACCTTGGACCAGGTCTTGCTCATGACTGGGAAGTTGATGAATCAGGTCTACGATTTGTATTCCATTTAGAAGAAGGAGTCACGTTCCATGACGGAACAGACTTTAACGCCGATGCGGTCAAACTAAATTTTGAACGTTGGGCAGATCCAGAGCATGAATATGCGTTTACGGATGATGGCTATAATTACAGCGTCTATGGTACGCAATTTGGTGGATTTAAAGGCGACGATGGCCATGTGATTGAAGAGATCAATGTACTTGGCGACTATGAAATTGAGTTTGTGTTAAATCAACCGTTAGGATCATTCTTGCAAAATATGGGGATGAGCTATTTTGCGATCACGTCTCCACAAGCATTTGAAGATCATGGTAGTGCAATTAATGAAAATCCAGTCGGCACAGGTCCATTCAAATTTGTTAGTTGGTCTCGTGATGACTCTATTGTGCTTGAGAAAAACGAAAACTATTGGAAAGAAGGACTACCGAAGCTTGATCGAGTCATTTTCCAAGTAATTCCTGATAACTCGGCTCGTTTAACAGCCTTGCGTTCAGGTCAAATTGACATTATGGATGGACTGAATCCTGATGATGTGACACAAATTGAAGGCGAAGGTGACTTACAAGTATTTGAACGAGCAACGAATAACATCGGATACTTAGGGTTCCACGTTGATAAAGAGCCGTTTAATAACCCTGTCGTTCGTCGTGCTTTTAATCATGCAATTGATAAAGAAGGATTAATTTCGATTCTTTACGGTGGCTTAGCTCAAACGGCTAAAAATGCTGTTCCTCCAGGCTACCTTGGGTACAACGATAACATTGATGAGTATGCATTTGACCAAGAGCTTGCTAAAGAATTATTAGAAGAAGCAGGTATTGCAGAAGGCTTCACGTTTGATCTATGGACGATGCCAGTAGCGCGTCCGTACATGCCAGATCCACAACGTGCAGCGGAAGCGATTCAAGCGAACTTAGCGGAAGTTGGTATCACAGCCAATATCGTAACGAAAGAATGGGCGACGTACCTAGAAGAGACGGAGCAAGGTATGCATGATGTGTTCATGCTCGGTTGGTCTGGTGTCAACGGTGACCCAGATTACTTCTTATCGAACTTGCTGCACGGTGATGCAATTCCGGGTGGTAACCGTTCATTCTACAGCAATGACGCAGTGAATGATCTCCTTGTCAAAGCGAAGACGGCCGTTGATTTCGACGAGCGTGCAGCGCTGTATGAAGAAGCACAAGAGATTATCCATGAAGACGCACCAATGGTTCCACTCGTGCATTCAATCCCAACACTTGCAGGAAACTCAAATGTAAAAGGATACATTGCACATCCATCAACAAGCGAAACATTGGATGAAGTGTATTTGGGAGAGTAAGTTTAAAAGTTGAAAAGTGGAAAGTGGAAATGGTGGAAGGATAAAAGCTAGTAGCTAAAAACTAACCAAAAAACTTATGGGGGAGTAGGGGATTCTCTACTCTCCTTTTTTAAAAACGTAGATCGTAGTGAGGTGACATCATGCTAGCATACACAATCAGGCGGTTACTGTTGTTGGTCCCTGTTTTAATTGGGATGACGATTGTGACATTTTCTATTATTCATTTAATACCGGGTAACCCTGCACAGACGATTTTAGGAGAACAAGCCTCGCCGCAAGCTATTGCAGAGCTCGAGGAGAGACTTGGACTGAATGAGCCGTATTGGGTGCAGTATGGGTTGTACATGAAAGACTTGGCAACTGGGGACTTAGGAACATCGCTGCGGACGAATAAACCGATCATCGAAGAAGTTTGGCCATATTTAGCAGCGACAATAGAATTGACGATTTTTGCAATGATTTTTGCCATTATTATCGGTGTGAATGCTGGAATTGTTAGTGCGTGGAAACAAAATTCGTGGTTTGACTATGTCAGTATGCTAATTGCTCTCGTCGGGGTATCGATGCCGATCTTTTGGCTAGCGCTGATGGAACAATGGATTTTTGCGCAAGAGTTAGGGTGGTTGCCAGCTTTCGGACGGGACAATCCCCGTGACCCAATTATCTCAACAACCAATCTCTACGTACTCGACACGCTTATGAGTGGCCAGCTTGATAAGACGTGGGAATCGATCAAACATTTAATTCTTCCAGGAATCGCTCTAGGGACGATACCGATGGCAATTATTGCAAGGATGACTCGTTCGAGTATGTTAGAAGTGTTACGTTCTGATTATATTCGAACCGTCAATGCAAAAGGATCTGGACAAGGTGTCGTCATTTACAAGCATGCCTTAAAAAATGCAGCGATCCCTGTGTTAACGATTGTAGGCTTGCAAACGGGTAATCTATTAGGCGGTGCGATCTTAACAGAGACGATCTTTAGTTGGCCGGGTATTGGGCGTTATATTTTTGAAGCGATTAATTATCGTGATTATCCCGTGATTCAGTCAGGCATTCTCATTGTAGCGACAATCTTTGTCCTGATTAATTTATTTGTTGATTTGCTTTATTCTCATATCGATCCACGGATTAAATACTAAGGAGGGTACGTGATGAAACCAGAATGGAACAACCAACCGCCGTTACCACCAACGAATCCGCCCCCTCCTCGTGATGAATTTGTGGCTGTGTCACCTTGGAAGGAAGCTTTTCGCTCATTAAGAAAAAACAAACTTGCTGTCGTAGGTTTGTTTATCATTAGTTTTTTTATTTTAATTGCCATTTTCGCTCCATTGTTAACAGGTTATTCGTATTCGCAAACAGATCCGCCAAACCGCCTACAGCCGCCATCAGCGGAGCATTGGTTTGGGACGGATGATTTTGGTCGAGATGTGTTTTCGCGGATTGTGTACGGGGCAAGGCTTTCTTTGCAAGTAGGGTTCTTTGCCGTCACAGGGGCATTATTGTTTGGAACGACGCTTGGGTTAATTGCAGGCTACTATGGTCGTTGGATCGACATGTTGATCTCGCGTGTGTTTGACATTATGTTAGCGTTCCCGAGTATACTTTTAGCGATAGCAATTGTGGCCATATTAGGGCCTTCTTTACAAAATGCGTTAATTGCGATCGCGATTGTGAATATCCCGATCTTCGGCCGATTAGTCAGGTCGAAAGTAATCAGCTTACGGGAAGAAGAGTTTGTTATGGCGGCTAAAGCGCAGGGGATGAAAAATGGACGGATCATCTTGCACCATATTCTCCCTAATAGTCTCGCTCCGATTATCGTGCAAGCGACGCTCGGATTTGGAACAGCAATTTTAGAAGCAGCAGCACTCGGTTTTCTTGGTCTCGGGGCACAAGCACCAATGCCTGAGTGGGGGAAGATGCTGTCTGATTCGAGACAATTTATCCAATCTGCACCTTGGACCGTCCTATTCCCAGGCTTTTCGATCATGCTCGTTGTTCTTGGATTCAATATGATCGGCGATGGATTACGAGATGCTCTGGATCCGAAAATGAAAAACTAATCCCGATATCGAGTCTCTTTAAGCAATCTTGCTTATGGAGGCTTTTTTAGTGAAGTGACGCGACGCACTGATAAGGTAAACCATTATATAGAAGAAAGTCGATCAACCGATAGAAGTTATACTAGGAAAACAAATGATTCATTTTGTTAAAAAATGGTCTTCGTCGTATAATTGTAGATTCGTAAAGATAAGGAATGAAATTTACACAATTCGAAACGGAAGGGCGATAAATAGCATAGGTACAATGATTTATTAAGTTTGTGTTACATGAATTGTTAGATTTTTTTACAAAGAAAAACTATTTTAAAAAGATTGAATATTGCATTCTTTGAAACAATGAAATATAATGACGTTAGTCCAATTTACTAAATTTGCAGAAAACTATGAGAAAACATATATTTCCCTTAAAAACGCTGCTATTAGGAAAGTATCGTCATTCTGAAGCGGTTAGTAGAAATTCATTCATTTAAAAGTCTGAATTTTCAAATGCTAACAAGGGAGTACCTGTCATTCTCTTTCTCGATACTCTTAATTGGAATGAAGTCTTCTATGAATAAGAGGTGTAGATGTCATGGTTGAAAACAAACCATTATTAGAGGTTCGCAATCTTAAAACCTATTTCTTTAAAAAAGGAAAAGAGCTTCCTGTTGTAGATGATGTGTCATTTGAAGTCAGACAAGGCGAGACATTAGCCATTGTGGGGGAATCTGGTTCAGGTAAAAGTATGACAACGCTTTCACTAATGCAGCTAGTCCCATCTCCTGGTGGAAAAACCGTAGGCGGAGAAATTCTGTTTAACGGTGAGGACCTTCTCAAACAAGATCAAGACAAAATGTACAAAGTTCGTGGAAATGATATCGGTATGATTTTCCAAGAACCGATGACCTCTCTGAATCCCGTATTCACGATTGGGGATCAGATAACGGAAACACTCATCTACCACAAGAAGCTCTCGAAGAAACAAGCCTATGATCGCGCGAAAGAAATGCTGGAGCTCGTTGGATTCTCTCGTGTTGATGAGATCTTAAGAGATTATCCGCATCGTCTATCTGGCGGGATGAGGCAACGTGTCATGATTGCGATGGCGATGAGCTGTGATCCGAAGTTATTAATTGCCGATGAGCCAACAACAGCATTAGATGTAACTGTTCAAGCGCAGATCTTAGATTTAATGCGTGGACTGAGTGAAAAGTTCAATTCTTCGATCATTTTAATTACCCATGATTTAGGTGTAGTCGCAGAGCTTGCTGATCGCGTTGTCGTGATGTATGCCGGTCAAATTGTAGAAGAAGCGAATGTGATCCCGCTCTTTGATAAGCCGCTTCATCCGTATACGATTGGATTAATGGAATCTGTACCACATGTAGATGATGATAAAGAAAGACTAACATCGATTGCAGGAAACGTACCAACACCAGACAACTTCCCGACAGGTTGTCGCTTTGTCACAAGATGTCCACAAGCGATGGCAAGATGTGCAAGCGAACAACCGAATTTATTAGAGGTTGAACCAGGACGTAAAGTACGATGTTTCTTGTTTGAGGAAGGAGCAAGCAACCATGAGCACACAACTAACTGATCGTCTTGATCAAGAGACAACAAAAGATAATGATATTTTACTAGAAGTCAACGGATTGAAGAAACACTTCCCAATAAAGAAAGGAATGTTTCAACGGACAGTTGGTCATGTGAAAGCTGTGGATGATATTAGCTTCTTCGTCAAACGTGGTGAAACCTTTGGTCTTGTTGGTGAGTCTGGTTGCGGAAAGTCGACTATTGGACGAACGTTGATGCGTTTATACGAGCCAACAGAAGGACAGATCATCTTTGACGGTAAAGATATCTCTAACGTGAATGAAAGAGAGCTCCATCCATTCCGAAAAGATCTTCAAATGGTGTTCCAAGATCCTTTCTCTTCACTGAACCCGAGAAAAACGGTTCAAACGATCTTAAAAGAACCATTAAGTGTTCACGGAATGTATAAAGGCAAAGCAAGACAAGAGTTCATCGAGGATCTAATGGAAAAAGTAGGACTCAATCCTGAATATGCGAATCGTTACCCACATGAGTTTTCAGGTGGTCAACGTCAAAGAATTGGGATTGCTCGTGCGCTAACATTAAACCCGAAACTGATCATTGGTGATGAGCCTGTATCTGCACTTGATGTGTCCGTTCAGTCACAAGTATTGAATCTGTTTAAAGACCTCCAAGATGAATTTGGATTGACTTACTTATTTATTGCCCATGATCTTGGGGTAGTTAAACATATTTCTGATCGAATCGGCGTGATGTACCTTGGGAAGATGATGGAAGTAGCGAACAAGAAAGACCTTTACTCTGAGCCGCTTCATCCGTACACGCAAGCGCTATTATCAGCCGTTCCTCGCGCGCATCCAACAGAGGTGAAGCGTGAACGCATCATCTTAACTGGTGAGATTCCAAGTCCGTCCAATCCACCAACTGGCTGTGTGTTCCATACGCGCTGTCCGGTGGCAATGGATGAATGTAAGGAAAGAATGCCAGTGTACAAAGAAGTGAAAAAAGATCATTTTGTTGCATGTCACTTATACAAATAAGTAGGGGGGAACGTTTCTCCTCTACATCTCATTTTCAGAATTTTCATTATTAAGGGAGGTGTTGCCTACATACTAAGGCTGATAGGAAGGCAATAGGATGTTTGCAAGACAAAATACTAAAAGAAAAGCTTGAGGGGGAAATATTGATGACAAAGAAAAGTTTGTTAGTGCTACTAGGTATGGTCATGGCGCTTATGCTTGTATTAGCAGCATGTGGCGGTACAGATGAGCCTGCATCAACGGAAGATGATCCAGCAGATACAACAGAAACAGATGGTGAGACAGATGAGGGTGATGGTGAAGAAGCGGCTGCTCCTGGTGAGCCACAACAAGGTGGAAGTATCGTATTAAGTACTTCTGGTGAGCCTACAACATTCAACCCACTTTATTCACAAGATTCTGCGAGTGCAGATGTAATTGATTTAATTCATGCAACTCTTTTATCAACAGATGAAGAATTAAACCTAATTCCATCGTTAGCAACAGACTTACCTGAAATTTCTGAAGACGGTTTAGAGTATACATACACTCTAAACGAAGGCGTTCTTTTCCATGATGGTGAAGAGCTAACTGCTGAAGATGTAAAGTTTACACATGACATCTTTATCAATCCTGATTACACAGGTCCTCGTGCTGGTGACTTTGATACGCTTGAAAGTGTTGAAGTAGTAGATGATTATACTGTTAAATTCATCCTTTCTGAAGTAGATGCAAGTTTTGACACGCGTTCTGGTTACGGAATTCTTCCTAAGCATATCTTAGAAGATGTTGCAGTAGCAGATCTTGAAGAGCATATGGATTACAACCGTAACAACCCAATTGGTGCAGGGCCATTTGTATTCCAAGACTACGTTGATGGTCAATACCTAGAAGTAACAGCTCATGAAGATTACTTCGAAGGTCGTCCATACCTTGATAAAATAACATTCCGTGTTGCTTCAGATTCAAATGCTGAACTTTTAATGTTTGAAACAGGTGATACTGATTACATGATCTTACCACCTACAGAGTACGCAACTGCTGAAACATATGACCACGGTCGTATTTCTTCAACTCTAGCACTACGTTATGACTACATTGGTTGGAACAATGATCGTCCATTATTCCAAGATCCTAAAGTACGTCAAGCTTTAACTATGGCGATTGATCGTCAACTAATCGTTGATGAAATCATGGAAGGTCGTGGAGAAGTTGCTCACGTACCTGCATCTCCACTTAGCTGGGCTTACCCAGAGTCTGCTCCTGAATTCAACTATGATCCAGAAGCTGCTAAAGAACTTTTAGCTGAAGCTGGTTGGGAGCCTGGTGCTGATGGCATCCTAGAAAAAGATGGAGAACGTTTCTCTTTTGAAATGCTTTCTAATGATGGTAACGTTGTTCGTCGTGACATTGGTGTCATTGTTCAACAAATGCTTGGTGAAATCGGTATCGAAGTAGAAGCTCGTCAAATGGAGTGGGGTGCGTTCTTAGAGCAAATCAACCCTCCTAACTACGACTTCGACGCAGTTGTACTTGCTTGGGGTCTTGCAACAGATCCAGATCCAACAGCAATCTGGCATTCTCGTGAAATCGAAAATGGCTTAAACAACATTTCTTACCGCAATGATCGTGTAGATGAGCTTGCTGCTTCTAACAAGAAAATCATCGATCAAGATGAGCGTGCTGCTGTCATCGCAGAAATCTATGAAGAACTCGCTAATGACCAGCCTTACACGTTCTTATACTACCCAGAGCAACATGTACTTCTAAGCAACCGTGTGGAAGGCTTCACACATCACCCACGTGTTAACATGTACAAAGTTAACGAGTGGTACGTAACTGAGTAAGCCTTCAAGTAGTCGGGGGAAGGGGATCTTCCCTCCCCTTCCTACTCTACTAAACTACCTTGAGGGATTGTGAGGAATGAAATTATGACTAGTTACATCATTAGACGATTGATCATGATGATCCCAATATTGATTGGTATTTCCATCATCTCATTTGCTATCATGTATGCAGCACCAGGTAAACCTGCTATTTTAAATCTTGATCCAGAAATTTCACCAGAAGTACGTGAGGCTCAGATTGAACGACTAGGGTTAAATGATCCGATTCCTGTGCAATATGTACGTTGGGTAGGAAATGTTGTACAAGGGGACTTTGGTGTATCCTATTCACGTAAGATGCCTGTAACGGAAATGATTTTAGATCGTCTTCCAAATACTTTGCTATTAATGGCGACCTCGCTTTTCTTAGCAGCCATTATAGCGATTCCATTTGGGGTTATTTCAGCTACTAGGCAGTATTCTTTAACGGATTATGGAGTGACCTTTGGCTCGTTCATTGGACTAGCCACCCCGAACTTTTGGCTTGGGATCATGTTGATTATGATCTTCTCAGTTCAGCTAGGCTGGACACCAGTTGGCGGGGTTGCAACGATTGGGGCAGACTTCAGTATTCTTGATCGCTTAAAACATTTAATTTTACCAGCTTTTGTTCTAGCTACAGCTGATATGGCGGGTCTAACTCGTTATACTCGTTCAAGTATGTTAGAGGTTGTCAACCAAGATTATATTCGTACAGCACGTGCGAAAGGTTTTAGAGAGCGTCGTGTCATTTATAAGCATGGTTTACGTAATGGCTTAATTCCAGTTATCACAATGTTTGGTTTAATGTTACCGACAATGATCGGTGGTTCGGCGATTGTTGAATCTGTCTTTGGATGGCCTGGAATTGGAAAACTATTTATCGATGCAACATTCCAACGTGATTACCCCGTAATTATGGCGATCACCATGTTTGGCGCATTACTCACAGTAATTGGAAACTTGATAGCGGATATTCTTTATGCAGTATTAGATCCGCGGATCGAGTATTAAGGAGGGGAGACTTCATGGAATCAAATACACAACAAGTTTTTCAACCGAAGCCGCCTGAGGGCAAACCACCGGTTGAAGATCAGCAGATTATCGGAGAACGTCGCTCACTCCTTTCCATTATTGTGACAAAGTTCTTTCAGAATAAGTTAGCTGTCTTTGGATTAATTATGTTAACGGTCATTACACTTGCCTGTGTGCTTGCGTCTTTTATCGCACCACATGATCCAGCGTTTCAAGATTTACGAAATCGTCTAGCTCCACCAAGTTCAGACTTTTGGCTTGGGACGGATCATCTTGGCCGTGATTTATTCAGTCGGATGTTATACGGTGGACAAGTTTCCTTATATGTAGGCTTTGCTTCGATGATTGGGGCTGTTACGATCGGTTCAATTATTGGTGCGGTTGCTGGTTATTTTGGAGGACTAGTCGATGCATTCCTAATGCGTTTAGTCGATATCATCCTAGCATTCCCGAATATCTTTTTACTGATTACCCTTGTGGCGATCTTACAACCGAGCATTAATATTTTAATTCTCGTGTTCGCTTTGCTTTCTTGGACAGGGACGGCGCGTGTCGTGCGTGGAGAATTCCTCACATTAAAGAAACGAGAATTTGTTCTTGCTTCTCGTACGATTGGAATGTCGAACACGCGCATCATTTTCGCGCAAATTTTACCGAATGCACTTGGTCCTGTTATTGTTGCAGCGACACTTGCTGTAGGTGGATTTATCCTTGCTGAGTCAGCACTTAGTTTCTTTGGACTAGGGGTTCAAGCGCCAGATGCTTCATGGGGGAACATGTTGACAGACTCACAAAGTATTACGATATTCAGAAATGCTTGGTGGTACCCAACATTCCCGGGTCTCTTAATCTTAATTACCGTACTATGTTTTAACTTTATCGGAGATGGCTTGCGTGATGCGCTTGATCCGCGTGTAATTGAAAAATAAACAATGATTGGGACAGAGATAATTTCTCTGTCCTTTTGTTCAAACTTTTTTACTCATACGAAGAATAGTGGATGAGACTTTTTGATGAAATGAGTGAGACGATGTCGAAAGTAGATGAAGTGGATTATATGATTTTGCACCATTTGCAAGAGGATGGGAAGCGGTCCTATACCGAGATCGCCAAAGCGATGAATGTCAGCGAAGGAACCGTTCGGACACGAATTAATCGGATGCTAAAAGACAATGTGTTTGAGTTCATCATCCATATGGATCCAAATAAAATCGGACTAAACGTTCTAGTCATTATCGGGATCTCAACGAAACTTGGGTACCAAGAAGGGATAGCGGCTAAGCTGAACCAATTTTCAGAGGTTCGATTCGTCGGAGCGTTTTCAGGGCAGCACGATTTGATTATGCAAGCATATTTTAAAAGCAATGACGATCTCGTGTATTTTGTGAATAAAGAGCTTGGAAAAATCGAAGGCATTATTTCTGCTGATGTGAACATTGAGCTAAAACAATACAAGGACTCGTTTTCGTATATTACAAAGTGAGTAAGCAAGGGGGGAGACGAATGTTTCTACCTCTTTTCTTTGCGGAAAAGGGTTGGAAGGTTGGTAAGATGGAATGGGTAAAAATTTTGGGGAGGTATTGGGATTATGAAGAGAGTTTTAGTGACGGGATTTGAGCCTTTTTTATCTCATAAGGAGAATCCTACGCAACAGATAGTGGATCAGTTACAGGACCGAGTGATTGGTGATTATCAAGTGCATGGGGTGATTTTGCCAGTGACGTTTTCAGAAGCTGCGAAGATCGTGATCGATTCAATCGATCATCTGAAGCCAGATGCGATCATGATGTTAGGTCTAGCGGCAGGACGAAACCGAATCACACCGGAACGCGTGGCGATTAATGTCAATGATGGGGAAGTAGATAATGATGGCGTAAAAAAACAAGATGAGCCGATTATCGAAGGAGGCCCCGCGGCTTACTTTTCGACGCTCCCAATTAGAAAGTTTATCGATGCGTTGACAAAAGAACAGATTCCAGCAAGCATCTCTAACACCGCTGGAACGTATGTCTGTAACAATATTATGTATCAAGTACTACATGCTTTAAACGATCAGAACAGGAGAACCCCCGCAGGATTCATACACGTACCAGCAAGTCATCAACTCGCCCTCGAAACAGCGAACGTACCAAGTCTGTCGTTACATGAGATGGTACAAGCGGTTGAAATCATGATCGGAGAGTTGGAAGGGTGATAGAGGTGGAACAGGTGGAAAGGTTGAATTTTTTTCCAACTAACCAACTTTCCAACCAAACAATCACTTAACATCCGATTCCAAATACACAAGTTCACCTTTTTCAAGCTTGGCTTGCCCGTTTGTTAGATTGGTCATCCATTCTGTGAAGGTGTCGACTTCATCGGATGCGACGTAGGTCTGGACATCGACTTGGTCGAGGTATTCGATTTGCTTTAGTTGATAGATTGATTGTCTTAGTTCGTTCTCCACCTTGCCGAGCCAGTGGTAATCGAGTTGGGCATGCATCACTTGCATGAGCTTGCGTTCGACGACGCCCACTGCATTTAACCCTTCGCTCACCGCACCGCCATAGGCACGAATCAATCCTCCTGCTCCTAATTTAATCCCGCCAAAGTAGCGAGTGATGACGACGACTGTATCTTTCAGTTGTCGTTTTTTTAAGACCTCGAGCATAGGTACACCAGCTGTTCCGCTTGGTTCGCCGTCATCATTTGCTTTTTGGATGTTATCTTGTTCTCCAATTAAGTAGGCTGAACAGTTGTGGTTAGCATTCCAATGCTTCTTTTTGATCTCTTCAATAAATGCTTGAGCTTCGGCTTCTGTGGTCGCACGAGCAAAGTAGGAGATAAAGCGCGACTTTTGTATCGTTATTTCGTGGTTCCCGTGTCCTTTGACCGTCTGATAGATAGGTAGCATATTCCTCAAACCTCCTCTTTTTTTCACAGTTTTACAAATCAGCGTTATCCGTATGTAATAAAGGTTTGGTACGATAGTGTTGTCCTTAAGTAGATTAGCGTCTAAGTCTATTGACGCTAGGAAATAGTAACGCTTTCTTGCTTGATTGGTGTAAGATAAGGATAGCGGAAACTTTATATTGAAGCAACTGAACAAGCTTTGAAATTCTGCACCAGGTTACGCCTGAGGATGGCGGTAAAGGTTGGTGATGGACATGGTTGATATGAAGATGTTAGATAAGATAATTGATCAAACGTTAGATACCGTCGGACAAAGTCGAGAGCAGATCTTCGACATCAGTGAAGAGTCGAGACAGGAGTATCAAACACTACAAAAAGAATTGCAGGATGTGCGGACGTGTGTCGCGAATATTATTGAAAAAACAGATCGCACAAACTTGCATGCCAGATTTGCGAGAAACCGCTTAGTTGAAGTGAGCAAGGCATTCGACCGATTCAGCCAAGATGAAATTAAGATAGCCTACGAACAAGCGAATGACTTTCAAATTCAACTAACCGTCTTGCAGCAAGAAGAAATTAAGCTAAGAGAACGACGTGACCATATTGAACGAAGGCTCATTAATCTCAATGAAACGATTGAGCGAGCTGAGCATTTAGCGGGTCAAATGTCGGTCGTGTATAATTTCCTTTCGAGTGACTTACGTCAAGTAGGGGAAGTCATAGAAGATGCAAGAGAGAAACAGAAGTTTGGCTTAAAGATTATCGAGGCACAGGAAGCAGAAAGAAAGAAGCTTTCCCGTGAAATCCATGATGGGCCTGCCCAAATGATGGCAAATGTCCTCTTACGGTCTGAGCTAATAGAACGAATTTATCAAGAGCGAGGCATTGATGAAGCGTTAAATGAAATTCGTGACCTGAGAAAGATGGTTAAAATTTCACTTGCGGAAGTAAGGCGGATTATTTACGATTTGAGACCAATGGCTCTAGATGATCTAGGGTTGGTCCCGACTTTATCAAAGTATTTAGCGAATTTTGAGGAGCACAACCGCATCAATGTTACGTTTAAGCATATAGGGCGTGACAAACGAATTCCTGAAGAGTATGAAGTAGCGTTGTTTCGCATGGTGCAAGAAGGGGTGCAAAATGCCTACAAACATGCAGAGTCAACAGAAATCAAAGTCAAAATTGAAATCAAGCCAACTAAGGTTATAATTATCATTAAAGACGATGGAAAAGGCTTTGATACAAAGAATTTAAAAGAAGGCACATTTGGTTTGATGGGAATGAAGGAACGGGTCAACATGCTTAAAGGGGAACTAACAATTCAATCAAAGATCAACGTAGGTACATGCATTTCAATTGTCGTACCGATGTGAATGACAGATTGTTGATTAAGTCACCCGTAAGTTGGTAATAATAATAACCGTGTAAACATAGAGGTGAATGGGATGAATGAAACGAAACAGATTCGTATTGTATTAATTGATGACCATCAATTGTTCCGAGAAGGTGTAAAGCGAATTTTGGCACTAGAGCCAGGATTTGAGATTGTTGCAGATGGTGAAGATGGTTCCGAAGCAATGGGACTTGTTGAAGAGCACAATCCGGACGTTATATTAATGGACATTAATATGCCAAAAGTCAATGGGGTTGAAGCAACAAAAGAATTAATTGCAAAATACCCGAATGTCAGAGTATTAATCTTGTCAATCCATGACGATGAAACGTATGTCACGCATGTCCTAAAAACAGGGGCGTCAGGTTATTTATTGAAAGAGATGGATGCCAATTCCTTGATCGAAGCGGTTAAAGTCGTCGCTTCAGGTGGATCATACATTCACCCGAAAGTGACACATAACCTAATTAAAGAATATCGCAGACTGGCAACAGAAGATGATAAGCACGAAGATTCGATTGGTTTCCGTGAAGTAGAATTCCGCAAACCGCTTCACATCTTAACGCGTCGTGAGTGTGAAGTGTTGCAACTTATGACAGATGGCCAAAGTAACCGTACGATTGGTGAGTCTCTCTTCATTAGTGAGAAGACCGTTAAAAACCATGTAAGTAACATTTTGCAAAAGATGAGCGTCAATGATCGTACGCAAGCCGTTGTCGAAGCGATCAAAAAAGGATATGTCATCGTTCGTTAATTCGAATGATGAACAAGAGGTACTCCGTAGTGGGTATCTCTTGTTTTACGTTAGACGGATTATTCTTACCAAGAAGTGGATAAAATCTTGAATCTTAGCATGATTAAAGGTACATTAGTAAGTAGATGAACCGTTTGAAATAGTAACGATTGAACGCGTACGTCAAGCCGTCTCATGACAATATTTCCCCGACTGTGGGAACGCAAAGTGAGGAACAAACAGAGATGAATAAAGTAGCAATCGTAACAGACAGTACCGCTTATCTCTCACAAGCAACGCGTGATGAGATGTCGGTTAATATGGTTCCATTAAACGTCATTATCGGAGAAACCTCTTACCAAGAAGAGACAGACCTGACGACAGATGAATTTTACCGTCTGTTAAAAGAATCTGAAAAACTACCAACGACATCCCAGCCAGCGATTGGTCATTTCCTAGAAACATTTGAAACATTGAAAACCGAAGGATATGAGCAAATCATCTCGATTCATTTATCGAGCAAGCTTAGTGGGACGTATCAGTCCGCGATGAGTGCGGCCGGTATGGTCGAAGGTATTGAAGTGATTGGCTATGATTCTGAGATTAGTTGCTCGCCGCAAGGTTATTTTGTTAGAGAAGCCGCTCAATTAGCAACAGAGGGCGCAGATGCCGAGACAATTGTAGCAAGACTTAACGAACTCAAAGCTACTCTTAAAGCCTATTTCATGGTCGATAGTTTGCAACATCTTCACCGCGGCGGTCGTTTGAGTTCTGCTCAACTTGTTGTCGGAAACCTTTTAAAGATTAAACCGATCTTACACTTTGTTGAAGGAAGCATCGTACCATTTGAGAAAGTGCGTACGGAGAAAAAAGCGATTGCACGCATCCTTCACTTATTAAAAGATGATATCGCATCAGGTGACACGTACCAGGTAACGGTGATCCACGCCAACAGATCAGACTCCGCCAAGACAATCAAAGCCGAGATTGAGTCAACGTTTGCCAATGCAACAGTCGACATCAGCTACTTCGGCCCCGTCATCGGCACTCATCTAGGCGAAGGCAGCTTAGGTATCTCATGGTATAAACAAGGAGAATAAAATGATTAGCGGTTAGCTCTTAGCTAGTAGCAGGTAGCTAAGAGCTATCAGCAAAAAAGCAACTAGTTATCGGCAAAAGTCTAACATTTATCAGCAAAAAGCTAACAGTTATCGGCAAAAGTCTAACATTTATCAGCAAAAAGTTAACAGTTATCAGCAAAAATCTAAAAACTACCAGCTAAATCCCCCCCGAGGTGATCTTCTATGTCTATTGACACCCCTCTTTTTATGAATGGAAAACGACTTCTTCGCACAGAAATTCCTTATTCAGACGACATAATGGATTCGCTCCTTCGAGAGAACGTTATCGCTCAAACCCCCAGTGTCCTCATTCAAAAAGGCAAACCACTCTGCGTTCGTTGTGGAAATGAAGATCGAACATTGTTTGCTTCCCATCACTGTGCCCGTTGTCATCGGCATTGTCTCTACTGTCGACATTGCATTCGCTTAGGGAAGACGCAAGAATGTCGACCGCTTTATTACCTCAATGATACCCATCACCTTTCATATCCATTAATCACGAATACCTTGAGTTGGAATGGACAACTCTCACCAGCTCAAGAAAAAGCATCGAATGCGGTTGTTCGTGCTATTTCAGACCAACTCTCCGTTCTACTTTGGGCAGTCTGTGGCGCAGGAAAAACCGAGATGCTTTTCAAAGGAATTGAGCATGCCCTCTCTCTTGGAAAACGAATCTTACTTGCAACGCCACGTGTTGATGTCGTTAAAGAATTGACCCCACGATTAAAAGAAGTGTTTCCGAACGTCCCACTTGCTAGTTTGTATGGTGGAAGTAAGGAAGATGTGCCAAACGCGCAACTTGTGATCGCAACCACACACCAAGTGATGCGATTTTATCGGACGTTCGATGTTACGATCGTCGATGAAGTTGATGCCTTCCCTTTTAGCTACGACAAAAGCTTGCAACACGCCGTCGAACAGGCAAAGAGAATCGATTCTTCGCTCATCTACCTCACCGCAACCCCAAGTACTTCCTTAAAAAAACAACCGAATCTTGAGACGGTGTATGTTCCGCGTCGTTATCATGGGTACCCCCTCCCTGTTCCGACGTTTACCTGGTGTGGCAATTGGCGCAAATCACTACAAAAGAAACTCCTTCCCCCTAATGTTCTAGCCTGGATTCACGACCGACTTACGATCAAAAAGCCGACGCTCGTCTTTGTTCCGTCGATCGATGTACTCGAGCAATGCTCCGTGATTCTTAATCAAGTTTCTATCACTCATGAAGCGATCCACGCGGCCGATCCGCACCGTCATGACAAGCTAACCGCATTTAAACAAGGGGAATATTCTCTTTTGTTAACAACAACGATTCTCGAACGAGGGGTCACGATTAAAGGTGTCGATGTGGCGGTGCTCGGAGCTGAAGATGATGTGTTTACCGAAGCGGCCCTTGTCCAAATGGCAGGCAGGGTCGGGCGGAAGGTGGATGCCCCTGATGGTGCGGTCTGTTTTTTTCATTATGGCAAGACGGTGGCGATGAATGCCGCGAAGAGTCAGATTAAGAGAATGAACCGGATGGAGGTTTGAGGGGATGGCGAGATGTTTAGTGTGTAAGGAGAAAATCAGTGAGAAGCCGAGCTGGAGAGCCTTGCTTTTAGACCGTTCACAACCATTAGTATGCGTGCGCTGTGAAAGTGGATTGACACGATTAGAGGTGGAGTTATGCCAACTTTGCACACGACCGCTTAATACCGAGTGGCGTTCAATTAAACAACCTGATACATGCTCAGACTGCGAGAAGTGGGAAACGCACCCGACGGCAAGTCACTTACTTACGCGTAATCAATCTTTATACTCCTATAATGAGACGATGAAAGAATGGATGTCGCTCTATAAATTCCAAGGCGATGCGGAGATCGGGCGTTTTTTCTCCATCAAGTTAATGGAGGCCTTTGAGACAAGATTTCAAGGGGCCTCCCCGGTTCTGATTCCACTGAGTGAAGAACGATTAGTGGATAGAGGATTTAACCAAGTGCAGCAAATGACAGAGGGGTGGATAGAGACTGATGTATGTTTAGGGCGAAGGACAAGCGAGCAACAAAGTAAGAAGAATCGTGCAGAGCGAGTCCGGGGTGTCGATGATTCCCCTTTTTACATTGCAGAGGGCATGAATAGGATAAAAGAGGTTAAAACTTTTGTTCTAATTGACGATATATATACTACAGGGACAACGATCAGGCAGGCTGCTCAAGCGCTTGTGTCACACGGGGCGACAACAGTCGAATCGTTAACGCTTGCACGATAGTCTAGCTGTTATTAGATAACGATACAAGATCATAGTATAATAGAAAGATAGGTGAATATAGCATGAGAGATGTAGCCAATTGCCCAAAGTGTGGAAGTCTATTTGTAAAAGCTCTTCGTCCAATTTGCAATCCTTGTTATAAAGAACAAGAAGATTATTATGATAAAGTTTCCCGTTTTATGCGTAAGAAGCAAAACCGTATGGCTTCGATTCGCGAAGTTCATGAGTATACCGAGGTGCCGCTTGAGCAAATTCATCAATTTGTAAAAGAAGGACGGATCATGGTCACTCATTTTCCGAATTTAGGGTATCCATGTGAATCATGTGGAACGATTGTTCAAGAAGGTCGAATTTGTTCCGCTTGTAAAGGCAATATAACCTCAGGCCTTGATAAAATCGAAAAAGAAAAAGATTTTGTCGAACGTACGGAGAAGAATATAAAAGAGGAAGAACGAGCTCGCAATACAACGTATCATTCTTTTGAGGATCGCTTTAATAAATAGTTTTAACAATTCGATCAAACGTGCCGATATAAGCTACAGAAGCCAATCGGTACGTTTTATTGTCCATGTATAACAATGACAAGGAGTGATGAACATGAAAATAAACCCATACCAATCCGTTCAAAAAAACCCATATCGTAAGCAAACGGAATTGACGGAAAAAGCGGTCGGGCCCACTAAAAAGCACGATAAACTAGAGATCTCCTCTCAAGCACTAGAAATGCAAAAAGGGAATCCGCTAGAAAAAGAACGGGCTGAACGTGTTGAAAATTTGAAGAAGCAAGTAGAAGTCGGCGAATACCGCATCAACCCAGAAGCTGTAGCGAAGAAGATGTATGATTTTTGGAATAATTAGTGGTTAGCGATTAGCTAAAAGCTACCAGCTAAAACCCCTAACGAGGTGAATGACATGTCAGTGAAGAGTGTGATCGAATCGATTGCTGAGCTTATCGAACTTCATCAACAATTAAATCAACGAGCGGCAGAGAAGGTCGACGCGATTAAAGCAAATGATGTGTCCACTCTCAGTCAACTTGTTCGAGAAGAAGCGAAGCTCGTGCGCGCAGTGCAAATCGCGGAATCCAGCCGAATGAAACAAGCCAAAGCGTTTATGATGAGCAAGGGAACTGGCACAGAGGACGTAACGGTTCAGACGTTACTTCAGTATGTAACAGAAGAGGAAAAAGCAGTCCTGTTAAAGCTGCAAAAAGCCTTACGACAAGAGGTTCATCAATTGAAAGAACAAAGTGACCATACGAGAGAGTTACTCGAGGAGTCTTTACGTTTTGTGAACCTTTCCCTTGATCTAATGGTTCCTCAGGCAGAGGATGTCCACTATGCAAAGCCGCAACATAAACAAGAACAAACGGAGCTATACAGTCGCTCGGTCTTTGATTCAAAAGCATAAAAAGTAGGAGGAATGACATGCAATCGACCTTTCATGGATTAGAAACGGCAAGAAGAGCAATGATGACGCAGCAAAGTGCTCTACATACAACAGGCCATAATATTGCCAACGCCAATACACCGGGCTACTCAAGACAACGTGTTAATTTCACGCAAACAGAACCTTATCCAGGTATCGGTAAAAACAGTCCGATGATGCCAGGACAAGTCGGGACGGGTGTAAAAGCAGGATCAATTCAACGCGTACGCGAGCATTTCTTAGATATTCAATTTCGTAATGAGAACAATAAAGTCGGATACTACGGTGCGCGGTACGAATCATTAACGCGGATGGAAGATATATTAAATGAACCATCTGAACAAGGCTTAGCCTCTTTGGTAGATCAATTTTGGGGAGCGATGCAAGATTTAAATGGAGATGCAGATGACGCCGGGGCACGAGCAGTAGCGAGACGCCGGGCTGAAGAAATTGCTGACACATTCCAATATATGCACTCTTCTTTAACGACCGTGAAAAATGATTATAAGGCAGAAATCGATGTCACAGTGAAAAAAGTTAACTCATTATTATCGCAATTAAATGAGGTAAACAAACAAATCCGTTCAGTAGAGCCGCATGGTTATGTGACGAATGACTTATATGATGAACAAGACCGTATCTTAGATCAATTATCGAGCATTATTGACATCGATACGAAACGAGAAAAGAGTGATGGGAAGCCTAATGAGGTAGCTGAAGGAGCTGTAACAGTCACGTTGAAGGGTTCAGACACTGTACTTGTTGATGCCTTAAATGCTGACGCGATCCAAACGCTAGGTGTAAGCTACAATGATGAGGGCACTGCAGTCAAAGGATTAATAGTTGGTAGTGAAGATCCAGTAGCGATCGATGCGTTGCAACGTGGAGAGCTAAAAGCATTGGCAGAAGCTTTTGGTTATATGATAGATCCTGAAGATGACGATAGTGAAGTTGCTGGTACGTATCCAGATATGATTGCTAACTTAAACGAAATGGCGAAGAACTTCGCTGAAGAAGTGAACAATATCCACAAGATTGGCTACACATTAGACGTCGTCGGTCAGCCGACTGAACTAGGTGGTAACTTCTTCAATGTACCTGCAGATGGTGACATTACTGCTGCAAATATCCGTGTTGATGCGAATATTATGAAGAGCCTTAATAACATCGCCGCTGCGGGTGTGAATACAGATGCGTTGACGGCCGATGCTCGCACTAGATATGAAGATTTAATAAATGTACGGCCAGAAGAACGAGACTATGAAGAAATTAGAAATGTATTGTCTGATCCTGATAACTACATTGAAGGTGTCACCAAGGCCTTTGCTGGTGACGGCTCTAATGCACGTCTTATGGCCAATATGAAGGATACGCTGTTAACCTTTGGGACAGGCGATAATGCAACAACTGCAACTCTAACTAGTTTTTATCAAGGGGTCATTGGCGAAATGGCGGTGGAGACACAAGAAGCGGGTCGTATGTTAGGAAGCTCGGAAGGATTGCGTACAAGTGTAGAATTTAATCGCCAATCAGTGAGTAATGTGTCACTTGATGAAGAGATGACGATGATGATCCAGTATCAGCATGCGTATAATGCTGCCGCTCGTAATATTACAACAATAGACGAAATGCTCGACCGCATCATTAACGGCATGGGCGTTGTCGGTCGATAGGAGGAACGTTCATGCGAGTCACACAAATGATGCTATCAACGAATTCGTTAAAGCATATTAACCAAGGGTATAACCGTTTAGCTAATCTACAAGATCAACTATCAACGGGAAAACGGATTACGAAAGCATCAGAAGATCCGGTCATTGCGATGAAAGGGATGCGTTATCGTTCTCAAGTGAATGAAGTAGAGCAATTCAAGCGTAACTTACGAGAAGTGTATAGTTGGGTCGATGCAGCTGATTCGGCATTAGATGAAGGAACACAAACATTGCAACGGATTCGAGAACTTGCCACTCAAGCATCAAATGATACGTATGAAGGAACCCAGCGTGCTAATATTGCGAAAGAAGTTAAGCAATTACGTGAGCATCTCCAATCGGTTGCAAATACGAAAAATAGTAATAAATATATCTTTAACGGCACAAACACAACCAGAGCCCCAATTGTCGATGACAAAGGGATGGACTTAGGGATCAATGAACTATTTGACGGAGTAAATGCTGTTGATGACATCGAGAAATTTGATCTGATCTACGGTGGTCAAACGTATCGACATGTTGGTGAGGACGGAACAGGTCAACAAATTTTTCAAGATATCAGGCAGATCGATACTGTGAATTTTGAAGGAAGTCCGATCGACGACTTTAACAAAGAGGCCTACCAACTAAAAATCTCATCAGATGAAACAGTCACATTCTCTAAACCAAATTCGGCTGGAGACGATGAGCCAGAAACAATGGCTGTCCGCTCAACAGATGTTATCGTATCCAATCGTACAGCTGTCTCGGTGAACACACAACCTGTGGAAATTGAATTGATGAAGGGTGTGACGATCCCTGTAAATATTGATGCTTCAAAAGTCTTTAGTACAGCGGTATTTGGTGACATTATTCGTTTGGAAAAAGCGCTTGAAGACCCATCTATAAAAGGTGCGGACCTTACTGGATACATTGATGACCTGTTTGGCCATATTGATACATTCGTCGCGGAACGCGCGGAGCTTGGAGCGCGTGTGAACCGAGTAGAAATGATTGAAAACCGCCTAATGGAGCAAGAAGTATTTGCGAACCGAATTATGTCTGATAATGAAGACGTCGACATAGAGCGCGTCATTATTGACTTAACGACACAAGAAAGTGTACACCGTGCAGCGATGGCTGTCGGAGCGCGGTTGATTCAACCATCTTTAATGGATTTCCTACGTTAAAAAATAAGGAGGGATGAGTGTGAGATTACCACATTTAGAGATTCAATCGACAAATGCATATATTGGTTTATCCTCACACCGTCTCAATATGCAAATTAAGCAGCATCAAGCGGACCTTCAAATTCGTCAAACGCATACGGGCATTATTGAGATAAGCACCAGAGCCTCTCAGCTGCATATTGATCAAACCGAAGCTTTTGCCGATGCGAATCTGAAAGGGCCGTTACGCCTTGCCAATGAGTTCTACTCTAGTGCTAACCAACAAGTAGCCGAACATATAAGGAAACGTCGTCAGCAAGGCGATCAAATGATGAAAATCGAAAATGGATTCGGTGCTTTTGCGAGACTAGCAAAAGTAAATAGTGAGAAACCAGAAGGACAATTACGAATAGTTCAGATGCCGAGGTCCATCAACTCAACCAAGATCGATTTTCAACCGGCAGAAGTGAACATACGAGTTCCGAACCACCAAACCGATATTCAAGTCAATCGTAGAGACCCTGATATTCAAATCCCGAAATGGCAGACAGATACGTATCTTCGCCAGCGGAATCAGATCTCTTTTCAAGCAGTTGGGACCTCTATTAACCGAGGATTATAAAAAAAGCGAGTCTACAATCAAAGTAGATTCGTTTTTTTTTTTTATATAAATGGAAGGGTCCAAGAGGGACGTATAGCTGAAATTTATTCTTTTTTTGGGAAATACGTTAATTTCCCCCGAAATTAAGTCGAATCATGCTATGATATAGAAAATAAACTCGGAAAGAGGCGAATTTTGTTGGAGATTGAAACGAAATACTCAGGCGTTGTAGAACTTGCATCAGAACGTGTGATTGATTTTGTGAAAGGACTACCAGCCTTTGAAGAGGAAAAACAATTTGTGCTACTTCCATTTGAAGAAGGTACACCTTTTTATGTCCTTCAATCTACTAAAACAAAAGACATTGCTTTTCTGATGATTAATCCGTTTCAATTTGTTTCGGGGTATGAGGTAAAACTACCTGATACGACCGTGGAGCAACTCGAGATTGAGTCAGAAGAAGAAGTAGCAACCTTTGTTTTACTAACGGTGCATGAACCTTTTGAAGCGACAACAGCGAATCTTCAAGGACCTATTATCATCAACGCTGCAAAACAAAAAGGCAAACAGCTCCTTCTTAGTACTAGTGATTACGGAACAAAGCATACAATCTTTCAGCAAACCGTGAAGGGAGAGGTGTAGATGCTTGTCCTGACACGAAAGCTTAAAGAAGCAATTCAAATAGGTGATGATATTGAGATTACAATCCTTTCAATTGATGGAGATCAAATCAAGCTCGGTATTGACGCACCTCGTCACGTCGACATTCATCGCAAAGAAGTCTACTTAGCAATCCAATCTGAAAACAACGAAGCTGCACAAACCGTTTCATTAGATGGGTTGAAAGGATTCTTGACGAAGGGGAATATGCAATAAGGTAAGGGTTATGGGACATAAACACATCTTTATAAGAAGGAAGTCTCAGGTCTTTCTTATTCATATTGATGAATGATTATAAAGAACTTTCATTTAGACAGTAGTGTCGGTAATAATAGAAAACAGAAGAAGGCTCTACTTTGTAATAAAGGAGGAGAAAGCGTGGATAACAATAAGAATAGCACAACAGCGGAATCCCTTAGCTTTATTACGACGGACCCATCGTTAATTAGTGTAATGAAGAACTGTGCAGATGAATGCAAGCAATCAACTCCACTGCACTATCACATCGTTAACAATGTCGACGATGTACGTAATTATATGAAAAGATTAAGGAGAAAAGGGCTCGCACATCAAAGTAGTCATCATAAGTTCATCTGGATAATCTCAAAGCAAGAACAAGAGCTTGTCGATGATATTTTGGCCTTTAACCAAGCGAGCATTGTATCTATTGAAAACTCCGAATTGAACCAGTCAATCAAGTATGCGATAAACTATTACCCTTTCTTAGATATACCCTTTCAGAACCGTGTGTTAACGAAGGTCTTTAAAAGAAATCAAGGAAGAATAGAGCATGGACTAACGGTTTGCCTAGAACACGAGGATCAGTTTAATAAAACAGAAAAAGATATCATTACATATTTACTGCAAGGAAAATCAGCCGAACAAATTGCGAAGTGTACGTATCATTCTACTCATACAGTTAATAATAATATTGTTAAAATTAAAAGAAAATTAAAAGTGGAATCAAAAATAGGAATCATTACACATTTTGTGAAACAGTATATTAGTTAATACAACACGTCAGATCTTCATTCTGAGGTGTCTTTTTTCTGTTTGTATAAACATTTTTACCCATTTATTATAAAATTATCATACTTTTAATGACTATCTATCTTGATAGATAGAGCTTGGTAAGGGGTGATGATGTGCTAGAGCAGAATATGAAATATAGAGGCTATCAATTAACAGCAGATGTTAAGACAGAGAAAGAAGGCTTACTCTTAAAAAAGGGGATAGTACTTACGAAAGAAACTGTGAGGCGTCTGACGAATTTCAATATTAGTATAGATAGATATGCAGAACACTTAAAGCAGTCCGCTGACATCCATCCCTACCCTTTTTACGAGGCACTAAAACAATTACGAAAAGACTCCTTCGGTAAGCTTGACGCGAAGATTACCCATACCTTTATCAATAAAACGATGCAATCAGCCGTAGGCAGCATTGTTCAACTTACGAATGGAAAAGTAGGAATCATCAAATTCATCCCAATTGAAGACCCGATCTTTCCACTGATAGAAGTTGAAGGCGAGATCTTCAATACGATCTTATCTCACACACATATCAAGCAATTTGTCGCCGACGACCAACATCAACCGATCGAATAACAGGAACAAAAGATCATGTCACAGATCAGAAAAAAAGAAAATAAAAAAAGTTTCTAAATCTATTAAACAATCTCAAAACAAGCCGATATAAGTATTGTAAGCACGAGGAACTAGTTAACGGCAGATAACAAAGTCCTACGGCTTAACAACAACATCCAACCACAAGGACGTGGGCGGAACACACTCAAGGAGGAAATTATAATGATTATTAACAATAACATTCCAGCTTTAAACACACACCGTCAAATGGGAAACAACCAAGGTGCAATGCAGAATGCAATGGAGAAGCTTTCATCTGGTATGCGTATCAACCGTGCAGGTGACGATGCAGCAGGTCTTGCAATCTCTGAAAAAATGCGTGCACAGATCAATGGTCTTGATCAAGCTAGCCGTAACTCACAAGATGGTATTTCGATGATTCAAACAGCTGAAGGTGCTCTTGACGAAACACATAGCATTCTTCAACGTATGCGTGAATTAGCAGTTCAAGCATCAAACGACACTAACGTAGCTCAAGATCGTGATGCGTTGAATGATGAATTTGGGGAATTAGCTAATGAACTTGAGAGAATTAAAGATAATACACAGTTTAACAAGCAAAACCTTCTTGATGGAACAGCCGGACAAAGTGGAACGGTAAATATTCAAGTAGGTGCTAATGATGGTGAGTTAACTCAAATCGAATTTGGTACTGCAGGTGTTAACTTATCTGGCGTTGTAACGGCTGCTCAATCTGGTGATATTTCTACTTTCTCTGGTGCGCAAGCTGCGATTGAGAGTATTGAAGATCAAATCAAGATAGTATCCGAGGGACGTTCTTATCTTGGTGCAATGCAAAATCGTCTTGAGCATACAATCTCTAACCTTGATAATGCTTCTGAGAATTTATCAGCTGCGGAATCTCGTATCCGTGACGTTGACATGGCGAAAGAAATGATGGAAATGACTCGTGCAAACATTCTTTCCCAAGCATCTCAGTCTATGTTAGCTCAAGCAAATCAACAACCACAATCAGTACTACAATTACTTGGTTAATAGTGATAAAAAAAGGAGACTTCATTGAAGTCTTCTTTTTTTATTCCACTAATTTCATATTAATAATAGTCAATGCTACTTTATAATTGTATAGATTAAACCGATAATAACTCTAGAGGAAAGGGTGTGTCACCATGAAGTTTGTTATCCGAGATAAAAACTATGATTTTACTAATAAAAGTGAAGCATTACAGTCTATGACGGATTTGGTTAATAAGGAACTAAAAAATAAAGATTACTATTTTAGTCATTTTAATGTGGATAATATATTTGTCTTTGATAATTACGAAGAATACTTTGACGAAAATTTTCAAGTGATTAAAAGAGTTGAAGCTGTATTTAAAACTGTCTCTGAATTTGTTATTGAATCATTGCAATCAATGGAAAAATATCTTGAACAGTCATTACCTGAAATTAGAATTTTTGTAGATGAACTTTACAGTAGTCAAGCAGATATTGGATCAAATAAGACAATCCAATTATTAGAAGGCGTTCAATGGATACATAAAGCCATAAAGAATATAGATCAATTAGAAGTACGCCCTAAGGATTGGGATGACTTATTGATTTCAGTTACCAGTTTAGAAATGGTTGTGAAAGAGATGGAAGAAGTATTTGAAAATCAAGACACGATTGTATTTGCCGATTTATTGCAATATGAAATCGAACCATTGTTAGTTGATATTCATAAAAAGGTAGCAACAACTATCGACGAGGAAGGAGTTAGAAATGGTACTAATTGAAAATATTAATTATCTCAAAAAACACTTCCCAGAGGTTAGAAAGGTTACCAAAGAGCAATATAAACATAACAATGTAAAAGTGATAAAGTCTAAAAGAGATCTTTCTACTTTAGCCATTGAGGACAATGGGCGTACACTCTATTTGCATAGTAAATATGATCCTGTTCAAGAAGCAGAAAAATTTGTTGAACAGTATTCTGAAGAATTAAGCAGGAAAAAGAATGTATTTTTTTATGGAATAGGGTTAGGGTATCATGTCGAAGCGATTCTAAAGCAATATCCAGATGTTTCAATTACATTGTATGAACCTAACATTGGTGCTTTCCAATCTCTAATAAATACCAAATTAATTAAAAACTTAGGTGACAAATCAATTAAACATTTATTTGTGGAGACCTCTGAGGAAAATAGGAATCAATTCCTTCATAATTTTGCGAGTGAAGTAAATAACGAAGTTCTTTTGATTACTTTGCCAAGTTATGAGCGAGTATTTAAGGAAGAGTATCAAAATTTCGCCAAGGTGTTTACTAATGAGGTGAAAAATAAGAGGTCAAACCTTCAAACAAACTTTGCCTATGAAAAACGTTGGACTATAAATAGCTTGATGAATTTAAAAGAAACTATCCAAACACCAAACATCTTACATAAGGAAAATAAACATCTATTTAAAGGGAAACCGGCAATCATCGTTGCTGCAGGTCCGTCTTTAAATGAAGAACTAGATTATCTTAGACATATTAAAGAGAACGGGCTTGCCTATATTTTTTCTGTTGGTTCCGCTATAAACTCATTAGTGGAGTATGGCATATATCCTGATGCTGCATGTACATATGATCCTCAATCTCACAATCATGAAGTTTTTGAGAAAACAATTAATAAACAAGCGGATTGGGAAATTCCCATGATATATGGCACGAGTGTTGGTTTTGAGACAATTCAAAACTATAAGGGATCTAAAGCACATATGATAACCAGCCAAGATACGGTCTCTCCTTATTTTTACCAACAAGACAAACTGAAAGAATTAGTAAAAGTATCAGACGCACCTTCTATTGCTGTAGTGGCGACAGAACTGTTAAACAGGCTGGAGTGCAATCCGATAATCTTTGTTGGACAAAACTTTGCTTATTTAAATAACTCCCACTATGCAAAAGGAATTGAATACGAGGGGAAATCAAATGCTATCCCTGAAAAAGTTCTGGAAAAATCGATAACTGTAGAAAACGTTCAAGGAGAATTTATATTAACAAATGAGGGTTTTCTAAAAATGAAGACACAAATGGAGCGAGTTATCGAGGCATTTCAAAAAATAAATAATTGTACGTTTATTAATACAACTCAGGGTGGAGCAAAAATTAACGGAACAAAATTTTTATCTTTGCAGCAAGTAATCGAACATGAACTAACTAGAAAACAGATTGTTATAAAATGGTATGATTTCTTGGAAGAACCTTGCGATCCCTATGAATTTATGAGTAAAAGACGGAAAATGGATGAAAGTTTGAATAAACTAATCGGTGTTCTTGACCAGTTGAAGCAAATTATAAAACATATAAAGAAACTAACTGCTGTTCAGTCATTTCACTCAATGAACAATCTATTTAACAAATTTGATAAAGTTTATAATAAGCTTAATAATTTAGATTTTTATAGAGTTTTTATTTTGCCCATGATCCGTGTGCAAAATGAATTGGTGGCTAAGCAAGTAGAGGAATTTCGTTTCGAACGCGACACAATAAGAAAGGCAGAAGAAATGGTAAGGGCATTTTCGAACTACTTTAATCATATTGAACAAGATCTTGAGATGATAGTACCTATTTATAATAATGTGATGGCAGAGATTGAGCAAGAATCCAAAGAGAAATAAGCAGAAGAGAGTTGAATTTTTAAGTGAATATTACAAATAAAACTATTTTAATAACAGGTGGCACTGGTTCATTCGGGAAAATGTTTATTACTCGTGTGTTAGAGTATGACGTGAAAAAAGTTATAGTTTTTAGTCGTGATGAGCTTAAGCAATATGAAATGGCTCAAGAGTTTACAGATCCTAGAATCCGTTTCTTCATTGGTGATGTAAGAGATAAAGATCGTCTTTATCGTGCCTTTGACGGTGTGGATATTGTAATCCATGCGGCGGCTATGAAGCATGTAGAGGCATGTGAGTATAATCCATTTGAAGCGGTAAAAACGAATATTAATGGTGCACAAAATATAATTGAAGCTGCAATAGATCGAGGTGTTAATCGAGTTATTGCATTAAGTACAGATAAAGCTTGTAGCCCAATTAACTTATATGGGGCTACGAAATTAGCTTCGGATAAGCTATTTGTAGCAGCTAATTCTTATGTAGGAGATAAGGACACTAAATTTGCAGTTGTCAGATATGGTAATGTTGTTGGAAGTCGTGGTAGTGTAGTTCCTTTTTTTAAGAAGATTCGCCACACTGGAACCATTCCTATTACGGATGAGCGAATGACGAGATTCTGGATTACACTTGAACATGGTGTTCAATTTGTGTTGGATAGCTTAGATCGTATGTATGGAGGAGAAATCTTCGTACCAAAGATTCCAAGTATGAAAGTAACGGATCTCGCTAAGGCAGTTGCACCTGAGTGTGAAATAGAAGTAGTTGGTATTAGACCTGGAGAAAAGTTACATGAAGCAATGATTACAGAAGATGATGCAAGACGTACGCTGGAATATGATACTTATTACGTCATCCAACCTGAATTTGCTTGGTGGAAAGTTGAAAATGGAAATGATGGAAGAACTCTTGCCGATGGATTTGGTTATGTAAGTAATGTTAATGAAGAATGGTTATCTGTCAAAGATTTACGGATATTAGTGGATGACAAAAAAGTTATCAATAAATAAATGTGTGTAGAGATGAGGAGGTTGTTGGATGAGCTTAAATAATGAAAAGGAAACGAAACCTGTTCGTGATTCCTACCTCCCCTATGGTAAACAGTGGATAGATGACACAGATATACAAGCAGTTGTTGATATTTTAAAGAGTGATTATTTAACAACAGGACCCGTTGTTAAAAAGTTTGAAGAGTTATTTGCGAGTTATGTGGGGGCAAAATATGCCGTTTCTTTTTCAAACGGGACCGCTGCTTTACATGGAGCTTGCTTTGTAGCAGACATTGGTGCTGGAGATGAAGTTATTACTACACCAATGACTTTTGCTGCTAGTGCAAATTGTGTATTATACCAAGATGCGAAGCCAGTTTTTGCTGATGTATGTGAACAAACGTATAACATAGATCCTGTGAAAGTAAAAGAACTTATAAATGAGAAAACTAAAGCGATTATACCTGTTGATTTCACCGGTCAACCAGCAAATTTAGATGAAATTAATAAGATTGCAAAGGCCCATAACCTCATCGTTATAGAAGATGCTGCGCATGCGGTGGGAGCAACGTATAAAGGTAACAAAGTAGGAACTGTGAGTGATATGACAATGTTTAGCTTCCATCCTGTTAAGCATATTACGACGGGAGAAGGCGGCATGATTACCACAAATAATAAAGAGTACTATGAGAAATTACTACAATTTCGCTCTCATGGAATTACTCGTGATCAAGATAAATTAATTGAACATCATGGTCCATGGTACTACGAGATGCAGTTTTTAGGCTATAACTATCGAATGACAGACATTCAAGCAGCACTTGGAATTAACCAGTTGGAAAAGCTAGATAAGTTTGTGGAGTTAAGAAGAAAGTACGTTTCATTATACAATGAGGCTTTTTCTAAGTTAGAACAAATAAAAATACCGTATCAAGCACCTGAAGTCGATTCTAGTTGGCACCTATATATTATTAGTCTCAATCTGGAGAAATTGAGTGTTAGTCGAAAAGAAGTTTTTGAAGCTCTACAGAATGAGAATATTGGAGTGAATGTACATTATATACCTGTATATTATCATCCTTATTATCAACAATTAGGATATGAAAAAGGGTTATGTCCCAAAGTAGAGGCTTTATATGAAAAAATTATATCGTTACCGTTATTCCCTAAGATGAGTGAAGAAGATGTTAATGATGTTATAGAGGTAGTAAAAAAAGTCCTCTCATTATATTCAAAATAGAAGGTGAAAAAATGAAGGTTGTCGCAATTATACAAGCTAGGATGGGATCGACTAGGTTACCAGGAAAAGTCTTAAAAAAAATAAACAATATACCTTTGTTAGAGTATCAGATGGAGCGCTTAAAACGATCTACAAACATTGACCAGCTAGTAATAGCAACAACAAAAAAAGAATCGGATGACCCTATTGTTGGGTTTTGCAATAGCTTTGGGCTGTCTTATTTTAGAGGTTCTGAAGAAGATGTCCTTTCGAGGTATTATGAAGCGGCGAAATATTTTGCCGCTGAAGTCGTTGTTCGGATAACGTCGGATTGTCCTATTATTGATCCCAATGTAGTAGATGGTGTGATTGCAGCCTATAAAAATAATAAATATGATTATGTTTCGAATACATTAAAGAGATCTTACCCAAGAGGGATGGATACTGAAGTTTTTGCAATTGATGTATTAGAAAAGGCGTATAAAGATGCTGACAAGCCATTTGAAAGAGAGCACGTTACCCCCTATATTTATTTAAATCCTGAAACATTTAAGTTATATAACTTGGAATACATATCTGATCAAAGTTCGCATCGATGGACCGTTGATACAAAAGAAGACTTTATACTAATTAAAAAGATTCTTGAAAATTTTAAGTTTCTAGATAATGACTTTAGCATGGAAGATACACTATCTTATATAAATAAGAATCCTGAGCTTAAAGAAATAAATGCAGATATTGAACAAAAAAAGTTAGATGATAAATTATGAAAACTGCTGTTATAAGAGTTGACGCTTCAGTTGAAATCGGAACTGGGCATGTTATGCGTTGTCTTACTTTAGCAGAAGACTTGAGAAGCTGTTATGATATAACATTTATCACAAGTGATTATAGTGGACATTTAGCTGAATTTATTCAATCAAAGGGTTTTAATGTAATGATGTTAAATAAGTCCTCAACAAAGAGTGGTAAACAAGACGAGCTTCAGCATAGTCATTGGCTGGGAGGATCGCAAGAAGTGGATGCTAAAGAGACATTACGTACTATGAAAAATATAAATAGAGTTGATCTTTTGGTTGTTGATCATTATGCTTTAGACTATCGTTGGGAGACGATTATAAAAGACAAAGTAAAGAAAATCTTTGTCATCGATGATTTAGCTGATCGAAAGCATGAATGCGATGTATTATTAGATCAAAACTATTACTTGCACATAGAGAACAGATATAATGATCTAGTAGATGAAAATTGCAAACTACTCCTTGGTCCTAAATATGCATTGCTCCGAAATGAATTCATAGAAGCTAGGAAAAAGCATAGCTTTCGTGGTGGACAAGTTAACAATACATTGGTTTTCTTTGGTGGTAGTGATCCATCTAATGAAACAATTAAAGTTTTAAATGCTATAGACTTATTAAGGAGAAGAGATATTAATTTAGACGTTGTAGTAGGAACTTCCAATCCGAATATTTACGAAATCAAAGAACTAGTAGATAGAATTCCTCATGCGAATTATCACTATCAAGTTTCAAATATGGCTGAATTGATGTTAAAAGCCGACCTATTTATTGGTGCAGGCGGAAGTACCACTTGGGAACGCTGTTGTCTAGGATTGGCATCAGTAGTTATAAATATAGCAAAAAATCAAGTTGCAATTAGTGAAGCTGTTGCAGCAACAGGTTCTATCATTAACTTAGGATATCACAATGAAATTACTGAAATAGATATTATGGAGACATTTGATTCATTAATTAATAACCCAAAACGAGTCCTTCGAATGTCAAAAAGTTGTAAAAAATTAACTGATGAAAAAGGGATTGAGAGAGTCAGGAGGGCTTTAAATGAAGTGTTATAACCTAACAGTTGTTTCGGATAAGAATAGCTGGATAAACGATTATATACCTAGATTACATAAGGAATTTATTGATTGTGGACAAAAAGTGAAGTGGGTTCATGATGTATCAGAAATTAACAATGGAGATATAGCATTTTATTTAAGTTGTGAGCAATTAGTCCCGAATACAATATTAGATAAAAATAAACATAACATTGTTGTCCATGGTAGCAAGCTTCCGAAGGGAAAAGGGTGGTCACCTATGACTTGGCAAATAATTGAAGGTGAAAATGAAATCACAATGAGTTTATTTGAGGCAATAGAGAGAGTAGACAGTGGTAAAATTTATTTACAAGAAGTAATTAATTTTGATGGTAGTGAATTAATAGATGAATTAAGAGAAATACAAGGTAAATCGACTATAGACTTGTGTATAAAATTTATTAAAGAATATCCTGAGATAATAGATCTAGGAATTGACCAGTCAGGGGACTCTTCTTTTTACCCAAAGAGAAGACCACAAGACAGTGAATTAGATATTTCTCAATCGATTGGTGATCAATTTAATCTACTGAGAGTGGTCGATAACAAAAAATATCCTGCATTTTTTAAACATAAAGGTGAAACCTACGTATTAAAAATCGAAAAAAGAAAATAGTTATACTATATAAGGAGTTAAATTCGTATGAATAGCATTAAAATAGAAAATACAATTATAGGAACTAATTATTCTCCTTTTATTATTGCAGAAATGTCTGGGAATCATAATCAATCTTTAGAAAAAGCATTACTAATTGTAGAAGAAGCAGCAAAGACTGGTGCACATGCATTAAAGTTACAAACCTATACAGCTGATACTTTAACTTTAAATATTGAAAGCGAAGATTTTATGATTGAAGATTCAGAGAGCTTATGGAAGGGTAATTCTCTATATAAACTTTACGAAAAGGCTTATACACCTTGGGAATGGCATGAACCCATTTTTAATAGATGCCGTGAACTTGGTATGATTCCATTTAGTTCGCCTTTTGACGAAACGGCTGTGGATTTCTTAGAATCATTAGATGTTCCTATGTATAAGATTGCTTCCTTCGAAAATAATCATCTTCCGTTAATTAGGAAAGTAGCGGAGACAGGTAAGCCAATGATTATATCAACAGGAATGGCATCTATTGCAGAATTAGATGAAACCGTTAGAACAGCAAGAGAAGCAGGGTGTAATGACCTTATATTGCTTAAGTGTACAAGCACCTATCCGGCAACTCCAGATAATACAAACATCACAACGATACCCCATATGCGAGAGCTATTTAACTGCCAGGTTGGATTATCTGATCATACGTTGGGAACTGGTGTAGCGATAGCAAGTGTAGCTTTAGGTGCAACAGTTATTGAAAAGCATTTTACTCTTTCTAGAGCTGATGGTGGTGTAGATTCGGCATTTTCAATGGAACCAGCTGAAATGAGAAGTTTAGTGGAAGAATCAAAAAGCGCATGGCAAGCACTTGGTGAAGTAAAGTATGGACCAACAGAAAAAGAAATAGCATCGTTGAAGTTTAGAAGATCTATTTATGTTTCAAATGATATAAAAAAAGGTGAAACCTTTACTAAAGATAATTTGAGAATTGTTAGGCCGGGATATGGGTTGGAGCCGAAGTATTTTGAGATGTTGTTGGGAAAGAATGCAAAAAGTGATCTTAAAAAAGGTACTCCAGTAAACTGGAATAGTATTTAGAGATATTGTGATTGATTCTTAAACCTATTTTATAAAACGACTGGCCCCTTTTTTAGGTGAGATGGCTTTTATAAAAGTAAGGAGTGAACAAGTTTATCTTTTGGGTTATCCAATCAGGTATCAGGAAAAATATTGGCGATTAAAACCGTAATAGTAAAAAAGTGATCACATTCTAGATATTAGATTATTTAAGACAGGGGATGGGCTAAAAGTTCGACACATTAATTCGATAATTCCCAAAAAATGAAATAAAATATCACTAAGGAAATGCTAAGAAAGATAGGAGTGTTAAATGGAACTTAATTCAGGTGCCGAGTCTGTCACCACCCGAGTGAGTTGCTACTTTCAATTGTATAAAGGGGATAGAAAGTCAATGTCGGAACAGCATAGTTTTAATATTAAAGCTCATCACAATATATATACAGGAACAACTGGTAGAGAATTGAGAATTGATTTCTCTTTACCGCAAGATGGAGTGAATACACAAACAGGACTATTAATCTTTGTACCAGGTTTTGGTGGGAGTATTGATTCTAAAGTGTACAAAAAGATGAGAGGAATATTTGCAGATCAATACAACATGATAACTATTCAATGCGAATATTTCGGAAGTGAATTTATGCAAATGGCGGATAATTACTCAATTCGAGACGAGAAAATTCTATATAATACCTTTACAGATGAAGAGTTAAAACACATAAAAAAAGATTCATCTGTGCTATTAAATTTATTGAAAAACAAAAAAAAGATTCTGCCTGTAAAAGCAAAAATTGATGAAACGGCAGAGTTATTTAATGATATGAGTTACATGCAGGCAATAGATATTATTACTGCAATTGAGGCTGTTAAAATTATATTGATTGATAATAAGTTGGGATTTAACCCCAAAAGAACAATTGGTTACGGACATTCACAAGGGGCATATTTACTTCACTTATGTAATGTGTTAGTACCAAATCTATTCTCATATATTATTGATAATTCTGCTTGGTTAGAGCCAGTATATATAACAAGAAATAGGCATCTTTATCATCAAATTGGTTACGGTACTCTCGATATCGAGTTCGAATACCTAGCCAAAAAAATCATTAAAAATAAAAAAGACTTGAATCTAAATGTGTTGTATGATAAATATTCCGGAAACACTCAAATATTATCTTTTCAAGGTAATAATGATAATTTAGTGAATCATAATAATAAGCAAACTTTAATTGAAGGTTTATCCAATTCTCTATTTATTCTTGTAACTGAGAAGGATATAGACGACATAAAATATAAATCAAATACCCACGGTTTAAATGCAGATTTCCTAGAATTATTTACATACGCATTAGAGTATGAGTTACCCACCGCAAAAATTCCGTCAATTCTCTGGGGACTTACAGTTTGCTATAGTGGTGTAGAAATCACAAATAATATTAAGCAAGGTTTACCAGTATTTAAATTCAACTTCAAACAATATTAGAAACCTTTTTGAAGTGTTGTAAAATCTGCTTCGAAAATTATAGGATAATTTTGAGTAGTTTTAGAAATAAATGACTGAATATTTTTTTTCTGACAGGGCGTTTATTCATGAAGTGAAAATTTATGACGGTTTGTCAATCTAATTGCGACATTTTTTCCCCAAGAGCTTCGTATGAAGTTTTCCAACCAAGACATTTGCTGGGCGATGATTAATTAGATGCTAGGCCAAGTCTAAATCTTCTTTTGGTATTTGAGCTAGATCGGTCTTCTTAGGGAAGAATTCACTTAAGAGGCCGTTGGCATTCTCGTAGGTTCCACGCTGCCATGAAAGGGGGCAGTAGGTGCGGCTAAGCAAGGTCTTACTATATAACGGGTGGAATTCCCGTCGAGCAAGAGTTAGCCACTCACTCGTAGCGAGTCTTGGAGGATATTTGGTAACAAATATCTTTAAGCGTAGACAGTCAGATTGTGGGCCGAAAACCGAATGAGGCTGATGGGAAAATAGCTCCGAAATCCCAAAATTGAGAAGGCTGATGAGCTGGGCTGCTCAGAAAGCAACATTATTTCCTTCGCAAATGGCGAGAAGGAAATAACTTCTCCGGAGTCGTAGACCTTGGCACGTAAGACATGGATATAGTGCGGCAACTTGGGAGGTCCTGCGGGTCTTTTCATCTATGATGAAGAGTATGGTTTACAAGTGCTAATAAAGCTAGGAAACCATACGCCCAGCAGGGAGTCTGATAACAGCGTAGTATCTATGAAGTTGGGTAATGCTGATGGAGGAAAGGCTGTTACTTATGATCCACCCTTTGTTTCTGGTTTTAGGGTCAGTCCCCCGCTCTGCTAAAATGTAAAGCGTTAAAGCAAATTTCTGCATACATGTCCACACACAAACAAATTACCATCACCTGACTCGCTACTTATTAAATAGTGAGTTTATTTTGTTTGGTAAGTGTATTGGTCTTATACCTATATGTCTGTATCCATCACTGACATATTATCTAAGTCTAAATATCTATTTTTTTACTTCAGTTTTTGTCGATGTGAAACTGCAGCTGGAGCAATCGTTACATTTAAAACAGGAACAGAAACTTCTTTTGTTAAACCAGCAAATGTTACAGGGTCTGACATCATCATTAAACATTTTCAGAGATTTAACCGATATATATACTATACGAATGGCGAATAGAAATGAGTGGTACTAATGGAAAAGTACCGAACAAAAGGGTCATGACCCGCCGCAGTTACGCGTTAAAGCGAGATGCCCACTAAGGGAGGAAGAAAGATGATTATTCGTCATAATGCAACAGCATTGATGGCGCTCGGCCAGTTTAAGCAGCAGTCGCTTTTGATGAACCGTTCGATGGAGCGCCTTTCTTCTGGGATGCGTATTAACCGGGCTGCAGATGATGCGGCTGGTCTCGCCATTTCAGAGAAGATGCGCGCACAATTTAACGGTCTTAATCAAGCGGCGCGCAATGCGAACGATGGTATCTCTCTTATTCAAACGGCAGAAGGAGCTCTTGGTGAATCTCACTCAATTCTCCAGCGCATGCGAGAGCTAACTGTTCAGGCAGGGAATGATACGAATACATCCGCGGAAAGAGAAGCGATCTCCGGAGAGCTTGAGCAGCTTCGTGATGAGCTCGATCGCATTGGTAACACGACGGAGTTTAATACACGCAAGCTGCTTGATGGCTCGGGTTCAGATGGCAAGGTGACGCTTAATCTACAGATTGGCGCAAATGCTGGACAAAGCATGAGACTGGAATTCAATGATATGCGCGCAACAACCTTGGGACTAGGAGAAGCAGGAAGCCTGGACATTTTCAGTCATGAGCAGACGGGTGAAACGCTTGAACGGATTGATCAGGCGCTGGCTAGCGTTTCTTCAGAGCGGTCTCGTTACGGTGCGTATCAGAATAGACTAGGTCATACAATTGCCAATCTCGAAAACACTTCTGAGAACATTCAAGCGGCAGAGTCGCGCATTCGCGATGTTGATATGGCGCGCGAAATAATGGAGTACACGAAGCGTTCGATTCTTTCTCAAGTAGCGCTTACAATAATGGCGCAAGCAAATCAACAACCACAATCAGTACTACAATTACTTGGATAATCTTTTCGAGTCCATGTTGTATCTAGTGAATGGGTTTCTTCCCATCCAGTGTTTCGGGGTCAGTGCCCCGCTCTGCTAAAGTGTAAAGCGTTATAGTGGATATACACAAATAAATTATCATCACCTGACTCACTACTACTCATTATATAGTGAGTTTATTTTGTTTGCTGGGTGCGTGTATTGGTCAGATATCTGGAGGTCTGATCCATCAAATACTATCTATGTATAAATAACTATTATTTCAGTTTTTATCACTGTGAAAATGCAGCTGGAGCAATCGTTACATCTAAAACAGGAATAGAAGCTACTCTTATCCAACCAGTCAATGTAACCGGGTCTGACATCATCATTAAACATTTCCAGAGTTTTAGCCGATATATATACTATACGAATGGCGAATAGAAGTGAGTGGTACTAGTGGAAAAGTACCGCGATGTGATGGGACATACTGTAGAGTTATCAAAAACGATGGTAGAAGGAACAAGTCACTTTCAGTTTTTACTAAACGAAGGTAGGTTTGAGCAAGCGATTATTTCTTTGAGGATATTATGAAGGCGTATGCTGCGATCGAACGTTCAATAACACCTGTGTTAGAAGAAATCGAAGGGGAAGAATTTTACTCTCAACTTACAAAGGTTCGTGAAAGCATGGAACTTGTTTTGACTCATTTTGAGAATAAGGAATTTGGACGTGTGAAGGAAGTAGTCCAGTTTAATTTGCTTTCACAAGTGAATAAGATGGAAGCGGAAAGTACAAAAGCTTTTTCAAAATACTTGGTTTCGTAATCGAAAAGGAGAGTTGAAATGGATATTGCATTACTTTCAATGGCGCTTAATCAAGGACAAGTCCAGCAACAAGCATCGATGGCTATCATGAAAAAAGCGATGGGCACTGCCGAGCAACAAGGCGATGCGTTGCAAAAAATAATGAGTTCAGCTGACTTGAGCGCGATCCAACACGCCACTCAGCCTCATTTAGGCGGAAGCATTGATTTGAAACTATAAGAGTAGCCGTGCGGTTGCTCTTTTCTTCTTAAGAGAGGCGATATAGTGGACAAGGAATTAAAAGAAAAAATTGATTTTTTGAAGGAACAATTAGAGTGGAGCAAGAAACAATCTATCCTACTTGAGCAAATTGAACAACATTTGGTGAAGATGAGAGAGATTGCAGAAGTTGCGCTTGACCTAAGATTATCTATAGATACCAGTAATGAGTTGAACGATCAGTTTGCCGAGTTACAAGCCGTGGTGACAGATTTACAGAAACAGGCGAATCCAGTGACTATTCATTAAACAAACGTTTGATTAATGACTAGTCACTTGAAAGTAAGAGGGTAAAGACCGATATAATTAATAACAGAAAGATTCGTGAGGAGTGAGTTAGATGAGAATAGGTGGATTAGCATCTGGAATGGATACAGAACAGATGATCAAAGATCTGATGAAGGCAGAAAGACTTCCTGTTGATAAAATGCAACAAGATCGGCAAATTGCTGAGTGGAAAAGGGATGGATATCGTGAGGTTAATACTGAGCTATTAAATTTCCGGTCGTCTATTACGAATACAGGTATTGGACGTAACGCAACCTTTTTCCAAAAGGACGTTACTAGTTCTAATTCTAATTTAGTTACAGCAACTGCGTTAGGTGCTGCAGCTAATACTGTTTCAAGGGTAGAGGTAGAACGTTTAGCTCGTCCTGCAACTTGGCAAGCAACACATGAGCCGACTTACGAAACTGGTACAGCTCGTACCTTATCGTTTAAAGTAACAGATCCTGGTAAAGATACAGCTAGGGATGTGTCGCTGTCGATTGGTGAAAATGATTCAATCCAAACAGTGATTGACAAAATTAACCGGTCTTCTCTAGGTGTAACGGCCATGAAGGGTGAAATCTACAATGAAGACACAAAAGCATATGAAGAACGAATTGTCTTCACTAATCGAGAAACTGGTGAAGGTGGACAGTTGGAAGTTTTAGATGATGAAACAAAAGATTTTATGGCTACTTTAGGGTTTACTAACCCCGACTTTTCGATGATGAAAAATGAAGGTCAAGATGCTATTTTTAAAGTCAATGGTTTCCAAATGAAAAGTACATCAAATAGTGCAACGATAAATAACATTAATTTTACGTTTAACAATGTAACCAATGGTGAAGAAGTTATGATTAGTGCGAGGACTGACACTGATGCCATCATGGATGAAATCTTAGGGTTTATCGAAAAATATAATGAACTTATTGATCTCGTCAATGGAAAGCTACAAGATGAGCGTCATCGTGATTTTAGACCATTAACGGATGAACAACGAAGAGCAATGTCAGATGACGAAATAGAACGTTGGGAAGAGAAAGCACAAAGTGGGATGCTTCGTAACGATTCGATTCTATCTTCTGGTCTAAATCAATTAAGAAGGGACTTATACACACCTGTTTCTAATGATTCAGTCACTGCCCTAAATCAACTTGCAAAGTTAGGGATTGTTACGACGAATAATTTTAGGGATGGAGGAAAGCTTGTTTTAGATCCCTTATCAACTGGCCCAGAAGGCAATCGAATGTCAGGGGAAGAGCGTCTTCGCAAAGCTATAGAAGAAGATCCAGAAGGAATTTATCAATTATTTATGGCCAATGGAGATTCATACGAAGAAAAAGGTATTATCCGTCGTGTTCAAGAGAGTATTAATAATACGATTAGTAGAAGTATTACCGATCGTGCAGGTAGAGAAGGAAGAGCAAATCACCAATATACGATCGGAAGAGAAATTGCTCAAATAGATAATAGAATCACCAACTTCGAGCGTCGTCTCCAACAAGTCGAAGATCGCTACAGGAGTCAATTCACTATGATGGAGAAGGCAATGCAACAAGCCAATGCGCAAGCGGAATCCTTGTTTGCTCAACTTTATGGTGGACAGTAGTCGAGAGAGAGTCTCAAAATTAGTTTTTGAGGCTCTTTTTTCTTGAAAAGCATGACATTTAGACCGATATAAAAGAAAAAGTGTTTTTCGGAGGTGCTCTATGGAAATTATCAAATCTTCACCATCACAACTGCCAGAATGGCCTAAAAAAGAGAATGTCGCTGAGGAACAGAAACCTACTGAGCTCATTGAAAAAGGGATCAAAAATGTTCAAGAAGAACGGAAGCACTCCCATTCAAAAGAGTTACTAGATCATCAAGTTGAGAGTATGAACGAATTACTTCAATCGGGCTTAACATCATTGAAATTCAATGTGCATGAGGACTTAGATCGTTTGTTCGTTCAAGTTGTTGATCTAGAAACCGACGAAGTGGTCAAAGAATTTCCGCCTGAGAAATTCCTCGATATGGTTGCCTCAATGTTAAAGCATGCGGGTCTGATTGTTGATGAGCGAATTTAATTCTTAACATTGTCAATGTTTGGCCGATATATATAATGTACAATCACCATAAGGATATGGATTAGAAAGGGTGACATGAACATGGCAACAAGTATGCAATCGGCTTATAAGCAAAATGCGATGAAGACAGCTTCCCCGGGGGAGTTGACTTTGATGTTATATAACGGATGTTTAAAGTTTATGAAATTAACACGTGCGGCTATTGAAGAGCAAGACCTAGAGAAGCGTAACGTTAACTCAATAAAGGCTCAAAATATTATTCGTGAATTAATGGTCACATTAAAGACAGATAATGAAGTCGGCCAAAACATGATGAGAATGTATGACTTCATTTTAAACCGTCTGATGGAAGCGAATATTAAGAGTGATTTAACGGCGTTAGCGGAAGCGGAAGAGCTTGTGACTGATTTCCGTGATACGTGGAAGCAAGTGATCCAAATAGATCGAAAAGCTCGTCATGGCGCAGGCGGTAAGGCGTAATGTCGGTTGTAAAAGAGTTGTTTGTAACGACACGATCCTTTGTGGAGTTTGTCGGACAACCTATACCAGAAGACGAAGAAGCGCGTGAGGAATACCTCAAAAAGATTAATGAGGAATTAGCGAAGCGGGAGCCGTTGATTGCACAAGTCGACCGCGAGAATCTAACTGAAAGTGAAAAAGCCCTAGGAGCAGAGCTCGTGAAGTTAAACGAGAAACTGACAGAAAGATTGGCTATTATCAGCTCTCAGATTCAAGACGACTTAAAGAAGATCAAGATCAAAAAGCAAACAGGACATAAATACGAACACCCTTACGAAGGACCGACAGCAGATGGCGTGTTTTTTGACAAACGTGGGGTGTAAAATGAGCGCGGGTTCCTGAAAAGGGCTTGCGCTTTTTTGATTTGCATTCTGTTGGTGATAACTAACTTTTGTTTGCGTTTGGCTAGGTTATACTATGAAAAAGGAATGTTGAAGGAAGTGATGGTATATGTTAAAAATGTCTGACTCGATAGAAGAGGCGATCGCGCTATTTTCATCGAAAGGAAATGAGTATTTGGAGGTTCAAAATGAGGATGGTGAGGTCATCGGATTGCTTACTTTGAGTGCCTTAAATGAAGCGATTCAACAAAAGGGGATTGACCATTCAATTGAACGTTTAATTGACCGGAAGGACTTAATCGAATTGCAGCCACTTCCTAAAACGATCGATGAAAATGACTATTCCAAGCTAATACAAAGCCATGTCTTTGAAGAAATCATTCATTCCCTCTATGACGGTGTCTACATCACGAATCAAGATGGCGTGACAGTAGCAATTAATCGGGCGTATGAGCGGATTACAGGGATTAAAGCACAAGAAGTGGTTGGTTATCATATGGAAGACCTTGAAAAAGCAGGCTTTATTTCAAAATCTGTCTCAATTGAGGTGTTAAAGGAGAAGCGTCCGATCACGAGAATGCAAACGATTAAAAATGAGCGAAAAATCATTGTCTCAGGGACACCAATCTTTGCAGAAGATCGCCAAGTGTTATATGTGATTAATAGTGTTCGAGATATTACAGAACTATTGCGCCTAAAGCATGAGATCGAGGAGTTGCAGGAGGTAAAGTCACTACGCCAAAATGCAAAGGATATGAACAGTGATATCTATCGCGAGATTCTGCATTCATCGATTATTAGTGAAGAAACGTTTGAGATCTATGAGCTTGCAGAGCGTATCGCTAAAACAGATGTGAAAGTGTTAATTCAAGGTGAAACGGGTGTAGGAAAGACGTTAATCGCCAAGTTTATTCATGAAAAGAGCAACCGAGTAAAGCAGCCTTTCTTTGAATTGAATTGTGGAGCCCTTCCTGCAGCTTTAATTGAAGCAGAGCTTTTTGGCTATGTGGCCGGTGCATTTACGGGGGCTTCTGCAAAAGGGAAAAAAGGATTAATGGAATTAGCTCATGAAGGTACGCTCTTTTTAGATGAAATAGGTGACTTACCGCTCGAGCTGCAAGTGAAGTTATTAAAAGTCGTCGAAGAAAATAAATTTATTCCTGTTGGGTCAACCGAGGTGAAGCATGTTGATGTCAGGGTGATTGCCGCATCTCATAAAAATTTGAAGGAGATGGTGGCTCGGGGGACGTTTAGAGAGGATTTGTATTATCGATTAAGTGTGGTACCTTTGACGATTTCTTCCTTACGGCATAGAAGAAAAGAGATTATTCCGCTTATCGATTACTATTTAGAGAAATGCAACGAAAAGTATGGCTACGACAAGCAATTCTCGCTTGAGGCATTGGATACGTTATCAGAATACCATTGGCCAGGGAATATTCGTGAATTGATTAATGTGGTGGAACGGTTAGTTGTGACGACAAAAGCCCCGACTATTGACGTGCAACATGTTCCTGAAGAATGTCGTACTTCCTATAAGGACCACTTGGATACGGAAGAGATGCTCCCTTTAAAAACGGCGATATCTAAACTGGAACGAGAGTTAATTATGAGAGCATTGAAGAAATATAGAACGACTAGAAAAGCAGCAGAGGTCTTACAAGTGAGTCAATCAACGATCGTCCAAAAGATGAAAAAGTGGGAACGTGATGAGTAGAATAATAATCAAATTCTTTATTTTGATTGGTATCCTACTCAAAAAATAGAGTTGGAAGAATACACCTTTATCTTGAGTGTGCTTCTCTGATCTACATTTTCTGAATATTTTAAACGTTGGCACGGCTCTTGCATTTAACAAAAGCAAGAAGGAGGCGTTTACAATGAATATCGCAACATTTAAAAGTGCGAATAAGTTGATTACAGGCGAAGGGTCAATTGAAAGATTACTAGAAGAAGTGCAAAGGTTAGAGATGAAAAATCCATTAATCGTAACGGATCAAATCCTAGTCGAGATAGGCGTCGTAGAAACAGTTCAATCTAAATTAAAAGGGCTTACGAATGATATATATAGTGGAGTAAAGCCTGAACCTGATATTTTACTCGTGGAAGAATGTACATCTATTTTTAAACAAGGAAAGCACGATGGAATCATTGCTGTTGGGGGAGGGAGTGTTCTTGATATAGGAAAGAGTGTCTCTGTATTTGCCAATTACAACGGCGAAATTGAAGAACTATTTGGAACCGATCTTGTTCCTGAAAAAGGGTATCCAATCATTGCGATCCCGACAACAGCTGGCACAGGATCAGAAGTGACGAATATCGCGATTCTTTCTGATAAACAAGCCCAATTAAAAAAAGGAATTGTAAGCGACTACATGTTGCCAGATATAGCGATCGTGGCTCCTGAAATGACGCTTACAATGCCTCCATCTGTGACGGCTGCAAGTGGGGTCGATGCGCTTGTTCATGCGATTGAGGCTTATATTTCGGTTAACGCTTCTCCGATCACCGATTCCTTGGCGATTGGGGCAGTAAAGCTTATAACTGAGAATTTACCTAAAGCTTATGCCAACCCAAATCATATGAGAGCGCGAGAGAATATGGCGACGGCTAGTTTAATGGCGGGGATGGCTTTTGGAAATGCAGGAGTAGGAGCGGTTCATGCTCTAGCTTATCCTCTTGGTGGGAGATATAACATCCCTCATGGAGTAAGCAATGCTCTTTTGCTCCCATATGTGATGGAATGGAACAAAATTGGCTGCTTAGAACGATTTAGAGATATTGCGATTGCGTTAGGTGAAAATGTAAGAGAGCTTTCAGATAGACAAGCTGCTGACGTAGCAGTGAGTGCGATGAAGACTTTGTGTGAGGCTGTTAATATCCCAAGTGGACTACGTTCATTTAACGTGCCAGAAGAAGACATTCCTTCGATGGCTGAAGATGCAAGTAAAATTGATCGATTACTAAAAAATAATCCTCGATTGTTCTCGGTTAAGGACATTGAAATGATCTATCAATCTGCGTATTAAAAGGTAAGGGGGGATAGAGATGTTGTGGAAGCAAAGAAAAGATGGTGAAGAAACACCTTATACGCCGCTTGGTCCGTTTAAATTAAGATTGCCTTTTCTCCATTACAGATTTGAGTTACCTGATTACTTCCAAGGCTTACTGATGTGTGCGGTCGATTTAGCTGCCATTCCATTAATGGTTCAATACTTAGGAATGCCGTTTGAGGTGGCATTAGCGGTCGTTATTTTAAATGGATTATTATATTTAACGCATCATTTACTTGGAGATCCTGTCGTACCAGGCTGGATTACACCAGCGATTCCATTGATGATTTTATTTGTAACGCAATTTCCTGAAGGTGATGAGAGGATCTATGCATTGATTGCCTTTCAATTGACCTTAGGGATATTCTCGATATTCCTCGGGGTGACAGGACTAGCTAGTAAAGTTGTGAAATTAGTTCCGAATGCTTTAAAAGCAGGTGTCATTTTAGGGGCAGGTTTTGCAGCGGTCATTTCTATTTTTGAAGTGGGAGGACGCTTCGAGCTATTTCCGATCACAATCAGTATTACATGTGCGGTAGCTTTTTATCTTATTTTCTCCAAACATTTCGCCAAGCTGAAAGCAAGGGGTGGCGTATGGCGTGTTCTTGCTAACTTAGGGATTTTCCCGATTATCTTATTAGCTATCATTATTGCGCCATTAGCGGGTGAAGCATCTTGGCCGCAAATTCAGTGGGGATTCAGTAAACCCGATTTTGCGACTTTGTTCACGGAGTTTACTGTATTTGGGTTAGGCTTTCCACCATTGATGATGTTTATCTCTTCCATTCCGACTGTACTCGCTACGTATATCGTGTTATTTGGTGATGTATTGCAAAGTAAAGCACTTGTTAGTGAAGCAGATGAGGTTCGAAAAGATGAAAAAATCGATTATGATCCGAACCGTGCTCATTTAATTTTTGGTGGTCGTAATGCTACGATGGGGATCTTTGGGCCAGATATTGTGATGTGCGGACCGTTATGGGCAGCGATGCAAGTCGTGGTTATCGAGCGGTACAAAGATGGAAAGAAAGCAATGCATTCTATTTTTGGAGGATCTGGTTCATTCCGTTGGGGAACGAATACAGGACTTTTATTGTTACCGGTCGTTAGCTTAGTAGAACCAATTCTTGGGGTTGCCCTTGCTTTAACCCTTCTTATTCAAGGGTATGTAAGTGTTCGTGTAGGGATTATGCAAGCAAGGAGTCAACGTGATTTAGGGGTTGCAGGTATTATCGGTGCTGTTCTTGCCACGAAAGGTGCAACGTGGGCCTTCGCAGTAGGAATCATTCTTTGCCTAGTTGTCTACGGTAAAGATTTCTTTAAAGGTGATGAAGAAAAAGAAGAATTTGACTATGAGCGTACAAAAAAAGCTCAATGATAAATAGAGGAGTGGGTATGATGAAACACTACCAGCATTTTATTAATGGTGAGTGGGTAGGTCATGATTCAGAAGCGATTGAAGTGACGAATCCTGCTACAGCAGAAGTGATCGCAACGGTTTCAAATGGAGGAGAATCGGAGGCGAGAGATGCAGCGGATGCAGCTTTTAATGCGTTTCAAGAGTGGTCAGGTTATTCAGCTTATGAACGTGCCGAGCTGATTAGAAAATGGCATGACTTGATTGATCAAAACAAAGAAGAGATTGCTGAAGTGATGACTCGTGAACAAGGGAAACCCTTCAAAGAAGCCTTAGGAGAAATGAATTATGCAAATGGATTCTTTTCTTGGTATGCAGAAGAGGCCAAGCGTATTTACGGTGAAACGATTCCAGCAACCCAGCGTAACAAGCGATTGTTTGTTCATAAGCAACCGGTCGGAGTTGTCGCAGCGATCACGCCATGGAACTTTCCTGCCGCAATGATTACAAGAAAAGTGGGGCCGGCATTAGCGGCTGGATGTACTATTGTTTTAAAGCCAGCTAATTTAACCCCGCTTACGGCGATTAAGATGGTCGAACTGGCCACAGAAGCTGGAATTCCTAAAGGAGTCATCAATCTTGTGACGGGTAATTCAAGGGCAATCGGTAAGGTGTGGCTAGAGGATGATCGAATTCGAAAGCTAACATTTACCGGATCAACGGAGGTTGGTAAAACATTACTAAAAGGAGCAGCAGACACGGTTAAGAAAGTGTCGATGGAGCTTGGAGGACATGCCCCGGTTATCGTACTTGATGATGCCGATTTAGATAAGGCGGTAGAAGGAGTGATTGCGTCGAAGTTTCGAAATGCAGGTCAAACATGCGTCTGCTCGAATCGAATCTATGTTCATGAATCGATTCAAGAGCCATTTATCCAGAAGCTAGTGGCTAAAGTAAAAGAGCTACGCATTGGAAATGGACTAGAAGAAGGGGTCGATATCGGACCTCTTATTGATAAAGCAGCTGTTGATAAAGTCCGAAAACATATTGAAGATGCAGTTAATCAAGGAGCTAAAATCGAGGTAGGAGGTAATCTTGTAGGGCAGCTCTTTATGGAGCCAACGATCTTATCTCAAGTGAACGATGAGATGATTTGCATGACGGATGAAACATTTGGTCCACTTGCGCCTGTGACTACTTTTAAAACAGAAGAGGAAGTCATTAAGCGTGCCAATGATTCAATCTTTGGTCTAGCAGCTTATGTGTTTACCGAAAACATCACACGCGGCATCCGTATGACTGAAGCGCTCGAATATGGAATTATTGGATTGAATGATGGTCTTCCATCAACACCGCAAGCGCCATTTGGTGGATTCAAACAAAGTGGCATTGGAAGAGAGGGAGGTCATTACGGCCTAGAAGATTATTTGGAAATTAAGTATGTATCTCTAGGGCTTTAATGGGGATCATTTAAAACGATAACCCGAATAATGGATGCTTCCATTGTTCGGGTTTTTTAGTTCTGGTAAGGGGGCGATATTGATAAAGAAAAACAGCGCAAATGGAATGCGCTGTTTTTCTTTATTTACTCGTCTGTTTCTTCTTCAACCACTTCAAATTCTGCTTCATCGAACTCTTCCAGCTCCCCAAGGTCTAAACTGAACTCTTCGGCTGTTTCGATTGCTTCTGTTGGAACAGTGATGCTGTCGATGTCGTTGAAGTGCGAGAACGTTCCTGTCGTGTTTTGAACCATCGAAATCGATTCGCCCTCCGTTTCCATACTGAATTCCATAAACATATCGATTTCCTCTTGGAAGAATGTTTCTTTATTAATGTGGATGGCATAGTCCATACGTGAAATATCCATGAATGCTGTCAATTCGCTGAACCCTTCTGCAAAGGCATCACCAAACATCATATGAAGTTGATCGGCCATTTGATCAAAGGATTGTCCGGACCCTTCGATGGTGATGATGTAATGATTTCCTTCTTCCGTTAGTGTCAGGTTGTCAGCATATGATTGTAACAACTCTAGCTGCTCTTCGGGGTTCATCTGCATGTCTTGAATAGCTATGAACTCTTCTTGAAATTCTTCAGGATAGCTAAACCAAAAATCTTCCATTCCGTCATACATGAACACACCCTCTTCGGTGAAGTACATTTCGGTTACATAGGCATCTTCGCCGAAATCAGGCATGGTCATCGTTGTTTGTTGATGAAAAGCAAGCGGCTCTTCGATCATATCCATTCTCATGGATATATCAGTGGCAATTGTTTCATCTTGTCCGAGCGATGTTTCTTGGGAGATGTTCATATCTGTGCGATAGCTTTTAACATTGTTCATCGCTTCAATTGATTTTGCAAGAACGTCCTCTACAGTGAGCGTATCTTCCGCAGGAGCGACAACCTCTTCTTCCTCTACATCCGGCTCGGGTGCATCAACTTCGGTTTCCGTTTCTGTCTCTGTGGGTTCTTCTGTTTCTGTGGTCGACGTTTCGTTGCAACCGGTCATGATCATCAGTGCGACGAGTCCAGCTCCGATCCATTTCAACTTTTTCATGTTCGTACATCCCCTTTTTCGTTCGTGTTTCATTACATGACTTATTTTACCAAAGTTTAGAGTGAGAAGGTAGGGAGAAACGAGAATAAATTGGAAGATAGAGGGAAATACGTCCTTTGTACTTAGGTATAAACGATGAGATTAGAGACGTTTGGAGGAAATGAAAAATGGGCGAAAGGCTCAAAAAGCAAGCGGTTACAACTATTTCACAATCATAGCTTGATAATTTACAATGTTTTCAGTTAATTTTATATGTAAAGCGTTTGACAACGAATAATGACCTTGATATAGTAAAAGTGTGGAAAATTTCCACATGAATTACGATACGAAGGGAATGTGAAAACATGCAAGGAAAAGTAAAATGGTTCAATGCAGAAAAAGGATTTGGTTTTATCGAGCGTGAAGATGGAGACGATGTATTCGTACATTTCTCAGCTATCGAATCTGAAGGATTTAAGTCTTTAGACGAAGGTCAAGACGTTGAATTTGAAATTGTTGAAGGTGCTCGTGGACCTCAAGCTGCAAACGTAGTTAAGCTTTAATTCACATTCCTGGGTAGGAAATGAACTATAGCTATAACGATCCAACCCATCCTGATTTCAGGGTGGGTTTTTAGTATTCTAAAATACCTTTTCCCTTTCGCTTGAAAATACATTTGTCGAATAAGGGAAGGATTGGAACGATTGAAAACGGCCAAGGTGGATAGCCTATGAAGGTGGCAGAATACCGTCATATCGGTTACTTGAAACATTCGAAATTGCCGATCGTTCAAACGAAATGATACGTATATTTCTCTACGTGTAGAAAATTGTCACAATTTAATAATTAATTTTATGTTTAAGAAGGAATATTAAACGGGTATGTAGAATACTAACTACATAGAAAAGGAGGAGTTCTTTATGAATTATAATATTCGTGGTGAAAACATCGAAGTAACTCCAGCATTGCGTGACTATGTTGAGAAAAAAGTTGGGAAGCTTGAACGCTATTTCGACACAACGCCTGTTGCTGATGTCAATGTTAAAATGCAGGTGCTCAATACCCAACACATCATCGAGGTGACAATCCCAATGCCGCAGCTCTTATTACGTGGTGAGGAAGTCCACACTGATATGTATGCGGCCATTGATAATGTGATTGAGAAGCTTGAACGTCAAATTCGCAAGCACAAAACAAAAGTAAACCGCAAGTTCCGTCAAGAAGGAAGCTTGAAATACATGTTCAAAAATGAACTAGAGCCTCTTGAACAAGAAGAATTGGATGACGATGAAATTCAAGTGGTCCGTAAAAAACGTTTCAACCTTAAGCCAATGGATGCAGAGGAAGCGATTCTGCAGATGGATATGTTAGGTCATAGCTTCTTCGTCTTCCAAAATGCTGTAGACGGTGTGACAAATGTTGTGTATCGCCGTAAAGACGGTAAGTATGGTTTAATTGAATCAGAAGCTTAAATTAAAAATGTGAAAGGAGCGCAGCCATCGATGCTGTGCTCCTTTTTTGTCTTTATCCTAATGATTCATATAGCTTTGTTTCCATTAACACCGTGTCAATCGGGCATGTTTCGGAATCGCGCCCATATTGCCATGCCCAGACGTTGGCCTCGCAATCAGGTCGAGCTGGGTTGTAGCGCGGGATTCGATTTTTCGGGCTGGTACCGGGTTCTGGCTCGGCACTAAAAATAACAGCTTGCTGACGTACCGTTTCACTTGATTCGGCTGCCGCGCAATAGGCCGCGTTAAAATCTCCTTCTACGGGGTCTCCGTAATAACCGGGGCGAAACGGACTATTTAAGAAAGCGCCTGCCCACGCGGTGATCCACGCTGCATCGACAGGGAAGAAGTTTTCGATATTGGCGAAGATAAAGCTCCCTTCGCCGATACCGAGCCTCCTTGCTTGGAAGATCGCATTACGTGCGGCGACATGGCCAGCCCGGTCCCCGATGGCTTCGCTGAAATTATTGTAAATCGGCATGATCTTCATTCCTTGATTGCGAATATAACCGATCTCTTCACGCGTGAGACCATCACTCACATTTTCAATGGTGGTCAAGTAACGACCCCAAAAGTCAGGCTGCCCATAGTTTGATGTCACGCAAGCATACAGATCTTCGGTAACCGCCGCCGCGGAGTCAACCCCCCAGTTAATATTGCGATTTAATCTCATACAATCTCTTCCTCTCTCATTAAAATCAATCCTCATGCATGATTTAGCATGCTAGAATACATGACTTTTCGTTGATGTGTGGTGTAGGCGCGTCGTTTCGCGCAAGTTTACGAGGTTTCCGCGCATATTGATGGATTTTTCGCGCGACTAGCAGACGTTTTCGCGCAACTTCAGTCCATTTCCGCGCAAACGCTTCAATATAATGGAAATAAAAACAAATTTCCTTTCTCCACTCTATGCCGTTCTGGGCGTTTGTGGGACTGATTTGCTTAAACCAACATGAAAAAAGCTACTCATTTAATGTGAGTAGCGGTCATTCGTTAAAAATAATTGATCAACTTCATCTTGTTGAAAGGAGTGGTTTTTCATCCTTTTATGCGTTTGTTCAAAGCGGTCAAGTGCCTGTTGGAGTCGGTCGAATTCGAACGGTTTGATGACGTAATCGACCGCACCGTATCTGAAGGCGGTTTGAATCGTTTGGCAATCGTTCACCGATGCGAGAAACATCACATCGACAGGGTGATTGATCCGTCTTAATTCTTTCAAAAAGTCCAACCCGTTTTCTTGCTGCAAATAGACGTCGAGTAAAATTAAATCGATATGCTTCGATTTAAGGTAGTCCCATCCTTCTGTCACGCTTGGTGCAGTGCCGATGAGTTTATAGGAAGAGAAGCGTTCAATAAAGATTGCATTAAATTTAGCAACCATTGGGTCATTTTCAATGATAAGTACATGGATCATAGCGTTAATAAGGGATTATTGTTCGAGCGTTCATTCATCCCTTCTCCTTTCGATAGGTGACTGCATAGGCTTCACGTGCCTCTCGAGAGCAACTTCCTATAGCAGCTTCTACTTTTCAAATACCCCATAACCTAGCTTTATTAAACATTTTCTTAATTGTTTAGGGGTAAGCCATTCTCAATTACCTTGTAAGGCTAGATTTAAACTGTTAAAATTAAGCATAAGTGAGATAAAGCTTCACGTTCATAATTCACACTATGAGCTGAATGAAGAGAGGGCGAATCCAATGCTAGGACTACTAAAGAAAGTCATAGGCGATCCAAGCCAACGTCAAGTAAAGAAGAACGAAAAGATTGTGGACAAGGTTGATGAGCTTGCTGATGACATGAAAAAGCTATCAGATGATGATCTGAAGAATAAAACAACAGAATTTAAGCAGCGTCTTGAAAAGGGCGAAACGGTAGATGATTTATTACCAGAAGCGTTTGCGACGGTACGAGAAGCATCGACTCGAGTATTAAAAATGACGCCTTACCGCGTGCAGATTCTCGGGGGGATTGCCTTACACCAAGGGAATATTTCTGAGATGAAAACAGGGGAAGGGAAAACCTTAGTTGGAACGTTGCCTGTGTACTTAAATGCGCTTACAGGAAAAGGTGTCCATGTTGTCACGGTCAATGAATATTTAGCACGTCGTGACTGTGAGATGATGGGCGAACTCTATCGTTTCCTCGGCTTAACGGTAGGTCTGAACGAATCAGGCTTGTCAAAAGAAGAGAAAGCAGAATCGTATCGCGCAGACATTACCTACAGCACGAATAATGAGCTAGGCTTTGATTATCTTCGTGATAACATGGTGCTTTACAAAGAGCAAATGGTGCAACGACCACTTAACTTTGCCTTAGTCGATGAGGTTGACTCGATCTTAGTCGATGAAGCGAGAACGCCGTTGATCATTTCAGGCTCGATTGAACGTTCGACTCAACTGTATACACAAGCAAACTCGTTTATTCGTGTGTTAAAAGTAGAAGAAGATTACACGTTTGATGAGAAGTCAAAAGCGGTACAGTTAACAGAAGAAGGGGTTTCAAAAGCCGAACGTGCCTTTGGAATTGAGAACTTATATGATCAAAAGCACGTACAATTAAATCACCATTTAAATCAATCATTAAAAGCGCATATTGTGATGCAGCGTGATTCGGATTATGTTGTTGAAGACGGGGAAGTCGTTATTGTCGATAGCTTTACGGGCCGTCTAATGAAAGGTCGTCGCTACAGCGATGGTCTTCACCAAGCGATCGAGGCAAAAGAAGGAATGCAGATCCAGCGTGAGAGCATGACGCTTGCTTCGATTACATTCCAAAACTACTTCCGTATGTATCAAAAGCTTGCCGGGATGACAGGTACAGCGAAGACGGAAGAAGAAGAGTTCCGCAATATTTATGGAATGGACGTTATGGTTATTCCAACGAACCGCCCGATTGCACGTGCGGATAATGCGGATCTGATCTATAAAACAATGGAAGCGAAATTTAAAGCTGTTGTGACAGAAATTGAAGAAATCTACAAAAAAGGCCAACCTATTCTAGTTGGTACAGTCAGCGTAGAGACGTCTGAACTTGTTTCGAAGCTTCTGAACAAACGTCGCGTCCCTCACCATGTGTTAAACGCGAAAAACCATGAGCATGAGGCAGAAATTATTGAAGGTGCGGGTCAAAAAGGCGCTGTCACGATCGCGACAAATATGGCGGGCCGTGGTACTGATATCAAGCTTGGTGAAGGCGTTCGCGAGCTAGGTGGTCTACATGTATTAGGAACAGAACGTCATGAAAGTCGTCGAATTGATAACCAGCTTCGTGGACGTGCCGGTCGTCAAGGGGACCCAGGTTCTTCTCAATTCTATTTATCGATGGAAGATGAATTGATGCGTCGTTTCGGTTCGGATAATATGCGCGCGATGATGGAGCGTCTTGGAATGGAAGAAGACCAACCGATTGAGAGTCGCCTCGTATCTCGTGCGGTTGAAACGGCTCAAAAACGCGTAGAGGGCAATAACTTCGATGCGCGTAAGCAAATCTTGCAATATGATGATGTTATGCGTGAACAACGTGAAATCATTTACAAGCAGCGTATGGAAGTATTAGAGTCTGACAATCTACGTAAAATTGTTGAAGGCATGATTAACGATGTGATTAATCGCACCGTTCGTCTGCATACACCAACGAGTGAAGTGCCAGAGGATTGGGACTTAACGGCTGTTGTCAATTACATGAACGCCAACCTTCTTCAAGAAGGCGAGATCGCTGAAAAGGAAATTAAAGGTCTTGATCCTGAAGAGATGGTTGAACTCATTTGGGAAAAGGTAAAAGAACGCTACAACGAGAAAGAAGAGCAGTTTACAACTGAGCATATGCGTGAGTTCGAGAAAGTTATTATGCTTCGTACCGTTGATCGCAAGTGGATGAATCATATCGACCAAATGGATCAACTACGTCAAGGGATTCATTTACGTGCCTACGGACAAAATGATCCATTGCGTGAATATCGTTTCGAAGGCTTTGAAATGTTTGAAGCGATGATTGCATCTATTGAGGAAGAAGTATCGATGTACATCATGAAAGCACAAGTTCAGCAAAACCTTGAGCGCCAAAAAGTCGCTGAAGGAAAAGCGGTCCACCAAGACACATCGAAACAAGAAGTAAAGAAAAAGAAACCAATCCGCAAAGGCGAAACGATCGGACGTAACGATGCTTGCGTTTGTGGAAGCGGAAAAAAATACAAAAACTGCTGCGGCACGAATCAGTAGGAAACAAGCGAGTAGCAGGTAGCTAAAAGCTAGAGGCTACCTGCTAAATATCTCATGAGGTGAGAAAATGGAATTAGTAGAAGTGAAGCAAGAATTAGCAGCAATGGCCAAGCGATTAACGGACTTTAGGGGGTCTCTTTGACTTAGAGGCTAAGCAAGAACGGATCGCGGAGTTGGATGAATTTATGACAGATCCAGAATTTTGGAACGATCAAGAATCCGCTCAAACAGTAATCAATGAATCGAACGCTTTAAAGGAGCATGTAAATACCTTCTTAAGGCTAGAAGAAGAACACGAAAACTTAGAAGTCTCGTATGAACTAGTGAAAGAAGAAGAGGACTCAGGTCTTGAAGAAGAACTAGATACAGGGTTTAAAGCGTTACTAGAGGAGATCAATGCATTTGAACTACAGCTTCTTTTAAGTGAGCCGTACGACAAGAACAATGCGATCTTAGAGCTGCATCCTGGTGCTGGAGGAACAGAATCTCAAGACTGGGCGTCGATGCTACTACGCATGTACACGCGCTGGTCAGAGCGTCGCGGCTTTAAAGTCGAGACGATGGATTACTTACCAGGCGATGAAGCGGGTGTGAAAAGTGTCACGCTACTCATTAAAGGACATAATGCGTACGGGTATTTAAAAGCGGAAAAAGGGGTTCACCGCCTCGTTCGTATTTCACCTTTTGATTCCTCCGGTCGCAGACATACATCGTTTGTATCGTGTGAAATTATGCCAGAATTAGATGATACCGTCGAAATTGACATTCGTACCGAAGATTTAAAGGTCGATACGTATCGTGCAAGTGGCGCTGGTGGTCAGCATATTAATACGACCGACTCGGCGATTCGCATTACTCATTTACCGACAAATACGGTCGTTACGTGTCAAAGTGAACGGTCTCAGATTAAAAACCGTGACCATGCGATGAAGATGTTAAAGTCAAAGCTTTATCAACTAGAGATCGAAAAGCAACAACAAGAACTAGCGGACATACGTGGCGAACAAAAAGAGATCGGTTGGGGCTCGCAAATTCGCTCGTATGTGTTCCATCCTTATAGTATGGTGAAAGATCACCGCACAAACTTTGAGATCGGAAACACAAATGCCGTCATGGACGGAGAACTAGACGGATTTATAAATGCGTATCTACGTTCATTCTTGAAAATGTAAATTCAGTAACGGGGAGGCTGTTCAACGGAGCAGCCTTTTTTTTGGTTTCTGTCGATTGTTGCCCGGGAAATTTGTCGAGGACTTTACTACGATGTCGGAAGAGTATTAATGATAAAACGCTACCTCTCTTAGTTGCGCCCGCTACTCCTTTACCGCATTAGTGAGCTCGCATTTACAGTTTATAAAGCGGGTGCTATACTACCGAAGGATTTAGGACATATTAAGAAGAAAAGAGAGTGTGACAAGCATGGGGAATTCAAAAAGGCGGCGTGAGCCACGCAAACCTTTAACGCAAAGCATCATTGATTACACGTACATACTTCTTGGGTCAGCGATTGTGGCCTTATCTTTTAACTTATTCTTATTACCAAACAAAATTGCCTCGGGTGGTGTAAGTGGGATCAGTACACTGCTCACTTACACAGTCGGTTTTGAGCCTGCCTACACATTATGGGCGTTCAACATTCCTTTATTCATTTTAGGGATATTTCTATTAGGTGGGTTTAAATATGGAATCAAAACATTAGTCGGGACGGTCTTCTTACCTTTGGTCGTTTTCCTCTCCCGTGATTGGTCCGTAGGGATTGAAGATCCATTACTTGGTGCCTTATTCGGAGGGATCGGCGTAGGGCTCGGTCTTGGAACAGTCTTTCGCGCTAATGCCAGTACAGGTGGAACGGATCTAGCCGCTCAAATTGCGCAAAAATATACAGGCCTATCAATTGGGTTCTGCGTGTTCGTCATTGATGGTCTCATCGTCTTAACATCTGCTCTCGTGTTCGGGTTGGAGTTGGCACTTTATGCCTTAATTGCATTATTTGTTACAGGAAAAACGATTGATATCGTGCAAATGGGGGTAGGCTATGCAAAGGTAGCCCTTATTATCTCTAGTCATCAAGAGGAAGTTCGCCAAAGCATTATTAAAGATGTAGATCGCGGGGTGACAAAGCTAAGCGGATACGGTGGCTATACGGATGCGGAAAGACCTGTGTTGATGTGTGTAGTGAATCAACAGGAAGTCACAAAATTGAAACAAATCGTTAGAGCCGTTGATCCTAAAGCGTTTGTCGTCGTTACGAATGCAACTGAGGTGCTTGGAGAAGGATTCAAACGAGCATAAGAGATAATAAATCAGCTATACTGATAACTGGGGAAAACCCCAAAACCAACCATATAATGAAGGAGGAAATACAACTATGAAAAAATTTCTAGTAGCTATTGGTGCAATTGCTATGTTAACAGCATGTGGCGGCGGCGATGAAGAAGCTCCAGTAGATGAGACGCCAGCTGACGAAGCGCCAGCGGATGAGGCAACAAGCTATGATGCAGATTCAGCTCGTGCAACGTATGAAGCTAGCTGTATCGGATGTCACGGTGGAAATCTTGAAGGAGGAGGCGGACCGGCGTTAATCGGAACAGGTCTATCTGCTTCAGAAATTGAAGACATTATTCATAATGGTGTTGGAACAATGCCAGCTCAAAACGTTGAGGATGATGAAGCATCAAACTTAGCGGAATGGTTAGCTGCTCAATAACACCTAAGATCTATTCTCATCATAGAGAGTAGATCTTTTTTGTTGTGAAAACATGTTATGTTATACCATTTTTTTTACAATTGGAACAAGACTTGAAATGAAAATGTAATATAAATGAACATGCATAAGTTTCAAATGATGGTATAATGGGTAAGCGAGCCGACAGAAAAATCTAAATAAGGTGAGCTTTCTACAAAAGAATACATTGCATACATAAAAGGGTTTGTGTATGAAGTAACTAAGGGTAAGTAGCGTTCCTAAAGATTAGATTCATACAAAATCCACGATATACTGAACGCAAGGAAGTGATTTTTTGATCGAAATGAAAGATGTTTGGAAGATGTATCCTAACAATATCCAAGCGATAAATGGTATTAACATTAAAATTGAAAAAGGTGAGTTCGTTTACGTTGTTGGACCGAGTGGTGCGGGGAAATCAACATTCATTAAAATGATGTACCGCGAAGAGCGCCCGACAAAAGGCGACATTCTTATAGATAATACGAACCTTTCGACGATAAAAGAAAAGCATATTCCGAAGTTACGTCGTCGTATAGGTGTGGTGTTCCAAGATTTTAAACTTCTGACAAGTCTAACAGTCTATGAAAATGTAGCCTTTGCGCTAGAAGTGATCGAAGAAGATCCTGCGGTCATTAAACGCAAAGTAATGAATGTTCTAGACATTGTTCGTTTGAAAAACAAGGCGAGAGCATTACCTGATGAACTTTCAGGTGGAGAACAGCAACGTGTCGCGATTGCGCGTTCGATTGTGAACCAACCAGAAGTGTTGATTGCCGATGAGCCAACAGGAAATCTCGATCCAGATACAGCGTGGGAGATTATGTCGATCTTAGAAGACATTAACCACCGTGGAACGACGGTCATTATGGCCACTCATAATAAAGACATTGTGAATACGATCAAGCGTCGAGTCATTGCCATCGAAAGTGGACGAGTGGTCCGTGATCAGGTAAAGGGGGACTACGGTTATGAAATTTAGAACCCTTGGACGACACGTGAAAGAAGGAACGAAGAACCTTGGACGTAATGGCTGGATGACTTTTGCGTCAATCAGTGCGGTGACAGTCATGCTGTTTGTCGTTGGTGCGTTTTTACTATTAATCTTGAATGCGAACCATTTTGCTAGTAGTGTAGAAGATGATGTAGAAGTTCGCGTCTATATTGAACGAACATCGTCACCAGAACAGCAAGAGGAATTGCGAGAGCAGATTGAAACGACCCCTCATGTTGAAAGTGTGACCTTCTTGAGTAAAGAAGACGGGCTCGATCAATTGATTGAAAGCCTCGATGATGTAGGTGGAGCATTTGAATCGATTCGTGAAGAGAACCCTCTAAATGATGCGTTCGTTGTACGAGCATCGAGTCCGCAATTAACGGAAACGGTCGCTATGACGATTGAAGAAATGCCTAATGTTGAGGCGATTAATTATGGAAAAGATTTTGTTGAGCGACTGTTCGCTTTTACGGATCTTGCTCGGACGATTGGGATTGTCTTAATAGTAGGTATGATGTTCACGGCAATGTTTTTAATTGCTAACACGATTAAGATCACGATCATTGCAAGAAAACGAGAAATTCAAATTATGAAACTAGTCGGAGCAACAAACAGCTTTATCCGCTGGCCTTTCTTTGTTGAAGGGATGTTGCTGGGGATTATCGGGTCATTAACGCCTATTCTAATCTTAGGATTTGGCTATGTGTATGTCTATTCTACATTTGGTCTACAGTTTGAGATGATTTTCTTCTCACTTATTCCACCATTCCCGTACGTTTGGCAGATTGCCGCGTTGTTGATTGGAATTGGTGCATTTATCGGAGTGTGGGGAAGTGTTATGTCTGTACGTAAGTTCTTAAAAGTTTAAACAAAAATGAAATGTCCATCGTAGCAGCTAGAGATGTTGCTACGATACATATAGAGGAGGAGCAAGATCGAATGAGAAGGAGAATCGGATTAGTCGCAGCAGCCGCTTTACTAACATTTAGTTTGTTTGGTCCATACCCGTCTACAGATGTCGCTTTTGCCAATAGCGAGTTGAAAAATAAAATTTCTGATGTACAACGTGAGCAAAATCAAAACAACGAAAAAGCTAATAAAACAGAGGCAGAGCTTGCTGAAATTGAGCGTGAAATGCAAGCAGTTAATGATGAAATGCGCGAGATTGATCAACAAATGTCTGAAACAAACCAAAAGCTTCGTGAAAAGCGTGCGGAGATTGAACAAACACGTGAACAAATTGAAGATTTACAAGTTGAAATTGTTGTATTAGAAGAAAGAATCGCCGAGCGTGATGAATTATTAAAGGAACGTGCGCGTTCGATGTATCAATCAGGTGGATCGATTAATTACCTAGAGGTCGTTCTTGGGGCAAGAGATTTCGGAGATTTCCTTGACCGAGTTAGTGCTTTGACAGTGATCGCTCAACAAGACCGTAACATTTTAGATGCGCATATTGAAGATCAATATGCACTTGAAGCGGCGAAAGAAGAAGTCGAAGAGCAACTTCAAAATCTTGAAGAGCAATTAATGGAACTTGAAGAACTGAGTGCACAGCTTGAAGAACAACGTCAAGAGAAGGATCGTCTCCTTGGTCAGCTAGAACAGCAAGAAGATGAGCTTCACACAGACCTTGGAAACCTTGAAGATGAAAATTCGATCTTAAAGGAACAAGAAGCTACGTTAAAGCAACAGCTTGCTGACTACGAAGCAGAACAAGAGCGCAAACGTAAGGAAGCAGAACGTCTAGAAGCGGAACGTAAAGCCCAAGAAGAAGCAACAGCAAAAGCGGCCGCTGAATCGGCAGCAGCAGCAAGAGCAGCACAGTCAGCTGCGGCAACACAACAAACAACGTCAAGAAGTTCAGGTTCAAGCTCGAACTCAAATGCAAACTCTAATGCAAGTAGCAACACGCAACATAGTGCTCCTGCAGCGACGAGTTCTGGATTTATGCGTCCAGCAACAGGCTCGGTTACATCGACTTATGGGCCGCGCACATCTTTTGGGGGCCGTATGCATCATGGAATTGATATTGGGAAAAATGGGCGTTCAGGAGATGTTCCAATTGTAGCTGTAGGGGATGGTCAAGTCGTTCGTGCTTACTACTCAAATAGTTACGGGAATACCGTATTAATCTCTCACATTGTGGACGGTCGTCAAATTACGACGTTGTATGCACATCTTGAAAACTTAGAGGTTCGTGATGGACAAACTGTCTCAAAAGGACAACGTCTAGGGATGATGGGAAATACAGGTCGTTCATTTGGACCACATTTACACTTTGAAGTACACGAAGGTGGCTGGAACGGTGCGAAATCGAACTCAGTCGATCCTTTTAAATATATTCCACGTTAATCATTGATTTAAACCTCGTAGTGAAATTCACTGCGGGGTTTTTCACAATCTTTTAGACTTTAGAAGTAAACGTCTTTTGACTTACAATTCAACCTTGTTTAGAATGATAGTAATAGATTCGTGCGACATATTACGTACAAGCTAGGCATAAGATGAATGTAAAATAGAGCGTTACACAGCTGCGTGTAATGTCTTTTGATCGGGACTGACGGCTACAGTGTTGATGAACAACCAGACAAGGACCAGACCTATTGGTTTGAGATCTAGTGGGAGTGATGGGAATGACCAGCAAGCGTTTGCTTCTCATACTAGTGGCTGCAATAGCGGTCGGGCTAGGAAGCATGTTTTTATTTACAGGCTCATTAACGTTAGATGGAAATGAACAAGCCTCGTCTTCGGATACAATAAATCCACCGACTGAAGAGGCTGTTGTTGACCAAGAGGCGCTTGAAAAAATTGCGAAAATGATCGCGATTATCCAAGAGCAATACGTAGAAGACATTGACGAGGAACAACTCGTTCAAGGGGCAATTGACGGAATGCTTGAATCACTTGATGATCCATACTCGGTCTATATGGATCAAGAAACAGCGAATCAATTTACCGAGTCGCTTGATTCAAGCTTTGAGGGAATTGGTGCTGAGGTGAGTATGACTGATGGACGAGTAACGATTGTCGTACCGTTCCGTGAGTCGCCAGCCGAGCAAGCAGGCCTTCAACCGAATGATAAGATCATGGAAATTGACGGTGAGACGACAGAGGGTTTGTCGCTTTATGAAGCCGTGTCAAAAATTCGTGGAGAAAAAGGAACAACGGTTACCCTTTCAGTCGAACGAGCGGGGGCGAGTGAATTGTTAACGATTCCGGTTGTTCGAGATGATATTCCAATTGAAACGGTTCGTGTCAGTACGTTTGAAAAAGACGGGAAGACGATTGGGATGTTAGATATCACGTCATTCTCTGTTGATACAGCAGAGCGGTTTGAAGAAGGGTTAGCGGAACTTGAAGCACAGGGCATTGACGGACTTCTTATTGATGTGAGAAGCAACCCAGGTGGCTACTTAGATAGTGTCGAAAAGATTGGGAAGCTCATCATTCCAGGTGGTGAGCCAATCGTTCAAATTCAAGATCGTGACGGAGAGAGAATTCGTTATGTCTCTTCTTTAAATGAGACGAAGCCGTATCCAATTGTCGGCTTAACGGATCGTTCAAGTGCCTCGGCCTCAGAAATTTTATCGGCCGCTTTAAGTGAAGCTGGTGGGTATGATGTGGTCGGAGAAACGACGTTTGGTAAAGGGACGGTTCAACAGACGATTCAATTGGGTGATGGAAGTCAGCTGAAATTATCCTTGTTTAGATGGTTAACATCAGCTGGAAATGATGTGGACGGGAAAGGCGTTGACCCAACGGTGGAAGTGAAGCAACCAGATTACTTCTACTCTGCCCCGTTAACTGGGGATGAAACGCTGCGCCTTGAAATGATGAACGAACAAATTCGAAGTGCTCAAACGATGTTAAAAGGGCTCGGGCATGAAGCGGGTCGCTCAGATGGTTACTTTGACGAACAAACGGAGCAAGCGGTCCGTGCGTTTCAACAAGCGCAAGGCTTAGCCGTAACAGGGGAGATCGATGAAGAAACAGCTGGTCTATTGCAGCAGACGATTATCGAAGAGGTTCGAGATGAAGCCAACGATAAGCAACTGCAAACAGCGATCGAACTTGTAACGAAGCAAGCGCAGGATTGATTGTAAAGACCAAGATGCGTAAGGGGCAGAAACTTCCCTACGCATCTTTTTTTTAATTAGGAACCTGAGATTGCGTTAAAATCTCGAAAATCACTAATTCTTGTTGTTGAAATCACCTAATTTATTAAATATAAGGTAGAATAGAGACAAAGAGTTTGGAGGCGTTTTGGATGGCTATAGACATTCTAAAAAGTGTTGTAATGACAATTGGTAGCTTTTTTGCGAACCCGATTTTATACATAGGTTTATTTGTGATCTTTATGATTGCGCATCGTCGAATAAAAAAAGAGCGAGCAGCCTTTCACACAAGGGTCACGGACAGGATTGCTGACTTTGTTATTCCTTTTTGGCCGGCGATTATGATTGGACTGATTCTATCTGTCGTTACGATTGGACTCGGACTTGTGGTAACTGTTCCGCTCTTGTTCCTACTAATAGCAACGACGATGGTTTTTGTACTGACAACAACTGTTCGTTGGATGTCGCCAGCTTATATTGTTGGACTGGCTCTATTGGTTATTGCCTTTGCCCCTATGCTGAGTGACATGGCTTTTCTTTCAACTGTGGCAACAGCATTGGCGGAAATTCCGTTATACCATCTCGCGATCATTCTTGCTTTGTTTGTGATTGGAGAAGGGTTGCTTATTTATCGAAACGGTGCGACCTACACCTCGCCTAGTGTCGAGCGAAGCAAGCGCGGGATGTGGGTTGGCTTTCAAGAGGCGAAGCGCTTATGGATCGTTCCTGTCTTCTTCCTAGTGCCAGTAGGTATCATCCCGAGCTTTGAGCATTGGCCTGTGTTTACATTAGGTGAGACGAGCTTTCAGCCAATTATATTCCCTGTATTGATTGGTTTTGGACAAAGGGTACGTGCGAGCTTGCCGAGCGAACCGATCAAAACAATGGGCATGCGCGTCGTCGGACTTGGTCTTCTCTTAGCGGGATTAGCGGCGGCGAGCTATTGGTATCCTTTTGTCGCTGTTTTAACCGCGTCGCTGGCGATCGTTTTACGAGAGATTTTGTGGATGGTGGCCAAAGCACGAGATGAAGGGCAACCTAGCTTCTACGGATCGAAACAACGAGGCTGTGTCATACTAGGTGTTATTCCTAATAGCGCTGCGACAAAAATGAAGCTCGAAGTCGGAGAGACGATTGTGAAAATTAATGGTCGACCGATTCATGATGAAACGAGTTTTTATGGAGCGTTGCAACTAAATTCGGCGTTTTGTAAGCTCGACGTGTTAGATCATGCAGGGGAAGTGCGTTTTGCTCAAGGAGCGCTCTATGATGGTCAGCATCGTCAACTCGGTGTATTATTAGTTAAGCAAGATTACAAATTCCAAGATTCTGTCATATAAGCTTGAGCTTAAAAAAGGAGATTTAGAATTAGCATGGTAGAGATTATACTGGCACTCATCCTCCCACTATTGTTAATCGTCGTGATTACGAGGGTGACTTTTAGTTTGATTGGAGCAAGCATCGTCACGTGGATGATCATTCTCTCGGTTGTTGTGATGAATGATCACCCTTGGTGGCTGATTCTCCTCACTATTCCGTCATTTTTAGTCGGGGTTAAGGTTGCGGCCAAAGTCTTAGAGAAACGCCCAGGTATGTAGAGAGGGAGCTGAGTCGATCAGCTTTTTCTCTTTTTTTGTGTTGATTTCCTAATGTGTATATATGGGGACGTATGTTCTTATTGTTTGCTTTTAGGTGATAGGCTTGTGCTATACTAAAACAAAATAGATCGAAGGTTTGTAAGGAGGTTTTTACGTGGATCAGACGTTTGAACTGGTCTCTGACTATCAGCCGCAAGGAGATCAACCGACGGCGATTAAAGAGATTGTAGCAGGTATTAAAGAAGGCAAAAAACACCAAACACTTCTTGGTGCAACAGGAACAGGAAAGACATTCACGATGTCGAATGTCATCCAGCAAATCAACAAGCCAACATTGATCATTGCCCACAATAAAACCCTTGCTGGTCAGCTATATAGCGAGTTTAAGGAATTCTTCCCCAACAATGCGGTCGAATACTTTGTCAGCTATTATGACTATTATCAGCCAGAAGCTTACGTACCTAGTTCGGATACGTTCATTGAAAAAGACGCAAGCATTAATGAAGAGATTGATAAATTAAGACACTCCGCGACAAGCTCCTTATTTGAAAGGCAAGATGTGGTGATTATTGCAAGTGTATCGTGTATTTACGGTTTAGGTAATCCAGAAGAATACCGTGATTTGGTCGTCTCTCTGCGCACAGGTATGGAGATGGATCGAAATGAATTGTTACGTAATCTTGTTGACATTCAATACGATCGCAATGATATTAACTTCACGCGAGGAACATTCCGTGTTCGTGGCGACGTGGTTGAAATTTTCCCAGCTTCACGCGATGAGCAATGTATTCGTGTTGAATTTTTTGGCGATGAGATTGATCGGATGACAGAAGTCGATGCGCTCACTGGTGAAATTAAAGGTGAACGTAATCATATCGCGATTTTCCCAGCCTCCCACTTCGTAACCCGCGAAGAAAAATTAAAAAAAGCGATCGCAAATATCGAAGCAGAACTTGAAGTCCGCCTAAAAGAGATGCATGAGGAAGGCAAGCTCTTAGAAGCGCAACGATTAGAACAGCGAACACGGTATGACTTAGAGATGATGGCTGAGATGGGCTTTTGCTCGGGCATTGAAAACTACTCTCGTCATCTGACGCTTCGTGAAGCAGGGGCAACGCCTTATACGTTAATTGACTTCTTCCCTGAAGATTTCCTACTGATTGTCGATGAGTCGCATGTAACCCTTCCGCAAGTAAGAGGGATGTACAACGGGGACCGGGCGAGAAAAGAAGTTCTCGTTAATCACGGATTCCGTTTACCCTCAGCATTAGATAACCGTCCGCTTAAATTTGATGAGTTTGAAAATAAAATATCTCAGGCTGTGTTCGTTTCGGCAACACCTGGTCAGTATGAGCTTGAACACACCCCAGAAATGGTTGAACAAATCATTCGTCCAACAGGTTTATTAGATCCGACGATTGAAGTGCGTCCAATTGATGGTCAAATTGATGACTTGATTGGAGAAATTCATGCGCGGGTAGAGAAGAATGAGCGAGTATTAATTACGACGCTAACGAAGAAAATGTCTGAAGACTTAACGGACTACTTAAAAGAACTAGGAATCAAAGTCCAATACTTACATTCAGAGGTCAAAACACTAGAACGAATTGAAACGATTCGTCAGTTACGGATGGGAACGTATGATGTTCTTGTCGGGATTAATTTATTACGTGAAGGCCTGGACATTCCAGAGGTGTCTCTCGTGGCGATCCTTGATGCTGATAAAGAAGGATTTTTACGTTCGGAGCGCTCGCTCATCCAAACGATGGGACGTGCAGCTCGTAATTCAAACGGACAAGTCATTATGTATGCCGACAAGATCACCAAATCGATGCAAATTGCCATTGATGAAACGACAAGACGTCGGACGATCCAAGAAGAGCACAACCAAAAGCATGGCATCACTCCTACTACCATTCAAAAGAAAATTCCTGATGTGATCCAAGCAACGATCCAAACGGAGGATGACGGAACCACTTCAGTCGCTCCAAAAACGAAGCTCAACAAGAAGGAACGAGAAGCGATGATCGAACGGATGGAAAAAGAAATGAAAGACGCCGCGCGTGAGTTGAACTTTGAACGTGCCGCAGAACTTCGTGACTTATTATTAGAGTTAAAAGCGGAAGGGTGAACAGCATGGCATTAGAAAAGATTGTCGTAAAGGGAGCGAGATCACATAACTTAAAGAACATTGATGTGACCATCCCGCGTGATAAGCTGATTGTCTTAACCGGCTTATCAGGCTCAGGGAAATCCTCGCTCGCCTTTGATACGATTTATGCAGAAGGACAGCGCCGTTACGTCGAATCGCTCTCTGCTTATGCAAGACAATTTCTAGGGCAAATGGATAAGCCAGATGTAGATGCGATCGAGGGGCTATCTCCTGCAATTTCGATTGATCAAAAGACGACGAGCCGTAATCCACGTTCAACCGTTGGTACGGTGACAGAAATCCATGATTATTTAAGACTATTGTATGCTCGTGTCGGAAGACCAGTTTGTCCGAAGCATGGCGTTGAAATTTCATCGCAGACGATCCAGCAAATGGTTGATCGCTTGTTAGAGTACCCAGAACGCACAAAAATGCAAATTCTTGCGCCGCTCGTTTCTGGTCGCAAAGGGACGCATGTCAAAGTGCTTGAAGATATAAAAAAACAAGGCTACGTCCGCGTTCGCGTTGATGGAGAGATGCGCGAAGTAGCTGATGAGATTGAACTCGAGAAAAACAAAAAGCATAGCATTGAAGTAGTGATTGACCGAATTGTGATCAAAGAAGGCATTCATACACGTTTAGCCGATTCACTAGAGACGGCCCTGCAGCTTGCAGATGGTCACGCCCTTGTCGATGTCATTGATGATGAGGAATTGCTATTTAGCCAACATCACGCCTGTCCTGAGTGTGGCTTTTCGATTTCAGAGCTTGAACCACGAATGTTCTCATTTAATAGCCCATACGGAGCATGTCCTAAATGTGACGGGCTAGGAGTAAAGCTTGAAGTGGATCTAGACTTGGTTGTTCCCGATCGTAAGCGGACGTTACGAGAGCATGCGATTGCTGCTTGGGAACCGACAAGCTCACAGTATTACCCACAACTATTAGCCGCTGTGAGTGATCATTACGGGATTGATCTTGACCAACCCGTTGAGCAAATTCCAGAGGCTCTTTTCGATAAAATTATTAACGGAAGTGGCCGAGAGAAAATCTACTTCCGTTATGAAAATGAATTTGGACAAGTGCGCGAAAATGAAATTGTCTTTGAAGGGGTCGCAAACAATATTTCTCGTCGGTACCATGAGACAAGTTCTGATTATATTCGTGAACAAATGGAAACGTATATGACCAATAAACATTGCCCGAGCTGTAAAGGGCATCGTTTAAAAAAAGAAGCACTAGCTGTAAAGATTAATGATCTTCACATTGGAGAAATCTCATCAATGTCTGTAAAAGAGGCAAAGGATTTCTTCGAGAACGTCGAGTTAACAGAGAAAGAGTTCGCGATTGCACGACTCATTTTAAAAGAAATCAATGACCGCATTGGTTTTTTAATCAATGTTGGGCTTGATTATTTATCACTTGACCGGGCAGCAGGGACATTGTCCGGTGGAGAGGCACAGCGTATTCGTTTGGCGACTCAAATTGGTTCCTCGCTCATGGGTGTGCTCTATATTTTAGATGAACCGTCGATCGGGTTGCATCAACGCGACAATGATCGTCTCATTGAGGCGCTTGAGCATATGCGCGATATTGGGAATACGTTGATCGTTGTTGAACACGATGAAGACACGATGATGGCCGCTGACCATATTATTGATATCGGTCCTGGTGCTGGTGTTCACGGTGGAGAGATTATCGCCGAAGGAACGCCCGAAGAAATCATGAACGATGAAAAATCGTTAACAGGTCAGTATTTATCAGGGAAGAAATTCATTCCTCTTCCTTCTGAACGCCGCAAGTCAGATGGACGATCACTCACGGTGAAAAAGGCGTCGGAAAATAACTTAAAAAATGTAACAGTCTCCTTCCCGCTTGGAGTATTTATGGCTGTGACGGGCGTATCAGGTTCCGGAAAAAGTACGTTGATTAATGAAATCGTCTATAAATCTCTTGCACAAAAGCTCCACCGTGCCAAAGACAAGCCAGGGCAACATAAAGAGATCGAAGGCATCGATCAGATTGATAAAGTGATTGAGATTGATCAATCACCAATCGGGCGAACGCCAAGGTCGAACCCAGCGACATATACAGGCGTCTTTGATGATGTTCGTGACGTCTTTGCGATGACCAATGAAGCAAAAGTTCGTGGCTACAAAAAAGGGCGCTTTAGTTTTAATGTCAAAGGCGGACGTTGCGAGGCGTGCCGTGGAGATGGAATTATTAAAATCGAAATGCATTTCTTACCTGATGTGTATGTACCGTGTGAAGTGTGTGAAGGAAAGAGATACAACCGTGAAACACTAGAGATTCAGTACAAAGGCAAGACCATTTCGAACGTGCTTGAAATGACTGTTGAAGAAAGCGTAGAGTTCTTCAGCAACATCCCGAAAATTAAGCGTAAAGTTCAAACGCTTGTCGATGTTGGACTAGGCTATATTCGTCTCGGTCAACCAGCAACAACGCTATCTGGTGGGGAAGCGCAACGAGTGAAGCTTGCCTCGCAACTGCATAAACGGGCGACAGGAAAGACGATCTATATTTTAGATGAACCGACAACCGGTCTGCATGTCGATGATATTGATCGTTTGCTGAAAGTGTTACAACGTCTAGTTGATAATGGTGATACGGTGCTTGTGATCGAACATAACCTCGATGTGATTAAGACGGTTGATCATATTATTGATCTTGGTCCTGAAGGTGGAGACAAGGGCGGTCAACTCGTCGCCGAAGGAACGCCAGAGGAAGTCGCCGATGTCAAGGAGTCTTACACAGGTTATTACTTGAAATCCATCCTAGAAAGAGACCGAAAACGAATGGAAGCTTCCATCGAAGAAAAAGAATTACAGAAAAACTAAAAAGTATGAAACATGAAGACGCCCTCTTCCGTAATACAATAGAAGAGGATATTAAAAAAGAGGCTAGGACTCGGTGGCTTAACAAACGGGAATCCGAACAGATAATAGGTGGTGCAGATAAGCCGCTCCTGAAATATACTACGCACCCGCGAGGAAGCTGGTGAGCCTCCTCGTGCTTCGCACTGTGGGGTCTCACCGTTGCTAATACCCGCCAGGAGTCTACGTATATTTCATCCGCTAAGTTTGTGCATTGTTCAGAACGTCAGTTAAGCAAATTATTTATTTCCTGGCTTCTTTTTACACAGATGAACGAGCGTAATTACTTGTACTTGGATTGTATAATAAGGAGGCTCTTAACAATGGAAGAACGTAAAATGATCTTAAAGATGATTGAAGACGGCAAGATTACTGCGGAAGAGGGCATTAAACTGTTAGAAGCGATGGATACGAAAAAAGGACCGTCTGCTGAGAACATGGAAGCGAACTCACACCCATTATCAACCGATGTGAAGTGGGAAGAAGGCGAGGATTACCGTAGACGTCACCGCCAATCGACATCGGCAGAAAATCGCTTTGCGAGCTTTTTTGATACAGCTTTGCAAAAGATCAAAGACTTTGATTTGGATTTCAACTTCGGTTCATCGGTTGTCGTCGATCATATTTTCCAACATCGTGACTTGTCACCTGAAAACATCGACATTTCTTTAGAAAATGGATCGATTACCTTTGTTCCTTGGGAAGAGCCTGATGTTCGCATTGAATGTGAGGCCCGTGTGTATCGAGTGAAGGACACTGAAGAAGCGCGTCGAGTCTTTTTGCAAGAAGCAACATTTCGCGTGAATGAGCAGAAGTTATTGTTCCATACGAAAGTGAAATCAATGAAAGTACAGGCGACTGTCTATGTTCCAAAGACGACGTTTGATCACTTAAAGCTCTACACGTTTAATGGCCAAATAAAAGGGGAACAAATTACTGTCGACACATTTGATGTGAATACGTTGAATGGTGCGATCTCCTTTCAGTCGGTAAAAGCGAAAAAAATTATGGCTGAAACAGTAAATGGAGCGATTGATCTTAAGCACCTAGAAGCCGATCTTGTTGATGTGAAAACAGTCAATGGCAGCATTACGTTGTCTGGCCGAGCCCAGGATGTTGATGCAGAAACGGTCAATGGCGGGATTACCTACACATTGGATCGTTTAGAGGAATCAGGATATGCTGATCTAAAGGCGACGACGGGAAGTGTTCATCTGTATGTTCCTGAAGACATGCGAGTAGAAGGAAAGTTAAAGACGAATGTCGGTAGCTTTTCTGTTGATATGAACGACCATGAAATTCTGGATGAGAAGAAGGAATTTGCTCAAAAACAAACGAGTTTTGTCGGCAATCAACAATCATCTCCACGTGTGAAAGTAAATGCAGTCACATATACAGGTTCAGCCTTAGTCCGAGATCGCCTGTCTTAACGTAAACGAGAATGCCTAAAGTAGATGAGGTGGTAAAATATGAAGAAATTAATCCGAACACAGAATGACCGTAAAATCGCAGGGGTTTGTGGTGGAGTAGCAAAATATTTTAATCTTGACCCGACCGTTGTACGCATTCTAACCGTTGTCCTATTCATTCTCACCACAGGATGGCCGATATTCCTAGCCTATCTTATTTCCATCTTTGTTGTACCTAATGAAGAGGACGTGGCAGAATAATGAGATGGATTATTGGATTAGTACTAAATGCACTCGTTTTATTGTTAATTGCGTATGTGTTTGATGGATTTGAATTATCAGGCTTCGGAGCGGCTATTATTGCTAGTTTGCTGCTATCTGTGGTCAATGCAATTGTGAAACCTATTTTGGTCGTACTCACTTTGCCGATTACGATTTTAACCCTAGGATTATTCCTCTTTGTTGTCAGTGCATTGACGTTATTATTAACCGCCGCATTGATGGGAGATGCGTTTATCATTAACGGGTTTGGTATGGCGTTGTTGGCATCGATCTTAATTGCGTTGTTGCAGACATTCGTTGTGAAACCATTACGTAACTAAACAGCAGAAAAAGGTCTAACCGTTTATGGTTAGGCTTTTTTCGTCTGCTCGCTTCGTTGCTGGGGTCTCTGGCGTTCGTCTTGCTCATCAAAACATGATAAAATGGAACTCGTAGTCTCGAAATACAGAATTGAAATTGTTCAATCATATAAGGTGGGAAAAGAATGGCTAAAATAACGGCAAATGATCTATTAGAAAATTTTCAACTCGAGTTGATAGCAGGAGAAGAAGGGATTTATCGCCCGATTACGACAAGTGATATCTCTAGACCGGGGATGGAGATGGCTGGATTTTTCACGTATTATCCTGCCAAGCGCTTGCAATTGCTTGGTCGCACGGAGTTAATGTTCTTTAAGCAACTCACACAAGAGGTTAAAGAAGAACGGATGTTAAAATTATGTACATATGACACACCTGGGATCATTATCTCACGTGATAATGAAGCTCCCCCTGAATTAGTAGAGGCAGCGGAGCAGAATGGTGTTCCGTTGATGCGCACTAAGCTATCAACGACTCGACTAAGTAGCCGATTGACGAACTACTTAGAGAGAGAGATGTCTCCGATGACTGCCGTGCATGGTGTCTTGGTTGATATTTATGGAATTGGTGTATTAATTACAGGTAATAGCGGAGTCGGTAAAAGTGAGACGGCTCTTGACCTTGTCCGTCGTGGTCATCGTCTAGTTGCTGATGATTCGGTTGAGATTCGTCAGGAGAATGAAGATGTTCTTGTAGGACGTTCCCCGGAATTGATTCAGCATTTACTAGAGATCCGTGGTCTAGGCATTATCAATGTGATGACGTTATTTGGGGCTGGGGCTGTTCGTCCATTTAAACGGATTGCCTTGTGTATCGATCTTGAATTATGGGATCAGAAAAAAGCATATGACCGTTTAGGGCTTGAGGAAGAAACGATGAAAATCATTGATTCTGAAATTACAAAGTTAACGGTTCCTGTTCGTCCAGGTCGTAACTTAGCTGTTATTATCGAGGTCGCGGCTATGAATTTCCGCTTAAAGCGTCTTGGCTTTAACGCGGCACAAGATTTTTCCGAGCGTCTGACAGATGTGATTGAAGACGGAGAACGTGACGAGTTTAGTTAAATAATTTTTATAAAGATTAGGTGAGGTGAGGCCACAGTGGAAGAACAGATAGAACCGTTAAGTAGGATTTTGTTAGATGTAGGGCCTTTTACGCTTTATTGGTACGGGGCAATTATTGGTTTGGGTGTCTTTTTAGGTTATATCATCGCATCGCGTGAGTCAGTAAGATTAGGGATGCCAAAAGAAACATTTGCAGATTTACTCTTGTTTGCGATTCCGATTTCGATTATTTCTGCGCGTATTTATTACGTGACGTTTAGGTGGGAGCAATTTGCAGATGACCCGATTCGGATGTTTTATATATGGGAAGGCGGCATCGCCATTCATGGTGCGTTAATTGGTGGGGTGCTAACAGCGTACTTCTTTACAAAAAGGCATAACCTTTCATTCTGGCAATTGGTCGATGTGGCGGCGCCAAGTATTTTACTCGGTCAAGCAATTGGTCGTTGGGGAAACTTTATGAACCAAGAGGTGTACGGAGGCCCTGTGACCCGTGAGTTTCTTGAAGGGCTACTGTTACCTGAGTTTATTATTAATCAAATGTTTATCAATGGAACGTATTATCATCCGACATTCTTATATGAATCGATATGGAACTTACTCGGTGTGGCTCTTCTTCTTTATTTACGTCGCGTGAACTTAAAGCAAGGGGAAATCTTCTTCACCTACGTGATCTGGTACTCGGTTGGACGTTTCTTCATTGAAATCATTCGACTCGATTTCTTATTGATCTTTGGCGTGTTAAAGACGGCACAAGTGATCTCGATTGTTCTTGTGATTGGAGCAGTGATCCTTTGGGTGTATCGTCGCAAGCAACCTGGTACAAAACGTTACTTAGATCCGGCCTTGCCCGTTCAAGAGACGAAACGAAAGAAAAAGTCGACAAAGAAAAAGAAATAAGTCGATTGGAGGGGGAGGATCGGTATGCTGAAAAGGGGATTACTCGTCGGTCTGCAGACGACTTGGACATTAGGTAAGATCATCTTTCCGATTACGTTACTTGTCACAATTCTTGGGCATACGCCCGTGCTCGATTGGCTCGCGCAATTATTGGCGCCACTGATGGGTTTCATTGGTCTACCTGGGGAAGCGGCGATTCCGCTTGTGCTCGGGAATGTGCTTAATTTGTATGCAGGCATTGGGGCAATATTAACGCTTGAGCTCACCGTAAAGGAAGTCTTTATCCTAGCGATGATGCTGTCGTTTTCTCACAACCTTTTCGTTGAGTCGGCTGTCGCAACGAAGGTCGGAATCAAAATGAGTGTCGTATTAGCGGTGCGGATTGGTTTGGCACTCTTTTCGGCATGGATGATTCATTTATTTTGGAGTGGAGGGCAAGAAACCGCACAATACGGATTCGTTTCAACGACACCGAGTGCGGAGCCGTCTACCTGGATGGGGATTGCATTCTCAGGAATAGAAAGTGCGTTCCTTGGAATCGTCCAATTAGCCATGATCGTGATCCCGCTGATGATATTTGTTCAAATTATGAAAGAGTTAAACTGGTTACAGGTGATGTCCTCATGGATGGCTCCTTTAACTCGCTTACTCGGCATTCAAAAAAATACATCGACGACACTGGCTTCGGGTCTTGTGTTTGGCCTCGCTTTTGGAGCTGGTGTGATGATTCAGGCGGTCAAAGAAGATAATGTATCGAAAAAGGATTTGTACTTGGTGTTCATTTTCCTTGTCGCTTGTCACGCGGTCATAGAAGATACATTAATTTTCATTCCACTTGGGATTCCTGTTTGGCCGTTATTAATTATTCGTGTCGTAACAGCGATTGTCTTGACTGTCGTTGTGGCTTTTGTTTGGAAACGATTAGAGAAAGATCAACAGGCAGATAGAAAGGAAGCGACCTATGAACATTAAAACATTATTATTCGATTTAGATGGAACCTTAATTAACACGAATGAACTCATCATTGCTTCGTTCTTACACACCCTTGAGCATTATAAGCCAGGTGAGTATGATCGTGAAAAAGTGATCACATTTATCGGACCACCTTTAGCAGATAGCTTTAAAACGGTTGATGCGGAACGTTACGAAGAAATGATAGACTTCTACCGTACGCATAATCATGCATTTCATGATGAGCTTGTTCGTGAGTATGAAGGGGTGTTTGAGACGATTAAGACCTTACATGAAAAAGGCTATAACTTAGCGATCGTCACAACAAAAATCCGTAAGACAGCATTGATGGGGTTAAAGTTAATGAATCTTGATTCGTATTTTGATGTCGTTGTCGGTTTAGACGATGTCACACACGCCAAACCACATACGGAACCATTGGAACTCGCTCTAGAGCGTCTCGGTGTGACGAAAGAAGGGGCGATGATGATTGGTGATAGCCCTCATGACATTCATGCCGGTAAGAATCTCGGAATTCCAACCGCGGGTGTGAGCTGGTCAATTAAAGGGGAAGAGGCGATTCGTGCCCTTGAACCTGATTATGTACTAGAAACGATGGCGGACTTGCTTGATATCTTGGAGGTAGAAAGTGAGTAGAAAAACGGAGAGCTACCCGGTGAACACAGCGAATTCTCTTTGGCAAATTTACCGCACAGTTCCGTTTTTTAAAGTCGTCAAAAACTTCATTGTGATTCAAATCTCTCGTTATACGCCGTTTCTGAAGGTGAAAAATTGGCTCTATCGCCATTTTCTTGGCATGAAGGTAGGTGCTGAGACGGCGGTTGCGTTAATGGTGATGATGGACGTTATGTTTCCTGAACGAATCTCGATTGGGAAAAATACGATTATCGGCTATAACACGACGATTCTTGCGCATGAGTATTTGATTAAAGAGTATCGTTTGGGGGATGTGATCATCGGGGATGGCGTGATGATTGGTGCGAACACAACGATCCTTCCTGGTGTAACAATTGGGGACGGTGCCATTGTCTCAGCAGGGACACTTGTACATCGTGACGTTCCGGCGGGCGCATTTGTTGGCGGCAATCCGATGCAAGTGATTAAAGAGAAAATATGAAGTAGGGTCCTGACACAAGTAGTGTTGGGGCTTTTTTTGTGGGTTGGAAAGGTTGGAAGTGGAAAAGTGGAAGGGGGATCATTGGGTTGTAACAGGATTTTGATAGAATTCGTCGAATCTATATATATGATGCTCTCGAAAAAATCAGTCTTTTTAGTTGACGGTCTATGTGTCCTCGTGTAGACTACAGATGAATCCTTTATTTCGGTAGTATGTTAGCGAACTAAAGTAAAAAGAACGTGTGAATAGGATAGATTATGATCAACCTACTAAAAGATAGAGATACAAGGAGTGAAGAGAGATGTCAAAGCCATTTATGTTTGAGAAACCAATCGGGATGAGAGATACATTACCGAATTTATATGCAACGAAAAAGCAAGTGAGAGATCGACTAGCAGCTGAAATCGCACTTTGGGGGTATCAAACGATCGATACGCCAACACTAGAGTTTTACGATACGGTTGGGGAGGCCTCAGCGATTCTTGATCAACAATTGTTTAAATTATTGGATTCAAAAGGACATTCATTGGTGCTCCGTCCTGATATGACCGCACCGATTGCGAGACTGGTTGCTTCAAGCTTGAAAGAAGCCTCTTTCCCGATTCGCCTAAACTATCAATCCAATGTGTACCGTGCCCAGCAGCATGAAGGCGGCAAACCTGCAGAGTTCGAACAAGTCGGTGTCGAGCTTATTGGGGATGAGACAGTCAGTGCAGACGGTGAAGTGATCGCATTAATGATTTCTAGTTTACAACGCGCGGGATTATCAGGTTTTAAAGTGGCTATTGGTCATGTTGGATATGTTGACGCACTGTTATTAGATGTTGTTGGCAATGAAGATCGTGCACTTGTCCTTCGTCGTTATTTATATGAAAAAAACTATGTCGGCTTCCGCCAGCATGTGAAAGAGCTGAACTTGTCTTCGATCGACAAAGACCGTTTATTGAAACTGTTGAAGTTGCGTGGTGGAAAAGAGGCACTCCAACAAGCCGCTGACCTGATACAGACCGAACAAGGGGAAAAGGCATTAGCAGAACTGACGCAATTATGGGACGTGCTTGAGAGCTACGGGATGGATGAGTATGTGAAGCTCGATCTCAATCTCGTGCTTCATTTAAGCTACTATACGGGTGTTGTGTTTGAAGGCTACGGGAATGATTTGGGTGTGCCACTTAGTAGCGGTGGGAGATATGATCAGTTGCTAGAGAAATTTGACCGCCCGGCTCCTGCAACAGGCTTTGGTGTTCGTCTTGATTTACTTGTTGAAGCGATAGGTAAACGAGCAGAGCGAGAGCCAGTGACATGTATTATTTTTAGTAAAGAGCGCAGAGAAGAAGCGACAAAACTAGCCCTACAGAAGCGTCAAGAAGGCGTGGCGGTTGTCTTGCAGGACCTTTCAGGCGTGGCCGATGTAGATCGTATGAGTGAACAATATGATGAAGTGATTTATTCGATTGGAAAGTCAAAGAAAGGGGGCCAGTAACATGAGTGAACGTTTAACGATCGCGATGCCAAAAGGAAGAATTTTTGAAGAGGCAGCCGACCTTCTCCGTCAAGCAGGTTATCGTCTCCCGGATGAGTTTGATGACTCACGTAAGCTGATTATTGATGTTGAAGAAGAGAACCTACGCTTTATTTTAGCGAAACCAATGGATGTCCCAACATACGTCGAGCATGGCGTGGCGGATGTTGGTGTCGCGGGTAAAGACGTCATGATCGAAGAAGAGCGTGATGTGTACGAGGTGCTTGATTTAAAAATTAGCGCTTGTTATTTAGCGGTTGCTGGTTTACCAGGATACGAGAAAAAAGATATTAATCCAAAGGTGGCTTCCAAATACCCGAACCTTGCTGCCCAGTATTTTAAAGAGCAAGGGGAGCAAGTCGAGATGATTAAGCTTAATGGATCGATTGAGCTGGCGCCATTAATCGGACTGGCAGATCGCATTGTGGATATTGTTTCAACAGGACAAACTTTGAGGGAAAATGGTCTGGTTGAGATGGAGACGATTGTACCCATTACCTCACGCTTAATTGTTAATCCGGTAAGCTACCGCATGAAGGATGACCGAATTGATCAACTCGTCGAGAGATTATCGACTGTCATCGAGGGGGATTAAGAATGAAGATTATTACGGTTACAGACGAAGTTAGTCTCAAACGTGATTTAGATACAGGAACAACCGAGCAGCTTGAAGCGGTTCAGACAATTATTCAAGACGTGCGTCAAAAAGGAGATCACGCCCTTTTTTCTTACACTGAGAAATTTGATGGTGCTGTACTCGATCGTCTATTGGTCGATGTCGAGGAGATCAATGCTGCCTATGGTCAGGTGAGCGAGACGGTGTTGGAAGCAATTCGTGGAGCCATTGACAATATTCGTGACTTCCATACACGACAAGTGCAGCAATCATGGATGACAACAAAAGAAGATGGAACGATTTTAGGGCAAAAGGTCACGCCGCTTGATTCGGTTGGATTGTATGTACCTGGAGGAAAAGCCGCGTATCCATCCTCGATCATCATGAATGTCGTCCCCGCTCAAGTTGCTGGCGTGCCGAACATTACGATCGTGACACCACCACAAAAAGATGGCAGCATTCCAGCGAGCGTCCTTGTGACAGCGAACGAACTTGGTGTTCAGTCGATCTACAAAGTGGGAGGTGCCCAAGCAGTTGCCGCACTAGCCTACGGAACGGAATCAATTCAAGCGGTCGATAAGATCACAGGACCGGGTAATATTTATGTTGCTTTAGCCAAGCGTGAAGTGTTTGGTCATGTCGACATCGATATGATTGCAGGACCGAGTGAGATTGTTGTCCTAGCTGATGCAGAGGCTAATCCTCGATATATCGCAGCAGACCTCCTTAGTCAAGCTGAGCATGATGAGCGCGCTTCATCGGTCTTGGTGACCCCTTCTACAGAGCTTGCTCGGCGTGTCCAAAAAGAAGTGGAAAAACAGCTTGAAACGTTGCCAAAACGGGACATTGCTGAGGCGGCGATTCGTGATTACGGAGCGATCTATGTGACGAAAGATTTAGACGAGGCGATTGAAGTGACAAACGAGTTAGCACCTGAACATCTTGAAATTTTAACAGGTGATGCAATGGCACTTGTTGGGCGAATTCGACATGCGGGAGCGATCTTTGTTGGCCCGTATAGCTCAGAGCCAGTTGGAGATTATTTTGCGGGACCGAATCATGTGTTGCCGACAAATGGAACGGCTCGTTTTTCTAGTCCGTTAAGTGTCGATGATTTTGTAAAGAAGTCGAGCATTATCTCTTATAGCAAAGAAGCACTGATGAAAAATGGCCACAGCATTACAGCCCTTGCTCGATTAGAGGGACTTGAAGCTCATGCACGAGCGATCGATATTCGACTGGAGGATGAAAAACGATGCGACAAGCGAAACTAGAACGACAAACTGGAGAAACGAGCATTGCGTTAGAGTTTACGGTAGATGGCGAAGGCCAATCCAATCTAGAGACAGGGGTACCTTTTCTCACTCATATGCTTGATTTGTTCACAAAGCACGGTCATTTCAATTTAACGGTTGATGCCAAGGGCGATACAGAAGTCGACGACCACCACACGACTGAAGATATCGGCATTGTACTTGGTCTGGCCTTAAAAGAAGCATTAGGGGATAAAAAAGGCATCAAACGTTATGGTAGTGCGTTTGTTCCGATGGATGAGACCTTAGCGCAAGTCGTGGTCGATTTAAGCAATCGACCGCATCTGGAGTTTCGTGCCGAGTTACCAAGCCAAAAAGTAGGAACTTTTGATACGGAGCTTGTCCATGAATTTCTGTGGAAGCTCGCTCTTGAAGCACGAATGAACTTACATGTGATTGTTCATTACGGTCATAATACGCATCATATTATTGAAGCGATCTTTAAAGCGTTAGCGCGTGCGTTAGATGAGGCAACAACGATCGATACCCGTGTTAAAGGGGTTCCGTCAACGAAAGGGATGTTATAGATGATTGGGATTGTCGATTATGGCATGGGGAATTTACATAGCGTGAGTAAGGCACTCGAACGATTAGAGCTTCCTTATTTCTTATCCGATGATCAGGCTGAATTAAAGAAAGCCGATGGGCTAGTCTTGCCTGGTGTTGGCGCGTTTCGTGATGCGATGGCGATTTTAGAAGAAACCGGTCTTTCAACCTTTTTAAAAGAGTGGGCCCAGGACGGGAAGCCATTACTCGGAATTTGTCTTGGCATGCAGCTTCTATTTGAAGAAAGTAACGAGCATGGATCAACAAAAGGCTTGTGTCTCCTACCAGGTCGAGTCGATCGATTCAGTGGGATTGATGAGTTTGGCAAGAGCTACAAAGTGCCGCATATAGGGTGGAACAAGTTAAGTTTCCATCAACCAGACCATCTTTTGCTAAAGGATGTAGACCAAGGGCATGTGTACTTTGTTCATTCCTATGTGGTTACAACAGAAGATCGAGACGTTCTCCTTGCGACAAGTGAGTACGGAAGAGAAGTTCCTGCTGTGGTCGGAAGAGAGCATGTGCTCGGAACACAATTCCACCCTGAAAAAAGTAGTTCAGTCGGAATGTCGATCTTGAAGAATTTTGGTACGTTTGTGGAGAGAGGAGCGGTTAGTCGTGGCTAAATTTGAAATTTATCCCGCCATTGATATGCGTGACGGGAAATGTGTTCGACTCGTCCAAGGTGATTATAATCAAGAAACGATCTATGGAGATTCGCCGTTTGATATGGCTAAGTCATTTGCCGAGGCAGGGGCGAAGTGGATTCATATGGTCGACTTAGATGGAGCCAAAGCGAAAAAACGTGTGAATCACGACCATGTGGTGAGGGTAGCGAAAGAGCTTGATGTGTCCGTCCAAGTCGGGGGTGGAATTCGTACAGCTGAAGATGTGGCCTATTATTTAGAGCGCGGTGTTGATCGCGTCATTTTAGGTAGTGTTGCGGTGAATGACCCTGTATTTACGAAAGAGATGCTCGAAACATACGGTGGAGAAAGAATTGCCATTGGTCTCGATGCTCGTGATGGCTATGTTGCGACAGAAGGCTGGCTTGAGACATCATCTGTAAAAGCGGTCGACCTTGCCAATGAATTAGCTCGGTACGGGGCTGAAGTCTTTATTTTTACCGATATCTCTCGTGATGGAATGCTTCAAGGGCCTAATACAGAAGCAATTGCAGAACTGAGTGAAGCGACTGGAAAAGAAGTAATCGCCTCAGGTGGGGTCAGTAAGCTTGCAGATCTGACCGAGTTGCGTCAACATACAAGTGAAATCAGAGGAGCGATCGTCGGTAAAGCCCTCTACACGAATCAATTTACACTAGAAGAAGCGTTAAAAGGAGAGTGACAGGTTGTTAACGAAACGAATGATCCCGTGTTTAGATGTAAAAGACGGCCGTGTCGTCAAAGGTATTCAATTCGTTGATCTTCGTGATGCAGGAGACCCTGTTGAACTTGCGGCTTTTTATGATGAGCAAGGCGCGGATGAGCTCGTCTTTTTAGATATTTCTGCCTCGCATGAAGGCCGAGAGACGATGGTGGAAGTAGTCGAAGAAGTAGCTGGAACGTTAGCGATTCCGTTTACAGTCGGAGGCGGCATCAATACGCTTGAAGACATGAAGCGTGTATTACGTGCAGGCGCAGATAAAGTTTCCTTAAACACAGCAGCTGTTAAACGTCCTCAGTTAATTCGGGAAGGGGCTGATTTCTTTGGGTCCCAGTGCATCGTTGTAGCGATTGATGCTAAATACGATGAAGAGCTAGGTTCATGGCGAATCTACACTCATGGTGGACGACAAGCAACAGAGTGGGAAGTGTGTGACTGGGCGAAAGAAGCGACCCGACTCGGGGCTGGAGAAATTCTTCTAACTAGTATGGACCAAGATGGCGCAAAGACGGGGTTTGACCTTGCTTTAACCAAAGCTGTCAATGAGGTCGTCAATGTGCCAGTTATTGCCTCAGGCGGAGCCGGTAAAAAAGAAGATTTCGCTGATGTATTTAAAGAAGCAAATGCAGATGCTGCTCTAGCTGCGTCAATCTTTCATTATAAAGAAACATCTGTGGAAGAAGTGAAAACTTATTTAAAAGAAGAGGGGGTGCTTGTTCGATGAGTATTGAAAAAATTAAATTTGACGAGCAAGGACTTGTTCCAGCAATCGTTCAAGATGCAACGAGCAAAGAAGTGCTTACACTTGCTTATATGAACAAAGAATCTCTTCAAAAATCGATAGAAACCAAGGAAACATGGTTTTATAGTCGTTCTCGCCAAGAGCTATGGCATAAAGGCGAGACATCTGGTAACACGCAGCAAATTGTCGATATGCGCTATGATTGTGATGCCGATGCCTTAGTGGTCTTAGTGACACCAAGAGGGCCTGCTTGTCATAAAGGAGATTACACATGCTTTAGTGACTCGCTCTTTGGTGAGAATATCCGCACGAATCCAACGCGCTTTGCGATTTTAGATGAATTAGAAATCGTCATTGCCGAGCGTGAAGCGGAAATGCCAGAAGGGGCCTACACGACGTATCTGTTTGAAAAAGGGGTCGACAAGATCTTGAAAAAAGTCGGCGAAGAAGCAGGCGAAGTCATTATAGCCGCTAAAAACAGAGACCCCGAAGAATTAAAGTGGGAAGTAGCTGATCTGTTGTATCATGTTCTCGTTTTATTACGTGAACAGAAACTGCCGCTTGATGAGATCTTATCGGTATTAGAAGAACGACACAAGCCGAAGTCATAAAAGACAAGAGACTGGGGCACGGCAAAAATCCGAACAAAGTATTACGAGGTGCAGTTAAGCCGCTCCTGAAATATACTTCGCTTTCCGCGGGAAGCAGGTGAGCCTCCTCGTGCTCCGCACTGTGGGGTCTCACCGTTGCTTTTCATCCCGAAGGAGTCTACGTATATTTCATCCGCTAGGTTAGCACATTGTTCGGGTTCTCAGTTAAATCCTTTCTTAATGTCCTAGACTCTTTAATTACTAACGGAAAATATTGCTCAATGTGTCACAATGTAATTAATTGCCTGTTGTACATCTTTGCAGGGACCGCTTTGTCCTTCCGTATGTAAAAGGGTCAGCAGGAAGTAGCAAGTGTAGTGTAAGGATCTAGAATGCTAAGGAGACTATCTTCTTAGCGTTTTTTAAGCTGGAGATAAGTTATCTTGATTTCCCCTTTCCAATTGCCCCCTTGTTTGTTGTATACTTAAGGGTATGAATAGAGAGATGGAGGGAATCGAACTACATGAATGTGATACCAACTAATGAACAGGAAAATCGAAATGTCGTTCCGTTTTATAGAAGTGGCGATTATTTCTTTCATAGAGGCATTATTGCCTATCGAAAAAACCATCTGAAGCGTGCTGTCAAATTATTTGAACGTGCGGTACAGCTTACAGATCAAGAGCCTGTCTTTCATGTTCAGTTAGCGGCGGTTCTCTCAGAGATGGGGCAGTATGATCGCTCCAATGAGATATTGACGCAAGTATTAGCCGATCATGGTGATGTTCAGTCGGAATGCTATTTCTTTATGGCGAATAACTTTGCTTATTTAGGATTGTTTGAAAAAGCAAATGAAGCGGCAAAGCGATACATGGTGCTGACGCCTGGTGGCGAATTTTATAAAGATGCTGAGGATTTGTTAGAGCTTTTACAAGTAGAACGAGAAGAAGCGGAAGAAGACGGAGAGGTCTGGGGTGATCTAGACCTTTCTGCCGATGAGTACATTATTGAGCATGATCGAGCGCGAACGTTATTAAAAAAGGGGAAGCCAGAAGACGCTTTACCTATTTTACAAAAGATCATGGAGGATCATCCAACCTGTTGGTCTGCCCAAAATCATCTTGCTGAAGCGCTGTTTCGACTCGGAGACGAATCGGCATTTGAGCTATGTTTGAGCGTGTTGGAAAAAGATGCGGGAAATTTATTTGCTCTGTGTAATTTAGCAGTCTTCCATAGCCGAAGTGGAAAAGAGGCCGAGGCAAAACCTTATATTGAAGCGATCAAGCGCATTTATCCGCTAGATATCGAACATCATATGAAGGTAGCGAAAGTGTTAGGTGCGATCGGAGACTACGAGCAAGTAGTAAACCGTCTTCTTCGTGTTGAACCTTATTTACTTGAGCGCGAACCAGATCTTTTTCATTGTTTGGCAGTCGCTTATTATCATCTTGATCAAAAAGATAAAGCGATGTTTTATTGGAAGCGAGCAGAACGACTTGGCAATGAAGACGCAGGGGCATGCTTGAAAACGGATCAAAATGGGAAACTAAGTTCAGAGGACGTTTTATACCTCCTGTGGTAATTGTTAAGAATTTATGTTCTTTAAGCATATAAGTGGACACTTATATGCTTCTTGATTAGGATAAGGGTAGAACGAATGAATTAGTGAATGTAGGAGTGATTTTAATGAGTGAAGAGAATATTTATGATGTGATTATTGCTGGAGCTGGCCCAGCAGGTATGACTGCGGCTGTCTACACCTCTCGAGCGAACCTTAGCACGATTATGCTAGAGCGTGGCGTACCAGGTGGACAAATGGCTAACACGGAAGAAGTAGAAAACTACCCAGGTTTTGATCATATTTTAGGGCCTGAATTATCAACAAAAATGTTTGAGCATGCGAAGAAATTCGGTGCGGTGTATGGATATGGTGATGTGAAAGAAATCATCGACGAAGGTGAATATAAGCTTGTTAAAGCCGGTAGCAAAGAGTACAAAGCAAAAGCAGTAATTGTTGCAACGGGTGCAGAATACAAGAAGATAGGCGTACCAGGTGAAAAAGAATTAAGCGGTCGCGGGGTATCCTATTGTGCGGTTTGTGACGGGGCATTCTTTAAAGGAAAAGAGCTTGTTGTTATTGGAGGAGGAGACTCTGCTGTTGAAGAAGCAGTGTATTTAACACGATTTGCCTCAAAAGTAACGATCATCCACCGTCGTGACCAATTACGTGCTCAGAAGATTCTTCAAGATCGTGCTTTTAAAAACGATAAGATTGAGTTCATCTGGAATCATGTCGTAAACGAAATCAACGAAGAAAACGGCAAGGTTGGTAGTGTAACAATTGAACATACAGAAACAGGGGAAACGAAAGAGTTCAAAACAGATGGAGCGTTCATTTACATCGGTATGCTTCCTCTCAATGCTAGTGTCAAAGGCCTTGGTATTTTGAACGAAGAAGGATATGTCGTAACGAATGAAGAAATGGAAACGAAAGTACCTGGTATTTATGCGGCTGGGGACATTCGCGAAAAGTCTCTTCGTCAAATTGTTACTGCAACAGGAGACGGTAGCTTAGCTGCTCAAAATGTTCAACATTACCTTGAAAGTCTTGAAGAATCTACAACAAAAGCTTAAGCGTTGTGAGAAACAGACAAAAAAATTTTAAAAACGTCATTCGGTTTTAATCAGTTTGTAACAAGGATGAAATAAATTTGGGGTAAAGTAAGAATAAGTAATTGACCCCCTTTTTTATATAATTTGCACGGACATCCTGTCCGTGCCCTTTTTTTTGTCCTTTTTCCTGAAATGAGTAGGACTCCTCACAAATATTGCCTCATGCTAAGAATTGTTCCGTTTTGAAAATAAATGTATAATAAGAAGTGAATAGAACGTGAGGTGAAGCTGTTGCAAAGGGTTACAAACTGTGTACTCGTAAATGATGACTTAGCGCTATTGTTACAAAAGCCACGTCGAGGCTGGTGGGTTGCGCCTGGTGGTAAGATGGAATCAGGTGAATCTATTAAAGAAACAGTGACAAGGGAATTTCGAGAAGAAACAGGCTTTAGTATTCTAGATGCAAAGTTACGCGCTGTTTTTTCGATGGTTATTATAGAAGATGACAAGATTCAATCGGAGTGGATGATGTTTACATTTCAAGCGACGCAGTTTGAAGGTGAGCAGTTAGAGCAATCTTCTGAAGGCGACCTTAAATGGCAAAAGCTTGATCACATTAAAGAGTTACCGATGGCAGAAGGGGATCAATATTTATTCCGCCATGTGCTTGAGCGTGATGATGTCATGTATGGAACATTTCATTACACACCTGATTTCAAGCTGTTATCGTACCGTCTCGACCCAGATCCAGCAGAAATAAAGATAAATAACTAGTGATTCTATAGAAAAGCAGGTGATGGATTGTGACAAATAACGAGGAGATTCACATTGTAATAATTACAGGAATGTCAGGAGCTGGAAAAACCGTTGCTGTGCAGAGTTTTGAGGACTTAGGCTATTTCTGTGTCGATAATCTACCGCCTGCCTTGATCCCGAAGTTTGTTGACCTACTAAAAGATTCGAATGGCACGATGAATAAAGTAGCCTTGGTCATAGATCTTAGAGGGAAAGAGTTTTTTGATCATTTGTTTGAAGCGATTGATTTGATTAGTCACACAACAGATGTGAAATTAAAGATGCAAATTTTATTTTTGGATGCAAAAGATGCTAAGCTCGTCCAACGCTATAAGGAAACAAGACGTTCGCATCCACTTGCGAAAAATGGTCTTCCTTTAGAAGGCATCCAAAAAGAGCGAGAGTTGCTTGAGGATTTAAAAGGACGCTCACAACAAATCATTGATACAACGGAAATGAAGCCGATCCAGTTGCGTGAGCGCATTATTCAACGCTTTAAAACGACAGATCGACATCCATTTTCGATTAATATTATGTCGTTTGGGTTTAAATACGGAATTCCGATTGATGCAGACCTTGTCTTTGATGTGAGGTTTTTACCGAACCCACACTATGTCGACCACTTGCGTCCGAATACAGGTTTAGACAAGGAAGTATCTTCCTATGTTTTAAAATGGTCGGAAACTCAAACGTTCATTGAAAAGCTTAGTGATTTACTAACGTACATGTTACCTCAGTACAAGCGCGAGGGAAAAAGTCAGGTTGTAATCGGAATCGGATGTACAGGTGGGAAGCATCGTTCGGTGACATTGGCAGAATACTTTGGGGAAGCTTTTTCTAAGGAATATGTGATGCATGTTAGCCACCGTGATATTGAGAAGGGGAAGGAAAAATAACTTGAAGCCAAAAAAAGTAGTCGTGATTGGGGGAGGTACGGGCTTGTCCGTCTTACTCCGAGGCTTGAAAACCTTCTCTGTTGACATCACAGCAATCGTTACGGTGGCGGATGATGGAGGAAGCTCTGGTCGTCTTAGGCAAGAACTGAACATCCCGCCACCAGGAGATGTAAGAAATGTGCTCATTGCTCTAGCAGAAGTTGAGCCTCTAGTGGAAGAACTATTTCAGCATCGTTTTACCAATGGGGGAGGACTTACGGGTCATTCGTTAGGGAATCTTTTATTAGCAGGGATGACGTCGATTACCGGGGACTTCTCTCGAGGCATTACTGAGGTGAGCAAAGTTTTAAATGTAAGAGGTAAAGTATTTCCAGCTGCCAATCGCAGTGTTGTTCTTCATGCGGAGATGGAAGATGGGACGATTGTGAGTGGCGAGTCTAAAATTCCGTTAGAACAAAAGCGAATCAAGCGGGTCTTTTTGACGCCAGAGAATATTGTTCCTTTGCAAGAGAGTTTACGTGCGATACGCGAGGCAGACTTGATCGTGCTTGGACCTGGTAGCTTGTATACAAGTGTCCTGCCGAACTTGCTCGTTCCAGGGATTAGTGAAGCGGTGATTCAGGCTAAGGCGAACAAGATTTATATTTGCAACGTGATGACACAAAGCGGGGAAACAGATGACTACACGGCAGCTGAACACCTCGAGGCGTTGTTCGCCCATTGTGGGCCAGAATTGATTGATGACATTCTTGTACATGGTTCCCCTGTATCAAAAGAAGTGCAAGAGCATTATGCCAAAGAACAAGCCTCTCCGGTTGTAGTCGACCTTGATCAATTGCATACAATGGGTGTGAATGTCATTAATGATCACTTCGTGGTCGAAAAAGATCAAATGTTACGCCATGATGCCCAAAAAGTATCAAAGGCTTTGCTAAGAACGGTTGAATAATTGGTGAATGAAAAAAATGGCGTGTGGTTGTGCAAGAAATGAACCCATAGAGATACCTATATCATAAATGCGTGCTACACGGCTGAAAGGAGTGATGATAATGTCCTTCGCAGCCAAGACAAAAAAAGAGCTGACACAGTTTGAGCAAGAGTCATGCTGTGCCAAAGCGGAACTCGCTGCCTTAATTCGGATGAACGGATCGATGTCATTGGCTAATCGTCAATTAGGTCTAGATGTCACCACCGAAAATGCAGCGATTGCTCGCCGGATTTATACGTTAATTAAAAAGTTATATCCAGAGATCTTTGTTGAACTCATGGTTCGAAAAAAGATGAGACTTAAAAAGAACAATGTGTATCTTGTGAGAATTTCACACGAAGCGAAATACCTTTTAGAAGAACTAGGCATTCTCGGGGAAGGGTTTATGTTTATTCGGACGATTTCTCATGAGCTTGTGAAAGAAACATGCTGCAAGCGAGCCTACTTACGTGGGGCCTTTTTAGCAGGCGGATCGATTAACCATCCTGAGACGTCGTCGTATCATCTCGAAGTCTTTTCTTTATATGAAGAACATAATGCCTCAGTATGTGAATTAATGAACGAATACGATCTAAATGCAAAAACATTGGAACGTAAGAAGGGGTTCATCACGTATATGAAAGAGAGTGAGAAAATTACCGAGTTCTTAAGTGTCATCGGGGCTCATCAGGCGCTTCTTCATTTTGAAGATGTTCGGATTATGAAAGACATGCGAAACTCGGTCAATCGACTAGTAAACTGTGAGACAGCTAATTTAAACAAGACGGTCGGAGCGGCCTTACGACAAGTAGAGAACATTCGGCTCCTCGAACGAGAAATTGGCCTACAACAATTGCCTCCGAAATTACGAGAAATTGCCGAGTTACGTATGAAGCACCAAGACGTCACACTGAAAGAACTAGGGGATATGGTTGAAAGCGGAAAAGTTAGTAAGTCTGGCATCAATCATAGGTTACGGAAAATTGATCAGATAGCTGACCGAATTCGATCAGGACAATCGTTAGAAATCAATTTATAAAAAGAAATTGGGAGGGATTGTACATGGCTCAAAAAGAAGTGCAAGTAAAGTTGAAAGCTGGATTACAAGCAAGACCAGCAGCATTATTCGTCCAAGAAGCAAATCGTTTTTCTTCAGATGTCTTTATTGTTAAGGGTGAAAAGAAGGTGAACGCTAAAAGTATCATGGGCTTGATGAGTTTGGCGCTTGGTCAAGGAACAAATATTACGTTAATAACAGAAGGACATGATGAGGACGAAGCGCTTGATGCGTTAGCCGCTTATGTGGAGAAACAATCGTAAGAAGGAGGAGGTGCAGACTTTAGGGTCTGTGCTTTTTTGTGTTGGAGAGTTGGAAGGGTGGTTTGGATTGAAAAACGCCACCTATTTCTAGGTGGCGTTGGTCTTATTTAGCGGATGGTGATGAAATGACTTCATCAATGATCCCGTATTCTTTCGCACGAGTAGCTGACATGAAGTTATCACGATCTGTGTCACGGGCAATCACTTCAAGTGGTTGGCCTGTGCGCTCAGCTAGAATTTTGTTTAATGTTCCGCGCATTTCGATAATACGACGTGCGTGGATTTCAATGTCAGAAGCTTGACCTTGTGTGCCGCCAAGTGGTTGGTGAATCATTACTTCACTGTTTGGTAGAGAAAGACGTTTGCCAGGCGCACCGGCTGCTAGTAAGAAGGCACCCATTGAAGCGGCCATACCGATACAAATTGTTGATACTTTTGGCTTGATGAAGTTCATCGTATCGTAAATCGCCATACCTGCTGTGATCGAACCACCAGGGCTATTAATATAGAGCGAGATGTCCTTATCAGGGTCTTCTGCTTGTAGGAATAAAAGTTGAGCAACAATAGAGTTAGCTACGTTGTCATCAATCGCACTACCAAGCATGATGATACGGTCTTTTAGTAGACGAGAGTAAATATCGTACGCGCGCTCGCCTCTGTTTGTTTGTTCAATAACTGTAGGAATTAAATTCATAATCATTTCCTCCTTAGAATGGAATAAATCAGAATCATTAGGTTGATCCTAGCTGTCATGCGTCCGTGAATTACTGATGGATACGTATGTACGAACAGCATCATTTCCTTATGTACATCATACCTAATAGGTCAAAGAAGGTCAAATATTTTGTCTCCTCTATTACATAGTATTCCCTATCATGGTATGCAAAACCTTCTTCCATCATAGCCGAATTTTTTTCACTTCAAACGTGAATTGAATTTGTTATCGTCACGTTACGGATCTGTAGTATAATAGTAATATCTAAATTGGTCTGATTTGGAGTAGGATTCATATGATTTAGTAAGCGCTTACATGATATCTTAATCAAGTGAAAGTGTGGTATGATATCTATCGGAAGGAGGAAGTTTATGCAGTTTGGTCTTTTTCAACAGCAGACAACAACATTAGTCATGACACAAGAGTTGCGTCAGGCGATCCATTTGTTGCAGTACTCCACAGCAGACTTGTCCGCCTTCATACATGAGCAGGCTCTAGAGAATCCATTAATTGATTTGCAAGATCAAGCTTCTATGCAAGTAAGAAGCGAATCTTCCTATATAGGCACGGGTACCGAACGAACGAGAACATACCAAAAAGGGGATGATGCTTCCCCGATTGACTATGCGCTTGTTGATCAAAAAAGTTTAAGCGAGTATTTAATTGAACAAGCCGGAGAATTATCGTTAACCGGTGAACGAGAAAAGCAGTTACAGTACTTCATTTTCAGCTTGCGTGATGATGGGTACTTTTGTCGTCCGTTTGAAGAGGTGTGCGCCGACCTTCTATTAGGTACTGAAGAAGGGGAACAGGTACTACGGGTGTTGCAAAGCTTTGAACCGGCTGGTGTCGGAGCGAGGTCATTACAAGAATGCCTGTTACTTCAACTCAAGCGCCTAGTGAATAAAGCGCCACTGGCTGAAGTGGTTGTGACAGATCACATGGAACTACTTGCTTCAAAGAAGTGGAAGCAACTTGCTTCACAGCTCGATGTGATGATCGAAGACATTCAAGATGTATATGATTTGATCCAAACACTCGACCCGCGTCCTGGCACGCAATTTTCAGGGGAGCCAACGAATTACTTGATTCCTGATTTGAGCATTACGTACAGAGGTGGGGAGTTGGTCGTTCAGCTGATTGATGATTCACTTCCGCCCATTCGCTTGAACCGTGACTACGAGAGGCTTCTCCATCAATCGAACCAAGCCGAGGCGACCGAGTATGCTAAACAAAAATACCAACAAATTCAGTGGCTCTTAAAAAGCATTGAACAACGGCAGCAAACGATAAAGAAAGTCGCTGAAGCCATTGTTTGTCACCAACGCGATTTCTTTGAATCAAAAAGTGGCGTGTTAAAGCCGTTAACATTAAAAGATATTGCAGTAGAAATTGAGATGCATGAATCCACTGTTAGTCGAGCGACAACTCATAAGTACGCCCAAACTCCGCGTGGGTTATTTGAGTTAAAGGCATTTTTCACATCAAGTGTGAAAAATGGCTTCGGTGAATCAACTTCGAGTCAGTCGATTAAAGAATTATTAAAGCAACTGATTGCTGGTGAGTCCAAAGCTAAACCACTTTCTGATCAGAAGATCGTCACGTGGATGGAGAATGAAAAAGGAATTACCGTCTCTAGGCGCGCCATTGCGAAATACCGAGATGAACTAGGCATTCCTTCTTCAACGAAAAGGAAAAGATATGAATAAAAGCAAGGAGTATGTGACATGCTAGAAGTGAAGGTTTATTCGAAGGATCACTGTCCTTTATGTGACAAAGGGGTAGCTGTGCTAAAAGAATTGCAGCAAGAGATCCCGTTTGAATTTACAGTGATTGATATTTATCAAGATGATGACCTATTAGAGCAATACCAGCTCATGATCCCCGTAGTCTCTATCAATGGAGAAGACATTGATTTCGGACAATTCTCAAAAGGTAAAATAAGAAACCGTTTACATCAATTTAATCAGTAATTATCGCTTGTGTGCAGATCATTTCCTTGTTAAAATGAAGATGAAGATAAGGATTTGATCTTTTTTTACCCATATCGGGACACAAAACGACTGCGAGGGACGCATTTTATCCCGATAGGAAGATTGTGTAAAAGTGTTAAGAAGGAGTAATCAGTTCTATGCGTGTATTGTTAGATATTCAACAAAAATTATTACCTGACATGCTAGATGTGATGGTGAAGCGTTTTAAAATCCTTCAGCATATTCGCTTGATGCAGCCGATTGGGAGAAGGAGTTTATCTTCAAACATAGACATGTCAGAGCGTGTGTTACGCACGGAAGTGACATTTCTAAAGGGTCAAGGGCTTGTTCATTTTGCGACAGCTGGTATGACGGTAACCCCATCAGGTGAAGCACTTTTTTATCAATTAGAAGAAGTGATGAAGGAGTTACTTGGTTTACGAACGCTTGAAGAGCAAGTGCAACAAAAGCTTGGAGTTGGAAAAGTCCTCGTCGTCCCAGGAGACAGTGATGAAAACCCTTGGGTAAAACGAGAACTTGGCCGGGCGTGTATTGCAGAACTTAAAGCAAAGCGTCTGCCTCAAGATGTCATTGCGGTGATGGGTGGAACGACACTTGCCGCTGTTGCGGAGATGATGACACCAGATGTAGGCATGCGAGATGTGATGTTTGTTCCAGCGCGTGGGGGACTTGGGGAGAGAGTTGAAAACCAAGCCAACACGATAAGTGCTGAACTTGCAACACGAGCGGGTGCCCAGTACCGTTTGCTTCACGTTCCTGACCAATTAAGTGAAGAAGCGTATTCATCTCTCGTATTAGAGCCGTCGATCCAGGATATCCTAAAGCTGATCAAGTCAGCTCGGGTTGTCATTCACGGAATTGGTGAAGCGAATACGATGGCGACACGTCGTGGTTCAAAGGATACGTTTATGGACAAGATTGAACGGGAAGAAGCGGTAGCTGAAGCATTTGGTTACTATTTCAATCGAGAAGGAAGCATTATCCACAAACAACGGACGATCGGTTTACAGCTAGATGAGCTTGACCGAGATAAGTATGTAATCTCGGTTGCTGGGGGACAATCAAAGGCAGAAGCCATTTCTGCTTATATGAACAATCGTCCAAGTGATGTACTGATCACCGATGAATCGGCCGCTCGTAGACTACTTGAGATTGAACTGTAACATTAACTTTTATAGATAAAAGGGGTTTCCCTTTTTGATAAAGATAAGAAGCCTTTTACTTAGCTTTTCTTATCAACTTTTACTTACTACTAGGAGGAATTTTATTATGACAACGAAAATTGGTATTAATGGATTTGGACGTATTGGACGTATTGTATTCCGCGCAGCTTTAAACAACCCGAACGTAGAGGTTGTAGCAATCAATGACTTAACAGATGCGAACATGCTTGCACATCTTCTAAAGTATGATTCTGTACACGGTGTACTTGATGCGGAAATCGAAGTAAAAGACAACGCGTTAGTTGTGAACGGAAAAGAAATTAACGTAACTGCTCAGCGTAACCCAGCTGAACTTGCTTGGGGAGATCGTGGCGTAGAAGTAGTTGTTGAATCAACTGGTTTCTTCACAAAACGTGAAGATGCAGCAAAACACATCGAAGCTGGCGCGAAGAAAGTTATCATCTCTGCTCCTGCATCTGATGAGGATATTACGCTTGTTATGGGTGTTAATGAAGAGAAATACGATGCAGGAAGCCACCACGTTATTTCAAACGCTTCTTGTACGACGAACTGTCTTGCACCATTTGCAAAAGTATTAAATGACAAATTCGGTATCCGCCGCGGTATGATGACAACTGTTCACTCATACACAAATGATCAACAAATTCTTGATCTTCCGCACAAAGATTACCGTCGTGCTCGTGCAGCTGCTGAGAACATCATTCCTACAACAACAGGTGCTGCAAAAGCTGTTGCTCTAGTATTACCTGAACTTAAAGGGAAACTAAACGGTGGTGCTATGCGTGTTCCAACACCTAACGTTTCACTTGTAGACCTTGTTGCAGAACTTGATAAAAATGTAACAGCTGAGGAAGTAAACGCAGCATTCAAAGAGGCGGCTGAAGGTGACCTTAAAGGAATTCTTGCATACAGCGAAGAGCCACTTGTATCTGGTGATTACAATGGTAACCCAGCATCATCAACAATCGATGCTTTATCAACAATGGTAATGGAAGACAACATGGTTAAAGTCATCTCTTGGTATGACAACGAATCTGGTTATTCTCACCGTGTTGTAGATCTTGTTGAATATATCGCTAAACAAGGACTATAATTCAAAATAGATAGCGTAGGGGGAGGAGAGTTTAAGTACTAGCTCCCCTTTCCGCTGTCAAGTAATCGCGTAAAATGTGACTGGGAGGTCCGATCTAATGAACAAGAAAACGGTTCGAGACATTGAGCTTAAAGGGAAGAAAGTCTTTTGTCGTGTCGATTTTAACGTACCTATGAAAAGCGGAAAAATCACAGATGAAACACGTATTCGCGCAGCGCTACCTACGATTCAATACTTAGTTGACCAAGGAGCTAAAGTTCTTTTAGCAAGCCACCTAGGTCGTCCAAATGGAGAAGTCGTTGAAGAACTTCGTTTAACGCCAGTAGCAACTCGTCTTAGTGAGTTACTAGGCAAAGACGTGAAAAAGGTCGATGAAGCACATGGTAGTGAAGCAGAAGCGGCAGCTAACAGCTTAAACGATGGTGACGTGCTGTTACTTGAGAATGTTCGTTTTTACGCAGGTGAAGAAAAGAACGATCCAGAATTAGCAAAAGCCTTTGCTAATCTTGCTGATGTCTATGTTAATGATGCATTTGGTGCCGCTCACCGTGCTCACGCATCAACAGAAGGAATTGCCAAGCATATCCCCGCTGTAGCTGGTCTTCTTATGGAGAAAGAGCTAGATGTACTAGGGAAAGCATTGTCAACGCCTGAACGTCCTTTCACGGCAATCATCGGTGGAGCAAAAGTAAAAGATAAGATTGGTGTTATTGACAACTTACTAGATAAAGTCGACAACTTAATTATTGGTGGCGGACTTGCTTATACATTTATAAAAGCACAAGGTCATGAAGTTGGGAAGTCACTTCTAGAAGAAGATAAAATTGATCTAGCAAAAACATTCATGGCTAAAGCAAAAGAAAAAGGCGTTAATTTCTACATGCCTGAAGATGCGATTGTAGCGGATGATTTCTCTAAAGATGCTAACACAAAAGTTGTTAAGATCGATTCCATTCCTGCTGATTGGGAAGCTCTTGATATTGGACCGAAAACGATTGATACATACCGCAAAGTGGTCGCGGAATCAAAGCTTGTGATCTGGAACGGACCTATGGGTGTGTTTGAATATGAAGCATTCGCAAATGGTACAAAAGGTGTAGCTGAAGCTCTTGCAACAAGTGACGCCTATTCCGTCATTGGTGGTGGAGATTCTGCAGCGGCTGTTGAGAAGTTTGATTATGCTGACAAGATGAGTCACATTTCAACAGGTGGCGGAGCATCTCTTGAGTTCATGGAAGGTAAAGAACTTCCAGGCGTTTTAGCATTAAACGAAAAATAATTCAAGGACGAGGTGGTTTCATATGCGTAAGCCAATTATCGCTGGTAACTGGAAAATGAATAAAACACTTGGAGAAGCGAAGCAATTCGTCCAAGAAGTAAAAGCAAAAGTTCCTGCAAATAGTGAAGTAGACGCGGTTGTCTGCTCTCCTGCTCTATACCTTGAAAGTCTTGTATCAGAAACAAGCGGAACAGACCTATTAGTTGGCGCACAAAATGTTCACTTTGAAGAAAGTGGTGCATTTACAGGCGAAATCAGCCCTGTCGCTTTAAAAGACATGAACGTTTCTTATGTGATCATTGGTCACTCTGAACGTCGTGAAATGTTTGCAGAAACAGATGAAACAGTGAATAAAAAAGTCCACGCTGCATTCAAACATAATCTTGTTCCAATCATGTGCTGCGGAGAAACAGATGCAGAGCGTGAAGCTGGAAAAACAAATGATGTCGTACGTGAGCAAGTGGAAAAAGGTCTCGCTGGATTATCAGAAGACCAAGTAAAAGAAACGGTGATTGCGTATGAGCCAATCTGGGCAATCGGTACGGGTAAGTCTTCTTCAGCAGCTGATGCGAATGAAGTTTGTGCTTATATCCGTAAAGTCGTTGCTTCAAATGTAAGTGAAACAGCAGCTGATGCAGTGCGTATTCAATACGGTGGTAGCGTGAAACCTGCAAACATTGCAGAATACATGGCACAAACTGATATTGACGGGGCACTTGTTGGTGGCGCTAGTCTTGAAGCACAATCATTCCTTGAGCTTTTGGAGGCAGGTAAATGAGCAAGAAGCCAGTAGCACTGATTATCCTTGATGGATTCGCGTTACGTGATGAAGTTCTTGGTAATGCAGTGGCCCAAGCAAAAAAACCGAACTTTGATCGCTATTGGAATCAGTTTCCTCATGCTACACTAGAGGCAGCGGGTGAAGCGGTCGGATTACCTCCTGGTCAAATGGGCAACTCTGAAGTTGGTCATTTGAACATCGGTGCCGGTCGTGTTGTCTATCAAAGTTTAACTCGTGTGAACCTTTCGATTCGTGAAGGTGATTTCTTTGAGAATGATACGTTTCACGAGGCGATTAAGCATGTGAAAGCAAAAAACAGTGCCCTACATGTGTATGGACTACTGTCTGATGGTGGTATTCACAGTCATATCGATCATCTCTTTGCCCTGCTTGAACTTGCAAAACGTGAACAAGTCGAGAAAGTATACGTTCACGGTTTCCTAGATGGACGCGATGTCGGACCAACATCAGCTGAAATTTATGTGGACGCTTTGGAAAAGAAGCTAGCTGAACTTGGTGTAGGTGAACTTGCCAGCCTACACGGACGTTATTACGCTATGGACCGTGACCGTCGCTGGGATCGTGTTGAAAAGTCTTATCGTGCGATGGTATATGGCGAAGGACCAACTTATCAAGATCCAACAGAGCTATTAAAAGATAGCTATAAAAATGGAATCCATGATGAGTTCGTCATTCCATCCGTGATGACGAAAGAAGACGGAACACCAGTCGGTACCGTTCAAGATGATGACGCAGTGATCTTCTTTAACTTCCGTCCGGACCGCGCAATTCAAATGTCGCAAGTGTTCACAAATGAAGACTTCCGAGGTTTTGAGCGTGGACCGGCTCATCCTACTAGTGTTCACTTTGTGTGTATGACCCACTTTAGTGAATCAGTGGATGGCTATGTTGCATTCAAACCTTCGAACCTAGATAACACATTAGGCGAAGTGTTGGCGCAGCAAAACTACAAACAACTACGTATCGCCGAAACAGAAAAGTTTCCACATGTGACATTTTTCTTCAGTGGCGGACGTGAAACGCCGTTTGAAGGAGAAGAAAGAATTTTAATTGACTCTCCTAAAGTAGCGACATATGATCTTCAGCCTGAAATGAGTGCATACGAATTAACGGATGCCTTACTTGTAGACATTGAAGCGGACAAGCATGATGCGATCATTCTTAACTTCGCAAATC